>NZ_QBJB02000004.1:0-315322 GCF_003057675.2 Pantoea sp. RIT413
GAATTAGAAAAGCCCGCTCAGGGAAACCTGAGCGGGCTTTTTGCTATGTTGCGTTTTGATGTGGTACTGGCTGGTAGTGTATCAGGCTGGCCAGAAGGGTCAGGCTTTGGTAGCAATGGAAGAGTTAACTCACTTTAACCGACAGGTCTTTGTGGTTTCGCATATTGTGATAAAGAGTTGTATTGCTTTCGGTATCTCCTTCAAGCGTGGAATATTGACTCAACGTGTCGCTGTCTGAATATATACTCGAAGAATATCCTGTAGCAGGACCGAGATCAGACTCAGAATTTTTTCGAAATTCGATAAAAGAAACTATATCATTGCTTGTTATGCTTTTTTCTAAGGTATTTATCTTTGGTTCTGGTTCATTGCTAACAGAAGGTTTAGTATTATTATTCATTCCTGATAATTCATCATATTCACGTTTTAACCTATCTGTATTCTCTTCAGTTGTAATTAATTTTATCTGAGGAGGCACATTACTAAGAATCGAAAAAATATCCTTCGCATTCAAATTAGCTTCATGAATATCTGTAAGATTAATTTCTCCTGATGGCATAAGAAGATCATTATCCCTGCTGAGCCCTAATTTTTCTCTGAGCATGATCGATGAACAGAGAGCAGTAAAATTGCTGTCAGGTACAAAACCCTCTGCTTTTTCGCTTCCTCTGGATACGATAATCTGCATTGCGTTATACCGGCTATCAGGCCTTAACGTAATATCCATTTTATTGAGATGTAGCTCTATTTTTTCCATATTTTGCAGTGAATCTGGCGTAACTTTTCTATCACGAAGTTCGGTTCTGAGTTGAGCTATCACTGACTTATAGACTTCCTCCTTTTCTCTTCTGACTCCGCCAAATGTAAAAATATCAACAACACGCTCCAGCATACTTTTTGGCCGGGTAACATCTTTCATATTCAATTCACTGCCGATGCCCATCGCATAGGCGCTAAGCCGGGAAGCTTCTTTGGTACTGATTAAAGAGGGAACTGACATAATTTCTCCTGAACTGCGTCTAAAAAACAGCCCTATAGTAAAAATGATCTCCTCTCTGCGCGCTCTCTAAATTCGCTCCTTACGGCCTGAAATTCACCGCTGGCTTCGCGCCACACGTACTGCTGTCCGGGCTGGAGTATGCCTGTGTTATCATGGGGTTTTTAATCAACGCTGTGAGAACCATGTCTGAGACCCCCGGTAAACGCAAAAACGATCCGGAAGGATTAAAGCGCCGTATCATTGCGGCTGCGCTCTCTGTTTTCGCCGAATATGGCCTGCCGGGCGCGCGCATGGAGCAGATTGCAGCGCTGGCGCAGACCACGAAACGCATGGTGGTTTATCACTTCACCAGCAAAGAAGCGCTCTACATTGAGGTGCTGGAGCAGGTGTATCGCGCCATGCGCGAGCATGAAACCAGCCTGCAGCTTGCCACACTCGAACCGGAACAGGCGATGATCAAACTGGTTGAGGCGAGCTTTGATTATCATGTGGCGCACCCGGACTTTATGCGGCTGGTCTGCAGCGAGAACCTGCTGCGCGGGCGCTATATCATGCAGTCTGAGCGGATCAAAACGCTTAACCGCAGCGCGCTCGATCTGCTTGAAGCGATACTGACGCGTGGCCAGCAGCAGGGGCTGTTTTACCGCGACCTTAACAGCGTGGATGTGCACCGCCTGATCAGCAGTATCTGCGTGCATCATGTGTCGAACCGCTACACCTTTCATACGCTGTTCACGCCTGACGACAGCGAAGCGGAAACCATCCGCCGCAACCGCCAGCTGGCTGTGGCGGCAACGCTGCGTTACATTCGCCAGGCCCCGTCGTCTGCGGGTTCGCTGTGATGGTCTACGCTTGATCTCATCAACGGGACCGTCACAGACCTGAGACTAAGGAACACTGAAGTGAACAAAGATGCCCTTCTCTATCCGTTACGCAACACCCAGGATACTGAACATGATACGGCCCTGTGGAACTGGGCGCAGAACTCTGTCGTGGGCCAGCGTCAGCAGCTGCATCAGCCGCAAACGGAAGCTGAGCTACAGCAGCTGCTGCGCGATACGCGCGGAAAAGTGCGTCTGGTCGGCAGCCGGCTGTCGCCAGGCCGGATGCTCTGCGTGCAGCCTGATGACCTGCTGCTCGACCTGAGCGCCTTTACCGGCGTGGTGGCTGAAGATGACAATTCCATCACTTTTGCAGCCGGTACGCTGCTGCAGGAAGTTTACGACACCTTAACCGCACGCGATCGCATGCTCGCCTCTTCGCCGGGCGTGATTGCCGTTCAGACGCTGGCCGGCGCGCTGGCGACCGGCACCCACGGTCAGGGTTTACAGCAGAGTTCACTGGCCGATGAAGCGCTGCGCATCCGTATGGTGCTGGCTGATGGCAGCGTACGCGAGTTTACGCGCGGTGAGCCCGAGTTTCCGGCAGCGCAGGTTGCACTGGGTTCGCTTGGCGTCGTGACGGCGGTTACGCTGCGCACCCAGCCGTTTCGCTTATTTACCTGCTACAAGTTTGCCGTCAGTGCCGATGGACTGGAGCAGGATCTGCTGAAGTGGAATAGCGACTATGAGCTGAGCAAAGCCTGGTGGTTTGTCGATGACAACCTGATGCACGTCTGGAACGCTGAACAGGCAAGCGATGAGGATACGCAGGCCTGGCACGCCAACGGACGTCAGGTGATTGAGCATGGCGATAACGCCGACAGCAGCCTGAACCATACGATCGATCAGACGCTGGCGCAAATGCACCGCGATACGCAAATCCACGGTAAAGGCGGTAAACAGTTCCGCACCGTCACCCGGTTCCGCGATTTCACCGATGTCAGCGGCGATATTTATCAGCTTTTTTGTCGCGGTATTGCGGTGCCGCAGATCAACGTAGAAATTGCCGTGCCGCTCGATAGAACGCCGCAGGTTATCAGCAAAATCAAAGCCTGGTACGCTGAGCATCAGCCGCATATGCACTATCCGATTATCCTGCGCTGCACCGGCGCCTCGGAGGGCTGGCTGAGCCCGTCACATCAGCAGCCCTCCTGCTTCTTTGGCTTTGTAGTCTACTACGCGGATGATGGCTCGCTGTCGCAGGAGGGCCTGCATTTTCTGACGGAGGTGGAGAAGCTGCTGGCTGCCGAAGGCGGACGTCCGCACTGGGGGAAATATTACGATCCGCAGCGCTATCAGTGGCGCGATATCTATCCACAGTGGGATGCGTTCCGCGCGGTGCGTGAGACGCTGGATCCTGCCCGTCGTTTCAGTAACGACTATACCACCGCGCTTTTTGACTGATGTTTGTACAGGGAGAGAGTATGTTCGCCTGGGTAACGCTGCTGACGCAGCCCGATTATGTTATTGGCGTGAAAGCGCTGCACCGTTCGCTTCAGCGCAGTGAAACCCGCTGGCCGCTGGTTGTGATGGTAACGGATGCAATCGATGCTGACACGCGCGCTGCGCTGCAGACTGCGGGCTGCGTGATCCATCCGGTCGCACCGCTGATGCCTGACAGCGCGCTGGAGCAGCACTACGCCTCGGCACAGTTTGGCGAGGTGTGGAGTAAACTACGCGCGTGGGAGCTGACCGACTATGAGCGCGTGGTCTTTCTGGATGCCGATATGCTGGTCCTGCAGAATATGGATGAGCTGTTTACGCTGGATATGGGTAAGTATGCGCTGGCCGCCTGCCACGCCTGCCGCTGTAATCCAAACCAGATTGCGAGCTATCCGGCCAGCTGGCAGCCGGAAAACTGTCACTATACCTGGCATGACCGGGGTGAAACGGCGCCCGCCACGCTTGATGCTTATCTCAATGGCGGTTTCCTGGTGCTGAAACCGGATAACGCTGTGTTCAGCTGGCTGCAGCAGAAAGTGCAGGAGATTGACGATCTTAAGCGCTATCCCTTCTCCGAGCAGGATCTGCTGAATGAGGTGTTTGCCGGACGCTGGCTGCCGCTCTCTTATATCTATAACGCGCTGAAGACGCTGCCATTTCAGCACAGCGCTATGTGGCAGCAGGATAAGGTTAAAAACCTGCACTATATCCTCGCCAAGCCGTGGAAGCGCGATCTCAATCAGCCAGAAGAAGAGCGCGACCGCTATTATGCGCTGGACAAGCTGTGGTGGGAGCGCGGTACCGCATAGCGGCGCCGGTTTTCATCGGCGGCCAGGGCGCCATGAATGGCGCCCCTACAATGATGGTGTACCGTAGGGGCCGCATTTATGCGGCCCTGGTTTTATACGCGGTCAGGGCGCCATGAATGGCGCCCCTGTAATGGCGGTAAGGGCCGCATTATTGCGGCCCTGATTTTACGCGGCCAGGGCGCCATGAATGATAATGCAACGTAGGGGCCGCATTTATGCGGCCCTGGTTTCAAACGGCCGGTTAACGCCAGCCGAGCGCCGGGGCGACGTGGGTGAGGATGCTGTCGATAACGTGCGCGCAGTAATCAACGCCGAGCTGATTTGGAATTGTCAGCAGCAGCGTATCTGCCTCTGCGATGCCTTCATCTTCTGCCAGCATCTTTATCAGGCGATCCGGCTCGGCTGCATAGCTGCGGCCGAAGATGGCGCGCGTCTTCTCATCCAGAAAACCGACTGAATCCTGATCCTGACCACCGCGGCCAAAATAGGCGCGATCGGTATCATTCATCAGCGCAAAAATACTGCGGCTCACCGACACGCGCGGCGTGCGCTGATGGCCTGCGGCAGCCCAGGCTGCACGGTAGGCACGGATCTGCTGCGCCTGCTGCACATGGAAGGGTTCGCCGGTTTCATCATCTTTCAGGGTAGAACTCTGCAGGTTCATCCCCTGCTCTGCGGCCCAGACGGCAGTGGCGTTTGAGCCGGAGCCCCACCAGATACGCTCGCGCAGCCCTTCAGAGAACGGCTCCAGGCGCAGCAGCCCTGGCGGGTTCGGGAACATCGGCTGCGGATTTGGCTTTGCAAACCCCTCACCGCGCAGCACGTCCAGCAGCGCCTCGGTATGCCGGCGTCCCATATCTGCATCGCTCTCGCCGGCGCGGGGATCAAAGCCAAAGTAGCGATAACCCTCAATCACCTGCTCCGGTGAACCGCGGCTCAGTCCGAGCTGCAGACGGCCGTTAGAGATCAGATCGGCTGCGCCCGCATCTTCTGCCATATAGAGCGGATTTTCATAACGCATATCGATAACGCCAGTCCCGATTTCAATGCGGCGGGTTTTCGCCCCCACCGCCGCCAGCAGCGGAAACGGCGAACTCAGCTGACGGGCAAAATGGTGGACGCGGAAGTAGGCGCCGTCGGCCCCCAGCTCTTCTGCCGCCACCGCAAGGTCGATAGACTGCAGCAGCACATCCTGCGCCGAACGGGTGGCAGAATGGGGTGACGGCGTCCAGTGACCAAATGAGAGAAAGCCAATTTTTTTCATGTTTCAGTGCTCCCCGCCGGCGACAGGACCGCCTGGCGTTACGTGTGCATAAATCGATAAACAAAGGGTACGCCAGCGCGGCAGGCAGTGATAGCCAATAGTTTTCGTGCGCATCTTCAACTTTTTTGTACAACCGCAGCCACCCTCTCGCTTATCAATCTCAGCTATCCTTAAACACTGATTTGCCGAACAGGCTGATGCACTCAGGGATGCCCTATGCACCTTATCTCTTTACCTATGTATGACATCGACAGCGCGACGACGGCGGCGACAACCAGCGCGCTGCTGAAACTGCTGGCAAAACGCGATGTGACAGCAGAGGTGGTCGCCCCGGACGATCTGCTTACCCACTGGCGCGACGACAATCTGCTGCTGAGCCAGACCTGCGGCTATGCGCTGGTCAGTCAGCTGCCGGAGGTACAGCTGGTTGGTACGATGCAGTCGTGCGCAGCGGGCTGCCAGGATCTGCGTTATCGCAGCTGGCTGGTGGTGCGCCAGGCGGAGAACGCCCGCATGCTGGAAGATTTTCGCGGACGCCGTGCCGTATGCAACAGCGCTGACTCACACTCCGGTTACAACGCCCTGCGCTATGCGATCGCACCGCTTGCAGAGAACGGTAAATTTTTTGCCGAAACGCACTTCAGCGGCAGCCATCAGCAGTCGCTGGCGGCGCTGCGCCGCAATGAAGCGGATATCGCCGCCATTGACTGCATTACCTGGGCGCTGCTGCAGAAGTATCAGCCGCAGGCGCTGGCCGATGTGACAATTATTGGCGAGACGCCGCTCTGCCCGGCCCTGCCGCTTATTACCTCTTCCCGCACCGATAGCCTGCTGCTGGAAAAACTGCGCAGCGCCTTATTTGAACTGGCCAACGTTGAGGATTTTAAACCGCTGATGCAGGCTAACCTGCTGGCCGGTTTCTCCGTGCCCCGCCGCAGCTACTATGATGAGGTGCTCGCGTGGGAGCAGCAGGCGGCAGCCATGGGCGTTACCCGGCTCTGAACAACGCGGGAACAGGTGACTAACGGGAAAATTTGTTACACTCGCCGCAGTCAATTCAGGAGAATGTAATGACCGCGCGCTCTGTAACGCTGGATGATGTCGCCCGCCTGGCCGGCGTCTCTTATCAAACGGTTTCCCGGGTACTGAACCATTCGTCGCAGGTCTCGGCACGCACGCGCGCCCGGGTAGAGGCGGCGATGGCAGAACTCAGCTACGTACCCAACCGGGTGGCGCAGCAGCTGGCGGGAAAGGCAACGCGCACGCTGGGACTGGCCACCAGCGATCTGGCGCTGATGGCGCCGGCGCAGATCGCCTCTGCGATTCAGCAGCGGGCCGCGGCGGCGGGATATCACCTGGTGATCGCCATGGCTAACGCGCAGAGCGCCGCATCCGATACGGTCAATGAGCTGCTGGCGCAGCGCGTTGATGCCCTGCTGATTAACCTGCCGCTGGATGCCGCACAGGCGGCGCAGATTCAGCAGCAGTGCGGCAGTAAACCCGCCCTGTTTCTTGATGTCGAAACCTGCGCGCCGGTGCCGCAGTGTCAGTATCAGAGTAGCTGCGGGGCGCGGCAGGCTGTGGATCATCTGGTGGCGCTGGGGCATCGTGAAATTGGCGTGCTGAACGGTCCGGCGCGCTCAGCCTCTGCCCGCGCACGTTTTGCGGACTGGCAGCGGGCGCTGGCACAGCATCAGCTGCAGCCTTATTGTGTTCTGGAGGGTGACTGGAGCGCGGCGTCCGGCTATCAGGCACTGCTCACCCTGCTGCCGGATCGGCTGCCGCAGGCGCTGTTGGTGGCTAACGATCAGATGGCGCTGGGTGCGATGCGCGCGCTACACCAGCACGGCGTGGCGATCCCGGCGGATATCTCGCTGATTGGTTACGATGACACCGCAGAGAGCGCCTGGTATCAGCCACCGCTGACCACCATCCGGCAGGATCTGCAGCAGCTTGGGCGTATCAGCGTGGACCGGATCCTGGCGCAGCTGGCCGGAGAGACGCTGCCTGCGCCGTTGCTCGAGACCGGGCTGATTCTGCGCGAAACCACGGCCGCTCCGCAGCAGGATGGCCTGGATAACAGCGAAATTGCCCGCCAGCTGCAGGTCCTGGCGCAGGCATTAAAAAGGTCGCCATAATGGCGACCTCGTCACAGTGAAACCTTACTGCCGCACTTAGTGTCCTTTCGGCTCACCCATGCTTTTCAGTTTTTTCGACAGGTCGCGACGCTCTTTCGACAGATCGGCGTTTTTAATGATGTACTCATCCACGCGATCTTCATAGTCCACGCGCATAGAGGCGATAATCTCCTGGATCGCCTCCACGCTCATGCCGGGTTTGATATATTCACTCAGGTTATCCAGCAGCAACACACGTTTCTGGTTATCACGGATTTTCTTTTCGTTATCGTGAATTTCGCGCTGCAGTTTGTTTTTACGACGAAACATACGCACAAACTCCAGCACGTCCTGAAATGATTGCTTGGCATTTTCCATGTTGGCACCTTTCTTAAGGCCTGCAGCAGCAGGCGGAATAGTCATATAACGTCAAGAGTTGTAGCTTAGCGGCTGTTGAGCCGGGTTAGCAATTCTCACAGCAAATTTCAGACTGGCTCTTATCTTAGCGCAAAGAAAGGGCGATTCGCACTAAGTGGTTGCCGGAGAAAACTATTTACGCAGCGCCAGCCGGACCAGATCGGTCATGCGCTCCAGCTGCCGCGCCTGCTCCAGGCTCAGCCAGACGTAGCCGTAAATCGCCGTGGTTTCAAGCTGCGCGCTGCCGCTGGCGATCAGCGCCTCCAGCTCCTGCACTATCTCCTCCAGGGCGTGGCTGTTTGCGATAACCTGTTCCGTCTCGCCTTTTTGCAGCAGCAGCGCCAGCGCGTTCAGCGTCTCTTCAGTCATCTGCTGGGTACGCCGCAGCGCAGGTGCACTGAGCAGCAGCAGATGACTCTCGCGTGAGGCCCACCAGGCTTCAATCTGCATCTGCATGGTATTGACCATGTTACGGTTGATGGTCTGGATCGCTTCAAACACCGATTTTGGAATACGCGTCTCTTTACTGGCGGGCTCAAGCAGCGCGCGCATTCTGATCACGCTGCTGAGCAGCTTCTGAAAGCGCGTATTGAGACGCGGCTTCTCGACCAGATTAGGGGAAAAGCCGGCGTGATGGATCTTTGCCATGCTGACAAACGCATCTGAAAGCTGTATACGCCAGTGGATATAGGCGCGCTGCGCCCAGATGGCACTGAACAGCAGCGCCATCAGCGAGCCTAAAATCACATCGCCGCCGCGCCACAGCGCCACGGTGAAATCACCGGCTGGCGCCCCTACTACCACGCCGAGCGTGATGCCAATCAGCAGCGCCATGTAGGGATGTTTGCCCAGCGTCAGATAGCCACAGACAATCATTACCGCAAAGCACCAGACCAGCATCAGCGGCAGCGAGATCAGCTCCAGCTTCAGCGCAATCAGTCCGGAAATCAGCCCGGCAAAGGTTCCGCTGATGCGCTGAATCACGCGCGGCAGCACGTTTCCCCAGGTTGAGATAGGTCCCATTACCACCACCAGCGTAATCAGTGGCCAGGTACCTTCGGGAATATTTGTCAGCCTGACAAACAGAAAGCAGAGCACAAAGGCGATTGCGATACGCACGCCGTGTACGGCGCGGTAGTGGCGGTAGAACCAGAATTCAATCGACGAGACAGGCTTGTCAGCGCGTAACATGGTGATCCGGAAACGGGAAAAATTTGCGCGCTATGTTACCCTGGCATGGCAGCTGGCTTCAGCCCCTGCCGCCGCTTTTTCCCGCTTTTTTTCTATCCGTACGTATCAGGTAACCGTGGCGTTACATTCTGCTTTCAATAAAGAAACGCAGCGATAACGCCACGGTTAAACCTGTCAGAGTTTACGCTTCACGTAGTCGCTGATACGGGTAAGAATGCCCGCCTCTTCAACCGTCTGCAGCGCATAGAGCGGATAGCTCGCCAGCTGTTTGTCTTTATCCAGTACCTGAATCTCACCAATCTGCTCGCCCGCTTTCAGCGGCGCGGTAAGATCTTTGCGATCGATAACATATTTCGCCATCACGTTAGCCACTTCGCTGCGCGGCAGAGACAGATAGATATCCTGCGTGGTGCCTACCTCGACTTTATGCGGATTGCCGTACCAGACGTTTTCGTTGCCGATCTTCTTACCGGCATGGAACAGCTGCACGGTATCGAAGTTGCTCTGCCCCCACGTCAGCAGCTTGCGCGCCTGCTCTTCGCGTCCTTTGGAACTTTTGCCGCCCATGATCACCGCAATCAGCCGGTGACGCCCTTCAACACTGGAGGCAACGATATTGAACCCGGCGCTCTCGGTATGCCCGGTTTTCATGCCGTCGACATGCAGATGCTGATCCCACAGCAGGCCGTTACGGTTGTTCTGCGTAATGCCGTTGTAGCTCAGGGTCTTTTCGCTGTACATGGCGTAAAAGTCCTGCTCGCCATTAATAATGGCGCGCGACAGCACCGCCAGATCGCGCGCTGTGGTGTGCTGGCCCGGCGCATCGAGGCCGTGCACGGTTTCAAAATGGGTATGCGTCAGACCGAGCTTCTGTACATAGTGGTTCATCATGGTGACAAAACTTTCCTGGCTGCCGGCGACATAGTCTGCCAGCGCCACGCAGGCGTCGTTGCCGGAGTCGATAATGACCCCGCGCATCAGATCGCGTACCGTGACTTTATCGCCTGGCTTGAGGAACATCAGCGAAGAGCCTTTAAACACCGGATTTCCGGCCGCCCAGGCATCTTTGCCTACGGTGACAACATCATCCCGGGTAATTTTCCCCTGATCGACGGCGCGATCAACCACATAGCCGGTCATCAGTTTAGTCAGGCTGGCGGGATTACGCTCCGCATCCGGATTGCCGGCAGTGAGGATCTGCCCGGTGGTAGCGTCCATTAATACCCATGATGCGGCATCAATACCCGGCGCCGTCACGGGAAACGCCAGGCTGTCATCCGCCTGCGCTATTGATGCCACAAACACTAATCCAGAAAGAGTTACCCACACACGCCTTTTCAACACATCGTCCTCAGTTTAAAAATGAATTTACCGCCGCACGTTGTACGGCAAATAGCGCTTTGATATCTGAATAAATTGAAAAAAAGTATGTCCCGTACAGAAAAAACTCAGGTCCGCCCGCAGTACAGCGGATGAGGGTTGTACTGACTGAAACGCCCGACTATTCTGTGGGTTGATTTTTCAATCCAGGATAACGCCGTGCCCGCCTCTGAGTTCACCTTTCTGTTCCATGATTATGAAACCTTCGGGAAGAGCCCGTCGCTGGATCGTCCGGCCCAGTTTGCCGGCCTGCGCACCGATGCCGACTTTAACCCGATGGGTGAACCGCAGGTGTTCTACTGTCAGCCTGCAGATGACTATCTGCCGCAGCCGGAAGCGGTGATGATCACTGGCATTACGCCGCAGGTTGCGCGCGCGCGCGGCGTTACGGAAGCGGAGTTTGCTGCACGTATCCACGCGCTGTTTACCCAGCCCAATACCTGCGTGATCGGCTATAACAACGTGCGCTTTGACGACGAAGTCACGCGCAACATCTTCTACCGCAACTTTTTTGATCCCTACGGCTGGAGCTGGCAGAACGGCAATTCGCGCTGGGATCTGCTGGATGTGATGCGCGCCTGCTATGCGCTGCGCCCGGAAGGGATTGTCTGGCCGGAAAATGATGAGGGCTTTCCCAGCTTTAAGCTGGAGCATCTCACGCAAGCCAACGGCGTGGCGCACGAACAGGCGCACGATGCGATGTCGGATGTATGGGCGACGCTGGCGATGGCAAAACTGGTCAAAGAGAAGCAGCCAAAGCTGTATGCATTTCTGTTTGCGCATCGTAATAAGCAGAAGCTGATGACCCTGATTGATATTCCGCAGATGAAGCCGCTGGTTCACGTCTCCGGTATGTTTGGCGCCGCGCGGGGCAATACCAGCTGGATCGTGCCGCTGGCGTGGCATCCTGATAATAAAAATGCGCTGATTGTGGCGGACCTGGCGGGTGATATGACGCCGCTGCTGGAACTGGAGCCGGACGCGCTGCGCGAGCGCCTCTATACGCGGCAGAGCGAACTGGGCGATGCGGCTCCGGTGCCGATCAAGCTGGTGCACATCAATAAGTGCCCGGTGCTGGCCCCGGCCAGTACGCTGCGCCCGGAGGATGCGGAGCGGCTCGGGATCGATCGCCAGCACTGTCTGGCGAACCTCGCCCTGCTGCGCCAGCACGTCGACGTACGCGAAAAAGTGGTGACGCTGTTTGCTGAAGCGGAGCCGTTTACGCCGTCGGAGGATGTTGATGCGCAGCTCTATGACGGCTTCTTCAGCGATGCCGATCGCGCCGGCATGAATATTCTGCGTCAGACGGCGCCGCAGAACCTGCCCGCGCTGGATCTTACGTTTAACGACGCGCGCGTCAATCCGCTGCTGTTCCGCTACCGGGCGCGTAATTTCCCCGGCACCCTCGACGATCGCGAGCAGCAGCGCTGGCTGCAGCATCGCCGCGAAGCGTTAAATCCAGAGCGGGTACAGGCGTTTCTTCTGGAGCTGGAGTCGCTCGCCAGCCTGCACGAAGAGGATGCGGATAAGATGGCGCAGCTGAAAGCGCTCTATCACTACGCTCAGGCGCTGGTCTCCTGAGGAGAGGCGCTGCGGCGGCAGGGTGTTGCCTGCCGCCGCAGGCCCGTATCAGGCCGCACAGGCTCAGAACCGGTAACTGATGCTTATCGCTGCCGCCGTATCTGACCAGCCTTTGTCGCCCACCTGCTGTCCGATGGTGCCTTTTACGCCAAAGCCGCCGCCCAGCGCCCCGTCTATTCCCACGCGCGCCTCCGCGATGTTGCGGCTGCCGCTCTGCGAAACGCTGACCCCATCCATCTGCACCGCATACTCGCGCGTGTTGTGGATCCAGTTCACCTCCGCGAACAGCCCGAACTGGCGTCCGGTGTTATCGTCCAGCTGCGAGTGACCTTTCATGAACGCCTTCATTCCCAGACTGCTGCTTATGTTATCCTGGCCTGAACCCTGCACCAGCGTACCGTTGCGCTCGGTATGATCATCCGCCTTAATTCCTGACCAGCTCACCCGCGCCTGCGGCTGCAGAAAGAATGCCGTGCGCGCTTCTTCGCCTAGCGGGATCACGTAGCCGGTGGAGAGTGAGGCGCTCAGCCCTGCTGACCGGTATGATTCGCCCGCCTCATCTTCGCCATTTACGCTGTTGTTAAACCGGCTGTACTGCAGCGTGCTGTCTGCCCACAGGCCCTTTTCGTCCGTGCCCTGCGCGAACCAGGTCCCGTAAAGGCCGGTAGTGTACCCGTTAACCTGCCCCCGGGCCCGGTAGCCGGTGATGGTTGATGCGGTGTTGCTTTTGCTGTTGCCGTAGCCCGCCATCAGACCAAAACGCGCCGTTTCCGTCGCCGCCACATCACCGCCCAGCATCGTCACGCTGCTGTTAGCGCGGGTTGAAAGCTGTCCGCCGCCCGCGTTCAGGCGGTTATGATCGCCCGATGTGCGCAGCCACAGCGAAGTATGCTTCTCTTCCCCCGTGACCGGATCAAGGTACCAGGTGCCCTGGCGGTCGTTCATGCGTGTGTCGAACAGCGTCGAAGCCGTGGCCAGGTTTGCCGCATAGGCGCCCCCCTCCGGACGCAGCACCATGACGCCTTTGCCGCTGCCGTCGCTACCGCTGCTGCCCCCGCTGCCACTGCCGTTATCACCACCGCTGTTATCACCGCTGCCGCCATCACCATCACCGCCACCATTATCGCCACCGCTGCCGTTGCCCTCTTCTTCATCCGGAATAATGGGAAGCCCGGTTTCAAGATCCGTACGGTTGGTGAGATACCAGTCCCGGTTCCCGCGCACCAGACGGTAGTCGTAGGCGCCCGCCACGATGCGGCCCTCTTGCGTAAAGGCGCTGCTGTCCGCGCTGCCCTCTACCTCAATCAACGTAATACCGTTCAGCGTCTCTGCGCCGCTACCGCCCAGATTATTCACCCGGACCCGGGTAGTGCCGGTTACATCACCGGTCACGACCAGCCGATCTGAAGTGGCGCTGTCGTCGCCCAGTTCAGTACCAAACAGCAGCAGGCCGTTATAGCCGGTGTAGTTGCCGTTTACGGTCAGCACCGCACCGGCGCTGCTCCCGGCAAGGTTGATGGTACCGGCGTTGATGATGTCGCCCAGCGTCCGGCTAAAGCCGTTAAGGTCAATAAGACCGGTGCTGTTGTTTGTCAGGGTGTCAGTGTGAAGCTGCGTACCGCTGCCGGTAATCAGCACGGTGCCGTCGTTAACGAAAGTGCCTGACGTAAAGCCAGCACCCTCTTCAAGCTGCAGGATGCCGGCGTTGTCATACTGGCCGGAGAGACGCATGCTGCTGCCTGCGCCACTCAGCAGCATAGTGCCGCCGTTCGTCACGCGCCGGGTGGTAACTGCTGCGCCGCCAGTGACGCTGAAGTCAGCATTGCTGGTCAGCCCGTCTGCGAGCGTGAGCGTGGTCCCGGTATCTCTGAGCATGACCCGGCCATTATTAGTCAGCGCAGCTGCAGTGATTTTTGCGCCGGATGCCGCCTCAACAGCGCCCACATTTGTAAACGGTCCGGTAATATTAAGCGTTGTATTCTCGCCAGCCACTGACAGCCGTCCGCTGCCTGTATATCCTGCATTCATATTCACAACGGTTGGTGATGCTGAACCGCTTACGATGACGGTGCCGTCGTTGGTTACCTGCCCCAGATCCTGGCTTAGGCCATTCAGGTCCAGCGTACCTGTGCCTGACAGGCGATAGCGGGAGTTTCTGCTTAAGGCGTTGGCCGCTCCCGCGCGCAGCACTCCGCCGGTTACAGAGGTGGTGCCTGAATAGCTGTTCTGATTAGCCAAAGTAGTGGTGCCGGATAACACGGCGACATCCCCGTTGCCTGTGAGAGCATGGGTAAAAACATAATCTGAACCGGTGTGATCAAATACCACGCCTGCACGCGATGATGACGTTGAAGCCAGGGCAATTGAACGGGTTAAACGGGTATTGATCACGCCTGGCCCATTTATTCCATTTGTGGCATCACCAATCTGGAGGGTTGCCGGGGCTGAGCCTGAGCCTCCGGTTAAGCTGAAGGTATTTGCCGTCAGAGTGCCGCCTCCGGCAAGCAGCAGGCGCCCCCCGGTCTGAACCATATTGCCCGTCAGATCGGCTAATCCACCGTTCAGAACCTGCAGGTTGGTTCCAGTGGCAATCAGGTCAGCCACCTGCAGAGTTGAGTTCGCGCCGTTGACGCTTATTAAACTCCCGTTCGCTATTATATTTTTTGGAGGGGCATTACTACTGGTCCCCGCCCGTATATCGAGCAGACCGCCATTGTCTATATTAATAGTACTGTTTGTTAACCGCTGGTCATCCACGAGTATGCTTGAATGCATCCTCAGGTATGAACCTTTACCAGAAACGTTAATTGTGCTGCCGTCACTGATTAAACCGTTTATTTGCGCAACATTGCCTGTTGCACCATCCAGTATATTGAGCACCGATCCCTTATCTAATGAATAATTATTATCGAAATTATACAAGTTAAAGTGTGAACCGCTGCCTCTGGCCGTCACGGTGCCATAGATCTCACTTCGCTGTAGATAGAGACGGCCGCCATTGCTCACCAGCACTGAACCTGCGCCCGGCGCGCTGCTGTCACCGAGGCTCATGTCAAAAGAAGTGAGATGAGTAGTCGCGCCAGTCAGCAAAAACGTGCCAAACCGGCCTACTCTGATAATGTCTGAAAGGCTGGAAAACGATCCATCAGAGAGGGTTGCCGTTCCCGTGGCTAAAATACCAATATTGCCTGAACAGCCTCCCGATGGCTGACAGGTGAGAGATGAATCGCCTGAGTTAGAAACCTGAGCCCGGGAGACAGGCACGCTGCAGAGAGCAGCCCCGAGGATGAATTGACAGCCTGTCGCTGTAACGAGCCTGAGAAGCGCCATTTAATATTCCTTTTAAAAGGACACAGAGAGTAATATTGATAATTATTCAATCCTGCTAAATAAAGCACAATCAATTTAGTCAAAAAATAAAGCAACTTTACATAAGTCAGCTTATGAATTAGCAGAAGCACGCGGGCAGATATTCTTATTGATATTTTTTTATCTTATTAAGTTGTGAATAAAATAAAAAACTGTGATTTATTCGCGAAAAGGTGTTAGCAGACTTCATTACGCGGCTCAGTGGCTTAATAAAGCTGTGTGGCGTGTTATCGACGATGTAGCAGTGAGCGTTAGGTTTCACCATCGCCCGGCCCGCCGGGATAGTGGCGTCATTATGCTGCTGCTGAGGGACGAGTAATGATGAACAAAGAGTTGGAAGCACAGAGAGGAAACGGCAGGCGCAGGTAACGGATATCAGGAGGCAGGTACTGCAGAGAGCAGACCGGGTGCGCATCGCTGCGCACCCGGTCACGAACATCACACTTCTTCGCTGAACTGCGGGACCGGATTACGGAAAGTACGGGTTACGAACGCCAGGTAGATGATACCAATTGCGCCCCATACCAGACCCAGCACCATGGAAGTCTCTTCGAGATTGATCCAGAGTGCACCCACCGTCAGCGCGCCCATCACAGGCAGCACCAGATAGTTGAGATGGTCTTTCAGCGTCTTGTTACGCTTCTCACGGATCCAGAACTGCGCGATCACAGAGAGGTTAACAAAGGTAAACGCGACCAGCGCACCAAAGTTGATCAGCGCCGTAGCGGTCACCAGATCAAAGTTGATAGCCAGCAGTGCCACCGCGCCGACCAGCAGTACGTTCAGTGACGGCGTGCGATATTTTGGATGCACGAAGCCAAAGATACGCTGCGGGAAGACGCCATCGCGGCCCATCACGTACATCAGACGTGAAACGCCTGCGTGTGCTGCCATGCCTGACGCCAGCACGGTCACCACGGAGAAGATCAGGATCCCGATCTGCAGCGCTTTACCGGCCACAAACAGCATGATTTCAGGCTGTGACGAGTCCGGATTCTGGAAACGCGAGATATCCGGGAAGTAGAGCTGCAGGAAGTAGGAGACCGCGATAAAGATCACACCACCAATCAGCGCCGTCAGGAAAATGGCGCGCGGAATGGTGCGTTCAGCATCTTTGGTCTCTTCCGACAGCGAGCTGATGCCGTCAAAGCCGAGGAACGAGAAGCAGAGAATCGTCGCACCGGTGATCATCGGCACCACCTGAGCATGCTCAGACCAGAACGGCTTCGTGCTCACCAGCGTACCGGAGCCAATACCGTGCGCCACACCGTAAACCACCATACCGGTGATCACGGCCATGACTACAACCTGCAGCACCACGATGACGCTGTTAAAGTTGGCCACGGTTTTGATACCACGCAGGTTGGAGATGGTCATAAAGGCCACCAGCAGCACAACGAAAATCCACGACGGAATGCCCGGCACCAGCGACTCAAAGTAGCTTTTTGCCAGCAGGATGTTGATCATCGGCATGAACAGATAGTCCAGCAGCGATGACCAGCCCACCATAAAGCCGACGTGCGGACTGATGGCTTTCTGAGCGTAGGTATAAGCGGAGCCCGCAGATGGGAAGCGGCGTACCAGCTTACCGTAACTCACAGCCGTAAACAGAATCGCAATCAGGGCGAAAGCATAGGCGGTGGCGACGTGGCCGTCGGTTAAACCTGACACAATGCCGAAGGTATCAAACAGGGTCATTGGCTGCATATACGCCAGGCCCATCATGACGACCGGAAGCAGGGTCAGAGTTTTTTTCAGATGTGCACGCTGAGGTGCGGCAGAGGTATTAAGCGACATTGTTCAGACCCCCTACAGCAGCAACTGATGTCAGTTGTACCACAGGGATACTGCGCAACGTGCTGCAGTGAGAAGTGATATTAGTGTTTGCGATTGTCGCCGCGCCGTAATCATCACGAAAGCGAGAACCAGCCAGTGCTGGTGCAATTGTAAACAGTCCCATCTTTGTTCCTCAAATCTCACGCAGAAGCGTGTTTCGGTGTCTATCTATCCGGATACGTGTCCGGCCTCGGTTATGTATGTATTAAAAACATTATGCAAAAAAATAACCGACGCTCAATGCGTCGGCTATGTTCTGTCTTTTGCAGGGGGCATATTTTGCCCCAACTTATACCATCGACACAAGACGTTAACGCAATTCTTCTGTACGTCAGGCGTTCTTTAGCATCCAGTCAATCTCTGTAGCGGTAATCAATCGCTCAAACTCGCGCAGCTCACACTGCTTGCAGCTATGCCACACGCGGCTGAAACGCTCTCCCAGCAGCTTCTGCAGCGGGTAGCTGCTCTCAAACTCATAGAGTGCGTCGCTCTGGCGAATCGGCAGTGCCAGCCCTTCCGCCGCATGTCCGTTTCCGGTCACCGCATGAGGTAAAGGTAGCTGATTATCCAGACCGTGCAAAATACCGGCAAGAATTGTTGACACGACCAGATAGGGATTTGCATCCGCACCCGCTACACGATACTCCACGCGATGGTTCTCTTTGTCGCCGCACGGAATGCGCAGCGCCACGGTGCGATTGTTATGTCCCCACGACGCCTGCAGCGGCACAAACGACTCTGGCGAGAAGCGCCGGTAAGCATTGACGTTGGGCGCCAGCAGCGCCATTGACGCCGGCATCAGGTCAATCATGCCCGCCAGCGCGCGCTTCAGCAGCGGCGAGTTGCTGCCATCATCGAGAGAGAAAGCGTTATGATCCGCCGCGTCGAGCATGCTGATATGTACGTGCATACCGCTGCCGGCATACTCTTCATAGGGCTTCGCCATAAACGTGGCGGTCATACCGTGATTTTCCGCTACCTGTCGCACCAGCCGCTTCAGCAGAACCGCGTCATCACACGCTTTGAGAATATCCTGCGTGTGATGCAGATTGATCTCAAACTGCCCCGGCGAGGCTTCTGCCAGTGCCCCATCGGCCGGGATCCCCTGCCGCTGCGCCAGCGCGTCGATATCGCGCAGCACGTCAGCAAAATGGTCGAGATTATCCACGGAGTAAACCTGACAGTGCATGTTGCGCTCTGCGCTGCCCGGCGAGCACGGTGGCTGAATAAAGCCGCCGGCGTCACGTTGCTTATCAACCAGATAGAACTCCAGCTCTACCGCTACCACCGGAAACAGCCCGCGATTGCGCAGCTGCTGCCACAGCCGGTTCAGCACGTTTCGGGGTTCAACGTCAAAGGGAGTGCCATCTTGGTTGCACATCGTCAGCAGCAGCTGGGCAATGCGTTGCGGATCGGAAGCAGAAGGGATAAGCGTGCCAGGAACAGGAATACAGAGGTTGTCGGGTTCGCCAAGTGCCTGTCCGAGACCGGCTTCCTCAACGGTGTTGCCGAGAATATCCATGGCAAAAACAGAGGCGGGAAAGTAACACCCTTTTTCCAGCTTTGGCAGCGCGGCAACCGGAATGCGCTTACCGCGAAAAACACCATTTAAATCATTTAACAGGATATCGACATACTGCGTTTCGGGATGGCGTTCCAGCCAGGTTTTCACCTCCAGCTGGAACGCGCTTGTTCGCTTCTCTTCACTGTGCCGCGTGAAATCTTCTACTTCCACGATATTCGTCATATACCACCCGCCAGTTACCGTTAATGAGGTTTGCGCGATGCTTTAATTCCGAACTACAGCTCTAACATAGCGCCAACACAAATAGTGTGCAAATGTAACAATCTGGTTTGCAGTTCGGCGCGGGCAGATTAGATTGAGAATAACAGGCTCGCTTAAACGCCTGCCTGAATTTGCCGGCAGAGCGTCAGCACTCTCAGCGTGGTAACCCGATGATAACAGATGCTGTAAAACCGCTGATCGGAATAGTGATGTGCCAGAACATGGCCGGTCCCCACCCCGCTCAGACGCTGCACAATAAATATCCGGATGCGGTGGTCGCGGCCGGTGGCGTACCGCTGCCGCTGCCGCATCAGCTGCTGCAGGCACCAAAGCTGCTGGCGCAAAGCATGGCGCTGCTGGACGGCCTGCTGCTGCCCGGCAGCCCCAGCAATATTGAACCCTGGCACTATGGCGAAGCGGGCAGTGAAGCGCACAGCGATCCGGGGCGCGATCGCCTGGCCTTTGCGGCCATTACCTGGGCCACCAGCCGGCAGATGCCGCTGCTGGGTATCTGTCGTGGCCTGCAGGAGCTGGTGGTCGCCAATGGCGGCGCGCTCTATCGTCAGCTGCATCAGGTTGACGGGTTTCAGGATCACCGTGAAGACCCCGCCCGGCCGCTGTCGCAACAGTACGCTGCGGCGCATCTGGTCACGCCGGAACCGGGCGGGCTGCTGAGTCAGCTGCCTGACTGCCAGGCCCCCTTCGCCGTTAACTCACTGCATGCGCAGGGCGTACGCACGCCGGGTCCGCAGCTGCGCATAGAAGCACGCGCCGCAGATGGCGTGATTGAGGCGGTGAGCCTGCGTCATCACCCTTTTGCGCTGGCGGTACAGTGGCATCCGGAGTGGCAGTCTGAGCAGAACCCGGTTTCACGCCAGCTGTTTGCTGCTTTTATTCAGGCCGCCAGCGATTATCACCAGGCACGACCCTGAGGAGGATGTGATGCACCATGTGGAGAGCTATTACGCAGCCAGCGCTAATCCGCACGCCCCCTGGCCTGCGCTGCAGGAGAGTATTCAGTGCGACGTCTGTATTATCGGCGGCGGCTTTACCGGTCTCTCCTCGGCGCTGTTTCTGACCGAAGCGGGCTACGACGTGGTCGTGCTGGAGGCGGCCACCATCGGCTTTGGTGCCAGCGGACGTAACGGCGGTCAGGTGGTTAATTCCTATAGCCGCGACGTGGATGTGATCGAGCAGCGCTACGGTAAAGATACCGCCGCGATGCTCGGCAGCATGATGTTTGAGGGTGCCGATATTATCCGCGACCGTATCGATCGCTACGCCATCAGCTGCGACTACCGGCCGGGCGGTATTTTCGCTGCCCTCAACCCGCGGCAGATGGGCCACCTGCATCGTCAGCAGGCGAGCTGGGCGCGCTACGGCAATCAGAGCCTGGAGCTGCTGGATGAGCGCGGCATCCGGCGGGAAATCGCTACCGATCGCTATGTCGGCGGTCTGCTGGATAAGCGCGGTGCGCATCTGCATCCGCTGAACCTGGCGCTGGGAGAAGCGGAGGCGATCCGCCGCCACGGCGGGCGTATTTATGAACACTCCGCCGCCCTCGCCGTGCACTACGGCGCACCGCACCGCATTACCACCGCGCACGGGGAGGTGCATGCTACCTTTGTGATCTTTGCCGGCAACGCCTATCTGCCGGCGCAGCTGGAGCCGCGCCTGAGCCGCAAAAGCATGCCGTGCGGCTCGCAGATTGTGACCACTGAACCGCTGAGCCGCGACCAGGCGCTCGGGCTGCTGCCTAACAACTACTGCGTGGAAGATTGTAACTATCTGCTCGATTACTTTCGTCTTACCGCGGATAACCGTCTGCTGTATGGCGGAGGCGTGGTATATGGCGCGCGCGAACCAGCTGACATTGACGCTCTGATCCTGCCCAAGCTGCAGCGCACATTTCCGCAGCTGCGCAATATCAAAATCAGCCACCGCTGGAGCGGTAATTTTCTGCTGACGCTGTCGCGGATGCCGCAGTTTGGTCAGCTGGAGCGGAACGCCTATTTTATGCAGGGCGACAGCGGCCATGGCGTAACCTGCACGCATCTCGCCGGCAGGCTGATTGCCGAGGTGCTGCGCGGTCAGGCGGAGCGGTTTGATGCCTTTGCCCGGCTGCCGCATCTGCCATTCCCTGGCGGACGCCGGTTTAAAGTTCCTCTGACGGCAATGGGCGCCGTATGGTATGCGCTGCGCGATCGGCTGGGCGTCTGAGCCGCAGCGGGAGACGCAGATCTCCCGCCGGGTTTATGCCAGCGGCATGCGTGCCGGATCGGGGTAGCGATACTCAAAGCCGAGCTCATCGCAGATTTTTGTGCCATCAATCAGTTTGCCGGTCGGGCGGCCGGACTGCGCACTGAACGTGGGCGGCACCAGGCCCAGCTTCTTTGTCACGTCAGGATAAAACGTATCCCGCGACGGATGATGCGGCGCGCAGAGGTTGTAGGTGTGCCCGCCTTTTGGCCGCTGCAGCAGCAGCATAATCGCCTCTACCACATCATCCAGATGCACCAGGTTCACGCCGTGACTGCCCTGTTCCAGCCCGGTTTTCCCGGCCAGAAAGCGACCAGGATGGCGATCCGGCCCCACCAGACCGGCGAGCCGCAGAATATCCACGCTGGTGCCCGGCAGGCCGTGCAGCCAGTGCTCCAGCTCGACCAGTGTTTTGCCGGCGACTGTCTCCGGCTGGAGCGCGCTCTGCTCTTTCATGATCCCCTCACCTGCGCCGTAGACCGAGGTGGAGCTGGTGAAAATAATGCGCGGCACCCGGCTTGCCAGCGCCGTGTCCACCACGTTTTGTACCGCCTGCATATAGGCGTCAGCCCCCTGCACGGTGCGGCTGGCCGGCAGCGTAACCACCAGCGCATCCACCTGCATCAGCGCCTCAAGTTCGTCAGCATCACACTCAATTTCCGGCGTCAGTTTCAGCTGATACGCCTCAATGCCGCAGCGCCGCGCGGCTTCAACGCCATCCGGCGTGGTTTTTGTGCCGGTCACTTCCCAGCCCCGCGCCGTCAGCGCCATTGCCAGCGGCATCCCCAGCCAGCCCAGACCCGTAATCGCGACTCGTTTCATCTCTGCTCCTGCTGTTGCGCGCCATCGTTATCTCATCTTAGAGCGGCGCCGCCCGGCAAACCAGCGCAAAGTGTTGCGGAAGGTTCCGTAAACTGACGTTAAAAAAGGGTTGCCAAGCCGCGCCATCTTCGCTAGGTTAATCAGCACGCAAATGAATACTCATTCAGCAACGGAATTTATTATGACACGCGTTCAGTTCAACCATCATCACCACCATCACCCTGACTAGTCTTTCAGGCGATGTGTGCTGGGAGACGTTCAGGATCTTCCAGTGGTGCGAGCGCAAAGAGAGCCCCCGGAAGATCATCTTCCGGGGGTTTTTTTTATGGGCGAACGCAAACGTAACACGTTCAGACAGGATCAAATAAGAGGACAGGAACCATGTTAGATAACACCCGTTTACGCATAGCTATGCAGAAATCTGGCCGTTTAAGTGATGAATCACGCGAACTGCTGGCGCGCTGCGGCATCAAAATCAACCTTCAGCAGCAGCGTCTGATTGCGTTTGCGGAGAACATGCCTATCGATATCCTGCGCGTGCGCGATGACGATATTCCCGGTCTGGTGATGGATGGCGTGGTCGATCTCGGCATTGTCGGTGAGAACGTGCTGGAAGAGGAGCTGCTGACCCGCCGCTCACAGGGTGAGGATCCGCGCTACTTTACGCTGCGTCGTCTGGATTTCGGCGGCTGCCGCCTGTCGCTGGCGATGCCGGTAGATGCCGACTACACCGGTCCGCAGTGCCTGAACAACGCCCGTATCGCCACCTCCTATCCACATCTGCTGAAACAGTATCTCGACAAACAGGGTATCCCGTTTAAATCCTGCCTGCTGAATGGTTCAGTAGAAGTCGCGCCGCGCGCAGGCCTGGCTGATGCGATCTGCGATCTGGTCTCTACCGGCGCCACGCTGGAGGCCAACGGCCTGCGTGAGGTCGAGGTGATCTACCGCTCCAAAGCGGTACTGATCCAGCGCGACGGCGAGCTGCCGGCTGCCAAGCAGGCGCTGGTCGACACCATGATGACGCGCATCCAGGGCGTGATCAAAGCGCGCGAATCAAAATATATCATGCTGCACGCGCCGAGCGAGCGGCTGGAAGAGGTTATCGCCCTGCTGCCTGGCGCCGAGCGCCCTACCGTGCTGCCGCTGGCGGGCGAAGTGAGCCGCGTGGCGATGCACATGGTCAGCAGCGAGACGCTGTTCTGGGAAACCATGGAAAAACTGAAAGCGCTGGGCGCCAGCTCGATCCTGGTGCTGCCGATTGAAAAAATGCTGGAGTAACCGATGAGCACCCTGATGACCCCAATCAGCTGGCAGCAGTGCGACGCCGCACAGCAGCAGGCGCTGCTGCAGCGTCCGGCCATTGCCGCTTCTGCCACCGTCAGCGCCACCGTGCAGAACGTGCTGGCGGAAGTGAAATCGCGCGGCGACGCGGCACTGCGCGACTTCAGCGCGCAGTTTGATAAGGCGCAGGTCAGCCAGCTGCGCGTCTCTGCGGCAGAGATGCAGGCCGCCAGCGCACGCCTGAGCGACGAGCTTAAACAGGCGATGGCGGTTGCCGTGCGCAATATTGAGACCTTCCACAACGCCCAGATTCTGGCCACGGTGGATGTCGAAACGCAGCCCGGCGTGCGCTGTCAGCAGATTACGCGGCCGGTGCAGTCGGTAGGCCTCTATATTCCGGGCGGCTCTGCGCCGCTCTTTTCCACCGTGCTGATGCTGGCAACGCCGGCGCGCATCGCTGGCTGCGGCCGCGTAGTGCTCTGCTCGCCGCCACCGGTTGCCGATGAAATTCTCTATGCCGCACAGCTGTGCGGCGTGCAGGAGGTGTTTCAGGTCGGCGGCGCGCAGGCGATTGCTGCTCTGGCTTTCGGCACCGAATCGGTGCCGAAAGTGGACAAAATCTTTGGCCCGGGCAACGCCTGGGTGACGGAAGCGAAGCGTCAGGTCAGCCAGCGGCTCGACGGCGCGGCTATCGATATGCCTGCCGGCCCCTCTGAAGTACTGGTGATCGCTGATGAAGGGGCGACGCCCGCGTTTGTCGCCTCTGACCTGCTGTCGCAGGCGGAACACGGTCCTGACTCTCAGGTGATCCTGCTGACGCCGTCGCAGAGGCTGGCCGAAGAGGTGGCACAGGCCGTTGAGGCGCAGCTGGCCGCACTGCCGCGCGCCGCCACCGCGCGTCAGGCGCTGGCGAGCAGCCGCCTGATCGTGGCGCAGGATCTGGCGCAGTGCGTGGCGATTTCAAACCAGTATGGTCCGGAGCACCTGATCATTCAGACGCGCCAGCCGCGCGATCTGGTCGATGCTATCACCAGTGCCGGTTCGGTATTTCTCGGCGACTGGTCACCGGAATCTGCCGGTGACTACGCCTCGGGCACTAACCACGTCCTGCCAACCTATGGCTATACCGCCACCAGTTCCAGCCTCGGACTGGCAGATTTCCAGAAGCGGATGACGGTGCAGGAACTGACGCCGCAGGGCTTTATGAACCTGGCCGCCACCATTGAAACCCTGGCCGCCGCCGAGCAGCTTGATGCGCACAAAAACGCCGTTACCCTGCGCGTTGCCGCCCTGAAGGAGCAAGCATGAGCACTGAAATTGAAACGTTAGCGCGTGCTAACGTCCGCGCCCTGACGCCCTACCAGTCAGCGCGTCGCCTGGGTGGCAACGGAGATGTCTGGCTGAACGCTAACGAATTTCCGCTGCCGGTGCCGTTTGAGCTGTCACAGCAGACGCTGAATCGCTATCCGGAGTGCCAGCCGCGGCTGGTGATTGAGCGCTATGCCGCCTACGCCGGTTTAACCCCGGAGCAGGTTCTGGTCAGCCGCGGCGCTGATGAGGGCATCGAGTTGCTGATGCGCGCGTTCTGCGAGCCGGGCAAAGATGCCATTCTGTTCTGTCCGCCGACATATGGTATGTACAGCGTCAGCGCCGAAACCATCGGTATTGAGTACCGTACCGTGCCGGCGCTGGACAACTGGCAGCTTAACCTGCCGGCCATTGCCGGTAAGCTCGATGGCGTAAAAGTGGTTTACCTCTGCAGCCCGAACAATCCGACCGGTAACCTGATCAATCAGGATGATATCCGGGCGCTGCTGGACATGACCGCCGGTAAAGCGCTGGTGGTAGCAGACGAGGCGTATATTGAGTTCTGCCCGGCCGCAACGCTTGCGGCGTGGCTGCAGGCGTATCCGCATCTGGTGATCCTGCGCACGCTCTCAAAGGCGTTCGCGCTGGCGGGTCTGCGCTGCGGTTTCACCCTGGCTAACAAGCCGGTTATCGATCTGCTGATGAAGGTGATCGCACCTTATCCGCTGGCCACGCCGGTCGCTGACGTTGCGGCGCAGGCGCTGAGCGAGGCGGGCATTGCGCTGATGCGTCAGCATGTCGCTGAACTCAACGCGAACCGCGCATGGCTGTATGAACAGCTTCCGCAGCTGCCCGTGGTGGAGCAGGTGTTTCCGAGCGAGACCAACTACATTCTCGCGCGCTTCACCGACTCGCCAGCCGTGTTTAAATCGCTGTGGGATCGGGGCATTATTCTGCGTGACCAGAACAAAAATCCCGGTCTTGCCGGATGCCTGCGCATCTCAATTGGTACCCGAACCGAGTGCGAGCGCCTGATCGCCGCGCTGCAAGCCTTTTCCGTGGAGCAAGCATGAGCCAGAAGATCCTTTTTATTGACCGTGACGGCACGCTGATTGCCGAGCCGCCGTCTGACTTTCAGGTAGATCGCCTGGATAAGCTGGCGCTGGAGAAAGATGTGATCCCCGCGCTGCTGGCGCTGCAGGAAGCGGGCTACCAGCTGGTGATGATCACCAATCAGGATGGTCTGGGTACCGAAAGCTTCCCGCAGGCCGATTTCGATGCGCCGCATACGCTGATGATGCAGATCTTTACCTCGCAGGGAATCAACTTCAGCGATGTGCTGATCTGCCCTCACCTGCCCGCCGATAACTGCGACTGCCGTAAACCCAAAACCCGGCTGGTTGAGGCGTGGCTGGCAGAGGGCGCGCTGGATAAAACCAGCAGCTATGTGATTGGCGACCGTCAGACCGATCTGCAGCTGGCGGAAAACATGGGCATTCAGGGCCTGCGCTACGGCGCCGAAGGCGAGAGCTGGGCCTCCATTCAGGCGCAGCTCACCAAACGCGACCGCTATGCGCTGGTCAACCGCAACACCAAAGAGACGCAGATCAAAGTGGAAGTGTGGCTCGACCGTGAAGGCGGCAGCAAAATCAACACCGGCGTCGGCTTTTTTGACCACATGCTGGACCAGATCGCGGTACACGGCGGCTTTCGCATGAATATCGACGTCAAAGGCGACCTCTATATTGACGATCACCACACGGTGGAGGATACCGGCCTGGCGCTGGGCGAAGCGCTGCTCAGGGCGCTGGGCGACAAGCGCGGCATTGGCCGTTTCGGCTTTGTGCTGCCGATGGATGAGTGTCTGGCGCGCTGCGCGCTCGATATCTCCGGCCGGCCGCATCTTGAATACAAAGCGGAGTTCAGCTACCAGCGCGTAGGCGATCTCAGCACTGAGATGGTCGAGCACTTCTTCCGCTCGCTCTCCTACGCCATGATGAGCACGCTGCACCTGAAAACCAAAGGCCGTAACGATCACCACCGCGTGGAGAGTTTGTTCAAAGCCTTTGGCCGCACGCTGCGCCAGGCGATCCGCGTCGAGGGGAATACCCTGCCGAGCTCAAAAGGAGTGCTGTGATGAACGTGGTCATTCTCGACACCGGCTGCGCCAACCTCTCGTCGGTCAGATGGGCGATTGAGCGCCTCGGCTATACGCCTGAAGTGAGCCGCGATGCCGATGTGGTACTGCGCGCCGATAAACTGCTGCTGCCGGGCGTCGGCACCGCACAGGCGGCGATGAACCAGCTGGCAGAGCGCGAGCTGATTGATCTGATCAAAGCCTGTACGCAGCCGGTGCTGGGGATCTGCCTCGGTATGCAGCTGCTGGGACGCGGCAGCGATGAGAATGGCGGCATCAGCACGCTGGGTATCGTTGATGAGCCGGTGGCGCTGATGGATACGCAGGGCCTGCCGCTGCCGCACATGGGCTGGAATCAGATCACCGCCAAAGCGGGACACCATCTGTTCCGCGATATTCCGGATGGCAGCTACTTCTACTTTGTGCACAGCTACGCGATGCCGGTTAACGCCGCCACGATTGCGCAGTGTGACTACGGCCTGCCTTTTACCGCCGCACTGCAGAAAGATAACTTCTTTGGCGTGCAGTTTCACCCCGAGCGCTCCGGCAAAGCGGGCGCGCAGCTGCTGAAAAACTTTCTGGAGATGTAATGATTATCCCCGCGTTAGATTTGATTGATGGCAAGGTGGTGCGCCTGCATCAGGGTGACTACGGTCAGCAGCGCGACTACGGCAGCGATCCGCTGCCGCGCCTGCAGGAGTATGAACGCCAGGGCGCCGGTGTGCTGCACCTGGTGGATTTGACCGGTGCAAAAGATCCGGCTAAGCGCCAGATCCCGCTGCTGACCACGCTGCTGCGCGGCGTCAGCGTACCGGTGCAGGTTGGCGGCGGCATTCGCCAGCGTGATGATGTGGCCGCCCTGCTTGCCGCCGGGGCCACGCGCGTGGTGGTCGGCTCAACGGCAGTCAAACAGCCGGAAGAAGTGAAAAGCTGGTTCAGCGAATTCGGTGCCGACGCCATCGTGCTGGCGCTGGATGTGCGCATCGACGCGGCTAACCGTAAAGAAGTGGCGATCAGCGGCTGGCAGGAAGCGGCGGGCGTTACGCTGGAAGAGGTGATTAGCTGGTATCAGCCGGTGGGCCTGAAGCATGTGCTCTGCACTGACATTTCACGCGACGGCACGCTGAGCGGCTCTAACGTAGCGCTGTATAAAGAGGTGTCTGCTGCTTTTCCGGACATCGCCTTTCAGAGTTCCGGCGGCATCGGCTCGCTGGCGGATATCGCCGCGCTGCGCGGCAGCGGTGCGCAGGGTGTGATCGTCGGTCGTGCCCTGCTGGAAGATAAATTTACGGTAGCGGAGGCGATTTCATGCTGGCAAAACGGATAATCCCCTGTCTGGACGTGCGTGACGGACAGGTTGTAAAAGGCGTGCAGTTCCGCAATCACGAAATCATCGGCGACATTGTGCCGCTGGCGCAGCGCTACGCGCAGGAAGGGGCCGACGAGCTGGTGTTTTATGACATCACCGCCTCATCGGATGGCCGCGTGGTCGACAAAAGCTGGGTCTCCCGCGTAGCGGAAGTGATCGACATTCCGTTCTGCGTCGCGGGCGGCATCAGAAGCGAGGAGGATGCCGCGCGCATTCTGCAGTTTGGCGCTGACAAAATATCTGTCAACTCCCCGGCGCTGGCCGATCCGACGCTGATCACCCGTCTCGCCGACCGTTTTGGCGTGCAGTGCATAGTAGTGGGTATCGATACCTGGTTTGATGAGGCGAGCGGTAAATATCACGTTAACCAGTATACCGGTGATGAAGCGCGTACCCGGGTAACGCAGTGGGAAACCCTTGACTGGGTGCGGGAAGTGCAGAAGCTCGGCGCGGGCGAGATCGTGCTGAATATGATGAATCAGGATGGCGTACGTAACGGCTACGATCTGGTTCAGCTGCAGAAGGTCCGCGAAGTGTGCAACGTGCCGCTAATCGCGTCCGGCGGTGCCGGCACCATGCCGCACTTCCTTGACGCCTTTACGCAGGCAAACGTTGATGGTGCCCTGGCGGCGTCGGTGTTTCATAAGCAGATTATTAATATCAGTGAGCTGAAAAACTTTCTGATCGACAACGGTGTGGAGATTCGCGCGTGTTAACAGCAGACCAACTGGCCCGCCTGGACTGGGTCAAAACCGCGGGCATGATGCCCGTTATCGTGCAGCACAACGTCTCCGGCGAAGTGCTGATGCACGGTTATATGAATGAGGCGGCGCTGGAAAAAACGCTGGCGGAAGGCAACGTCACCTTTTTCTCGCGCACCAAAGAGCGGCTCTGGACCAAAGGCGAATCCTCCGGCCACTTTCTGCAAGTGGTGAGCATTACGCCAGACTGTGATAACGATACGCTGCTGGTGCTGGCGAACCCCATCGGACCGACGTGCCATCTTGGCACCTCCAGCTGCTTCTCGCCTGCCGCCCCGGAGTGGACGTTCCTCTATCAACTGGAGCAGCTGCTGGCGTCGCGGAAAGATGCCGATCCTGCCAGCTCCTATACCGCCAGCCTCTACGCCAGCGGCACCAAGCGTATTGCGCAGAAGGTTGGCGAAGAGGGCGTGGAGACCGCGCTGGCGGCCACGGTGAACGATCGTCATGAACTGACCAACGAAGCCTCCGACCTGCTCTATCACCTGATGGTGCTGCTGCAGGACCAGGATCTGGATTTAAGCGCGATCGTTAACAATTTGCGCGTCCGTCATAAGTAACCAATTGTGCAACATGCTGCTCAAAATTAGTAACCAGGAATTATTGTGAGCAGCATTCTTCTCAAAAAAAGTAAATCCAGCTAATATTGAGCAATATATTGCTCAAAGAGGGCTGGTTATGCTGACCTTACAACTTTGCCTTGACGGAGTCTGGCATGATGCTGCCATGCTCAATGTTAAAGCCCCCCAGCCTGGTCGTGGCAGCGAAGCATTACTGGCTTATGACTTTACCTATGCAATAGTACAACTGGCATCTGATTGCACAACGTCTGAACTATCTGGTCTCTGAGAAAAGGTTACTGGAGGCGCTACGTATACTAGCGAAAAAGCTGACTGGTCTTAAGGTGCGCCTGGCGCAACGCGGTGTGCCTGCGTCAATTCTCGAAATGCCCGGCGTTGGCTTCAATTTTCTGGATGAGCGCATCGCAGGGTGGAAATTATGATGAAAACCATGACGCCGTTTGAACGTGAAGCGTTATTCCTGGCGTTATTACGTCAGTCGATTGAAGAAAAAGCCAGCCACGGCAAGTTACTTATGCAACTCCGCAAACAGGTGCTGGGATTTTCACAGGATCGCTATGCGGCGCTGGCTGGCATCAGCCGGCGTACCCTGTCAGATATCGAACAGGATAAAGAGAGCGTAACCCTGAATGTGCTGAATCGCGCTTTCAGGCCGCTGGGGCTGGAAATGGGTTTGTTGCCACAACAATCTCACATGCGGCAAACGCTGATTGCGCTGCTGGCTCAACAGGGCGCATCCCATGACCACCCATGAAAAACTTATCGCCCTGCTCGACCAGCACGGCGCTCAATATCGCCTGCTGGAGCATGCAGCGAACGGGAAGTGTGAAGCAGTGGCGGCTTTGCGAGGTACAGAGGTGGGCCAGGGTGCGAAAGCGCTGGTGTGCCATGTCAAAGGTAACGGTATCAAGCAATATGTACTGGCGGTGCTGCCGGCCGATCGGCAGGCGGACCTGAGTAAAGTGGCGGCTGCGGTGGGTGGACGTCGTGCCTCGCTGGCCTCCCCGGCAGAAGTGGATGCCCTGACCGCCTGTGTATTTGGGGCGATTCCACCGTTTAGCTTTCATGAAGATTTACGGCTGGTAGTCGATCCGCTGTTGTTTGAACGCTATGGCGAAATCGCGTTTAATGCCGGAGTGCTGGAGAGATCCGTAGTGCTGAATATTAACGATTACCAGCGGCTGCATAATGGTAACGTGATGAAAATAATCCTCTAATTGCCATCCGCCACCGCGGGGGGTACTCTCGGAATACCCGCTTTTACAACAGAAGAACCCGTTTATGGCACACTCCCGTTTTACCGCGCGTCTGCGCAATACCGCAGCGCTGGCGCTGCTGGCTGGCTGCGCTTTTGGCGCGCAGGCAAAGATTGATCAGGTGCGTTTCGCGGTTGATCCGACCTATCCGCCGTTTGAGTCCAAAACCCCGCAGGGCAAGCTGGTGGGGTTTGATATCGATCTGGGCAACGCGCTGTGCGCGCAGATGCAGGCCAAATGCGTCTGGGTGGAAAGCCAGTTTGACGGCATGATCCCGGCGCTGAAGGCGCGCAAGTTTGACGCTATCCTCTCCGATATGGGCGTGACCGAAGAGCGCCTGAAGCAGATCGACTTTACCGAACCGATGTATGACACGCACGTGCAGCTGATAGCGCGTAAAGGCTCCGGCCTGCTGCCGACCGCAGAGTCGCTGAAGGGCAAAAGCGTGGGCGTGGAACAGGGTACGGTGCAGGAGCGTTATGCGCGCGCTAAATGGCAGCCGCACGGCGTCAATGTGGTGCCGTATGGCGACCAGGCTCAGGTGGAAAGCGACCTCATCTCCGGCCGTCTGGACGCGGTGTTTACCGACGCTGCGCAGGCGGCTATCGGTTTTCTGAAACATCCACAGGGGAAAGATTTTGCGCTGGCCGGCCCGATTGTGCAGGACCCGCTGATTGGCCCTGGCACCGCTATCGGCCTGCGTAAAGGCGACACTGAACTCAAAGCGGCGCTCAACGGCGCGTTTGATGAGCTGAAGAAAAACGGCACATTTGACACTATCCAGAAGCGCTACTTCGCGACAGATATCTCTGTCCAGCCGTGAATCTCCGGCGGCGCGTTTGCCGCCGCTTTTTTAACGGAACTATACTCTGTTCAGTCACCTTAACAGGCATGCGCGCTACTGCAGCCTCAGAAACAGGACACCGGCCGCCCTATGCAACAACAACATCATCCATTACTGAGCGCCTCGCTGGGCACCCAGCGAGAGATAGTCAGCTTTCATTTCGGTACCGACTCGCAAAAGCGCGTCTATATTCAGGCCGCCCTGCATGGCGATGAGCTGCCAGGTATGGCGGTTGCCTGGTATCTTAAACAGAAGCTGCTGGCGCTGGAGTCCGCCGGCAAGCTGAAAGCGAAAATCACGCTGGTCCCGGTAGCCAATCCGCTGGCGCTGGGTCAGCACTGGCACGGCACGCATCTGGGGCGTTTTCATACTCTCTCTGGCCAGGATTTTAACCGGCGCTTTCCGGCGCTGGGTGAGAAGCTGGCCGCTGAACTGGCGGGGTCTTTGACGCAGAGTGAATATGAAAACAGACGCCTGATCCGCGATGCCATCGACCTTTACTACCGCGATCAGATAGCCAGAACCGAGCTGGAGTCGCAGCGCTATACCCTGATGCGTATGGCAAGTCAGGCCGATCTGATGATCGACCTGCACTGCGACTGGGATGCGCTGCCGCATCTCTATACAACGCCTCACGCCTGGTCTGAAGTGGAACCGCTGGCGCGCTGGCTCGGCAGTGAGGTGCAGCTGCTGGCGCAGATTTCCGGCGGTGAGCCGTTCGACGAAGCGTGCTGCGAACCCTGGCTGACGCTGGCAAAACGCTTTGGCGATGACTACCCGATGCCGCGCGGTCTGCTGCCGGTGACGCTGGAGCTGCGCGGCGTCGCCGATGTCTCTGCGGAACAGGCGGAAAAAGATGCCGATGCAATCATTAATGCGCTCACCGAAAGCGGCTATATCAGCGGCGATCCGGGCGTCTCTCCTGCCCTGCGCCATCCGCCCACGCCGCTGGCGGGCTGTGAATATATTCATGCGCCCTACTCCGGCCTGCTGCTGAACCGGCGTAAGCTGGGTGAGTGGATTAAACCGGGGGAAGTGGTGGCAGAAGTGATCGATCCGGTCAGCGACCACATTACGCCGCTGGTTGCTGAGTATGGCGGCGTGCTCTACGCCAGAAACCTGACCAAATTTGTCACGTCCGGAATGCTGGCGGTGCGGCTGGCGGGGGAAAGTGCGGGACGCAGCGGTGAGCTGCTGGTGATGTGACGGCATAAAAAAACCGGCTCAGGGGCCGGTTTTTTTATTTTAGTGACGACTGCGGTAGTTGCTGACGATGCTGCGGCCAACCACGATAGCCGAACCCAGCACGCCGCCCAGGATCAGGGCTAACAATACGGTAAGGGTCTTTTTCGGACTGTCGCGGCGAATCGGCAGGTCAGCTTCAGCGATATAGCGGAACGACTGCAGGTTGTCTGCCTTGATGGTGACGTGCGTAATAGAGAGCAGCGCGCGCTCGGCACTGTAATAGTCATCATCAAAATCGAGCGGCTTGGTCGCTTCATTGGTTACCATCGCCCGTAACGGTTCACTGCCCAGCAGATAGAGCGTGTCATCAGAGAGATACTCTGCCTGACTCAGCTGTGATTTTGCGAGGCCGGCCGCTTCCGCCACCTTCAGCGCCTGATTAATCACATCAAGACGATGCTGTTTTTTGTTAATGGCGATCTGCTTGTGCGCATCCAGAATTTCTTTCAGCTCTTTGGCTTTTACGCCCAGGCTATGTTTTAGATCCTGACCATAATCGCTGACGACTTCATTATTTACAGTCGTAAGATACTTTTTCAGCTGCGCCTGCGCTTCTTTTGCGCTCTGCGCGACAAAAGAGATAGTCAGCGCATCATTACTGCCTTTATTCACCTGGTTGATTTTTAATGTTTCAGGCTCTTCCTGATTTGCCAGGGCGCCAGCGAGCGCATTCATTGAGGCGCTAAAGCGGCCAAATAGCTGGTTTTGCAGATCGGTAACTGACGGTTTTTCCTGGATGTTTTGCGCATAAAGCACGCTCAGCGTGGCGTTATAGCTGGCAACCTGTCCCGCTGAAGGCTGCGTAACAATGGCCTCAGACGTCCATTTTTCCTTCGCCACGCTTAAATAGACAATGCTTAACAACATCGTCACTACCATCGTCACAATAATTATCCATTTGCCTTTCCACAGCTGGACAATTATGTCGAGCAAATCTATTTCATCATTATTGTTTGAAGCCAGAACGCCCGGATCGTTATTCAGTCCGGGCTTATTGTTTGCATTCATAAATTCATTACTCGCCAATCATTATCAGCATAAAAAAACACCTCCCGGACGGGAGGTGTTAAGGATAGTTACTCTAACCACTCGGTGTGGAATACACCTTCTTTATCGGTACGCTTGTAGGTATGCGCACCAAAGTAGTCGCGCTGCGCCTGAATCAGGTTAGCAGGCAGCACCGCTGAACGGTAGCTGTCATAGTACGCGATAGCTGCGGAGAAGGTCGGGGTCGGGATGCCGTTCTGTACTGCATAAGCCACTACATCGCGTAGCGCCTGCTGATACTGGTCAGCGATATCTTTGAAGTATGGCGCTAACAGCAGGTTGGCGATATTGGCATCGGCAGCATAGGCGTCAGTAATTTTCTGCAGGAACTGTGCACGAATGATGCAGCCGGCACGGAAAATTTTCGCGATTTCACCATACTGCAGATCCCAGCTGTACTGCTCTGATGCCGCACGCAGCTGTGAGAAGCCCTGCGCATAGGAGACAATTTTGCCCAGGTAGAGTGCGCGACGCACTTTCTCAACGAACTCCGCTTTATCACCGCTTACTGCCTGCGCCTGTGGACCGCTCAGGACTTTGGAGGCAGCAACGCGCTGCGTTTTCAGTGAAGAGAGGTAGCGGGCAAATACAGATTCAGTGATCAGCGACAGCGGCTCACCCAGATCCAGCGAGCTCTGACTGGTCCACTTACCGGTGCCTTTGTTTGCTGCTTCATCCAGAATCACATCAACCAGGTAGTTACCCTCTTCATCTTTCTTGGTGAAGATATCTTTGGTGATGTCAATCAGGTAGCTGCTCAGCTCGCCGTTGTTCCAGTCGGTGAAGGTTTCAGCCAGCTCTTCATTGCTCAGACCCAGCGCACCTTTCAGCAGCGCATAAGCTTCAGCAATCAGCTGCATATCGCCATATTCGATACCGTTATGCACCATCTTCACATAGTGACCAGCGCCGTTCGGGCCGATATATGCTACGCAGGCGTCGCCATCTTCTGCACGGGCAGCAATCTTATCGAAGATAGGAGCAACCAGTTCATACGCTTCTTTCTGACCGCCAGGCATGATAGAAGGACCTTTCAGCGCGCCCTCTTCACCGCCGGAGACGCCGGTACCGATGAAGTTAAAGCCCTGCTCGCTGAGCTCCTGATTACGACGGATGGTGTCTTTGTAGAAGGTGTTACCGCCATCAATCAGAATGTCGCCTTTATCCAGATGTGGCGTCAGCGATGCGATAGTTTTATCTGTCGCTTCACCCGCCTGCACCATCAGCAGAATACGACGCGGTTTTTCCAGCGACTCAACAAACTCTTCTACGGTGTAAAACGGAGCAAGTTTCTTACCCGGATTCTCAGCAATGACTTCATCGGTCTTTTCGCGTGAGCGGTTGAAGATAGAAACGGTGTAACCACGGCTTTCGATGTTGAGAGCCAGGTTACGGCCCATTACTGCCATCCCTACTACGCCGATCTGTTGCTTAGACATTTTGACTCCTTAAGTCTTAATGAATAGTTTTAATTCTTAAAAACTATTCGATACACGCTAAATCAATATATCATATACGAACACAGAAATTATACACTTACTATTTATTAGCTTCTGAAACCAGACACTTCCATTTATCGAAAATTGGATCCAAATTAAAATCAGCCGATCTGATTTTAGACAATGAAGAATACTCAACTCTTAAAGGCTTACTTTGCATCAACTGCTCTAATTTTAATTGGTAGCCTTTAATATCATTATCTTGTATCAAAACCCCGTACTTACCATTTTCTAAAATCTCTCCCGGACCTGTGGGGCAATCAAATGATATACATGGTAAACCACATTCCATTGCTTCAGTGAGGACCATGCCAAAACCTTCAAATCTCGAGCTAAAGGCAAAGATAGAATAATCAGGATATATTTTTTCCAGATTATCAACACTACCCATCAGCTTGACGTTTTCAAGGCCATAGCTTTGAATTTTATCTTCAAGCTCATTTTTATAATTGCCAACCCCATAAATATGCAATTGCCATCCCGCAACGTTTTTATTGGCTTGGCTAAATATATCAATAAGCCGGTCAAAACCTTTTTGATATTCTAATCTTCCAACAGCAATAATTTTCTTCTCATCAAGAGATGTGCATTTTTCTGCGGTAAAACTTAGCGGGTTAGGTAAAAAGCAAACATTATCAAGATATTTTGAGAATAATAACACGTCATTTTTATTAACACATACGACTTTTTTAAACTTCCTATAAATAAAATTTCTTATTAGTTGCACCTTTTTCCCATAATAAGAATAATGAACATGCTCTATGACAACGCAATTACGAAAAAACGCAAAAGGATATAATAAAAAAGCAAGAGGGAACGTATTAATGATAAACACGCCCTCTTTATATTTCAGCATATTACGATACAAGCGGAATAATGATTTGATATGAGAAAAAAATCTGGTAAGACTCTTTGGCTTACCTGAATATGGCTTATTATTTATAAAGCTTAAATTTACCCCCGCATCGAGAGTATAATTTATAACATTATTAGTATTATACAGAGAAACTATATTAACTTCGAAATCATCTTTAGAAAATTTATTTGCGAGTAGGGAATTGACTCGTTCAATCCCACCAATAAAAGTAACATCGGCAATCAAAAGTGTAACTTTTTTATTCATTATTTTCTGCCTCTGTATTTACGCTGTTTCATCAATCCGTTTACTATGTAGCAACATAAATAATAAACGCGCTTAAAGTAGTTTGATTCGAATCTCGACAAGACCTTCCACTGACGAAATATCTCTTTAAATTTATTAGCAGAAATAGATTTTTCAGAAATTCTGTATGTAGCGAGCACTTCATTAACATTGTAAGCACATACTTTTTTGTTTTGTAGTAAGTTTAGCCACAAGTAATAATCTTCTTTAGCTGTATTAGGAAAAAGCACTTCCTGGAAAAATTTTTTATCCAGCATTACTGTTAAGCATCCAATAGAGCATGTTTTTAACAGATCATTATAGCTAATTTTAGCGGGAGCTAAAAAACATCCTTTTACCCTTCCATCAACGAGAACATTATAGTTGCAAAAAGAAAAATGACACTGCCTGGCAATCATAAAAGATAACTGTCGCTTTAGTTTATTTTTATGCCATAAGTCATCACTATCTAAAAAAGAAACAAATCTTCCAGCAGTTTTCTCAAGACAAGAATTTCTTGCGCCGGCAGCTCCCTTAGCAAATGAATTTTCAATTAATTTTATTCTGGAATCTTTAAATGAATTGACTATACTTTTCGTATTATCAGTTGATGAATCATCACAAATTAACAGCTCCCAATGAGTATAGCTTTGTTCAATAACAGATTGTATAGAATCCATTATGGTTTTCTCAGCATTAAATGCTGGCATTACTATTGAAATCAATTCATTTTTCATATTTTACTGGAATATAGTTTGGTAAGGGGAGATACCAATGCCGCCTTCGTCGTTATTTATACTTACCTGAACAGTGCGTATATAAAACGCAGTTAATAATATAATTACAAATAAAACAAACGACTGCTTAATCACTTTGCTTTTAAAGCCGGATAAAATATAAGGTCCCACCATAAAGCTTACAAAGATAAAAACATCAGCAACGCGACTAAAAATATGTATATTGATTGATATTAAATTAGCTCCGACTGCAGCCAGACTTAGCCAACTTAATATATTATTTTTCTTATAGCTTATTTGCAATCGCTTTGCAAAAAAGAGGTAGCATGCTGGCAGGAAAGTTTTTATAAAAACACCTACTCCGCTTCCTAGTTCAGGCTTTTCTATAAAATAGCTAGTTAAATAAAAACCATATTTAGATTGTTGTATAAATGGTATGTTTAAAATATTAATTATTTCATTAGATAGTATGAATGAGCATACTAAAAGAGGAAGTGCAAGCTTTAAACTAACTCTTATACCCATTATAGATACGAGGTATACAGGAAGCATTAGCAACATAGAAACATGGAAAAAACTAGCAATTATAATAGTTAAAAAGCATATGGTTTTTTTTCCATCTACATATTGGGTTACTCCCCAAGCTATTATAGCAACTCCAATTGCCTGTCTGATTAAGGACATTGAAGGCAAGTAAAAAAGGCAAACAAAAATATAAAATGCGAAGAAAGCATTTTCTTTTTTTATTGCCATAAAACTGAATAACAAAATTATAAAGCTTGTTATTACCATGACCCATTGTGGGCTAGCATTAAGATACATTACGATAAAATTAATTATGTAGTAACCGTATTCAGTCGCTACATAACCGAGCCTAACGGACTCAACCATCCTTATGTATCTATAATAATCTGTACCGACACCATATCTGACGGCTGCAGGAACCCACAAAATGAGAAATATGATAAGGAGAAAAAAAAATGAAAACTCACTTTTCGAATTTTGATAGCAAAAAGCAAAAACTGCTGAGAAAAGCAATACCAATATATATATAGAGTAGGTTTCTAACATTCATCAACCATTATTTCTCAAACTTCGATTTATGAGGAAGTTTTTTGGAAAAGACAGAATCCAAACCTTTAGTAATTAATTCAAAGTTGTTTACATCACCATCATTTATCACTATCAGCTTAAGCTTTTTATTATTGATTGCTTTTTCAAACTGTTCTAGGCTATGAGTACTTATATCCATATAAACAGAATCTAACAATGTATTTTTAACTATAAAAGAACCATTTACTAATTGCCAATATCTAAATAAATATTGATTTACATCACCTAAGCTTCTAAATCTTGAAGCGTTTGTTCGCTTTAGTAATCCTTCTTCAGCTTCCCATACTTCTTTGAAAGTTTTTTTAACATATGGCGCGGGTAGGTGGGTATCTTTAATACCAACAAAACTTGGCCACATTAACAAACATAAAGTTCTTAATAAATTCGCACCGTAACGAACATTAATCCATTTAAAGAAGTTATTTTTCAAAACCTGATTTTTTTTAAAATTTTTGTTAATTGCTTCTAGGTTATTTAAAATAATATGAGATAAACCACCGGGAGTAACAGCATTAAGTATAGCACAATCTTTCGGACGCCCTTTTTCGAAGAAATAATCTTCTTCTATTTTATTAATTATAAAAAAATCGTCATTGAAATATACAAAATGCTCACTTAACCCATCAATAAGATGAAGATTGTTTTCGATAACATGCGAATTGAAAGTTGGCAGATACTTTTTATCAATGTAATCCTCATGCTTGACGATATTCAACTTCTCATGGCTTTTATTTAACCATTCTGGCAAATGACCATACGTTACAAAGTGAATTTTCCTTACCCAAGGAGCAAATTCCTCTACTCCTCTAAACCAATACTTTAGTAATTGATTGTCTCTGTATCTTAAAATTCTAGCATCTGCACTTTCATTATCATTCACATAGCTTTTAAAATCATGTTGCCATCGTTCATCATCAGCATTAACCCATGTGATAACAAAATCTATTCCTTCTTCCAGATTATTCATATTGCCTTCTGATATATTTAAGTAGTGTGTAAGCCATTATCGTTACTAAAATAAACTCAGTTATTATAACCGATGCCAACATGCCGATTAGACCATACTGTATGGTAAGGAGAGGAGTATATAAGCAATGTAAAACAGCCCCAAGGCAATATATTTTCAGCAAACTCTTTTCTTTACCAACCGTAATTAATCCCCATTGCGCGATGACAATTGAAACAGACACTATGAAAATTAAAACTGAGCTCCACTTAAATAGCGTACCAGAATAAGAAAACCTTTCTCCAAAATATAAAATTGCAACATCTTTCCCTGCAAAAAAAACCACTAGAGAAATAGCAAAGGAAAATAAAATGAACATCCCGCCATATTTTTTAAGCTTTTCTCCTATGGGTTTACTATCTTTATTTATTCGCGGGAATATAACTTGCTGAATCGGAATAAATAAAGCCTGAACTGCACCCCGAAGCCGGTCAGCAGCTGAATAAATCGCTACTGAGCGCGCATCGTAAAAATGCCCGACCAGTATTACATTAAAAGTCGTATAAAAGCTAATGGCTATTTGAGAGATAAATATATGCGACCCTGACTTTAATTCAATCAAGCTATGCCTGAGAGAAAAACCTGTATATTTTACCAACTTTCTTTTACTTATTATGCAAAGACTAATTAAGCCCATAGAAAAATATGCCAGAGAAAAAGCTAGTGCGGCATACTCAATATCATCAGGCCCTTTCACAGCAAAGATTAGCATTAAAAAGGATATCACTTTTGACAAAATTGATATCCAGGTAATACCTCGCATTAATTCCATCCCCTGAAATAGATAAAGAGGAAATGAAACACTGCCTACAACAGCCAGAAAAAGGATAAAGCATACTGTTTTAATATGTTGATACATTGGTACAAACATTACTATCACGATTAATGAAATAAAACATAAACTTAAAAGAACAAGTTTTGCATTAATTGTATTTGTAAATGTTTTGCTAAGCTCATCGTGGCTTGATGCTTGTGCTATTTTCTTAGTAGAACTTAAGTTGAACCCGTAATCAGTAATAATTATAAAATACTGGATTAATGCCTGCCCTAAAATCAAATGACCATATGGAACTTCACCTAGCGTTCTTACTAAATATGGAAGCGTAACCAAGGGGAATAAATAATTAACCCCTTGGACTAAAAAAAGATAAAACAAATTCTTTTTCATTTTAGATATTTACTTAAAATTTTAAGCGCTTCTTCTCCATTTATGCTGTCTGGCTCAACAATATTCCCTTCCGCCCACTCATTCCAAGACTTTAAAAAAACATATTCTTGTTTATTATTAAAAATCATTGCCGCTCGCACATTTTCTTCAAAGGTAACCATATTAAAATTGTCATAAAACACGCCCAGCTTACCATGGCGGATGGTTGTATCCCAACCAGAAAAAATTATTGGTATTTCTTTATCTGTAGATGGCGTACGATTCCATAGTGGAATTATCATCTTTTTATAATCATATTTAATTGGCCCTAAAAAGGAAAGTCGATGTTTTCGAACAAGCTTTTCAACCACGCGCTGCAAAAAATTCCTATTTTTATACATTACCCTTGAGTCAAGGCAAGCGTTTAACTTTTCAGCATGTTGATCATCAGTTTTTGTAAAATCGCCAATAAAATACACTCCATCAAATCCATTTTTTTTAGCTAACTCTTGCCAACAGTCAATAAAAATATTTAGATCAGGTATTTTTTGAGGATCAAATATAGTAACAACAGGTCTATTATTATCTTTTAAATAGTACTCATTTTTAAAATGAGGTAACGCATAAGAAAAAAAATCCTGATAATCTTTTTCACCTAAATATTTTTGCTCTTTCAGCAAAATACCTTTAGTTTTATTAAACCAACTATGATTAGCCCATCCTATGCAATATTTAACTTTAATACTATCTTTTAATATATTTTCTAATGGCTTCTGAAGTATGGTTTCCCCTTCTCCAAACCAGTATGTCCAGATACAGAAAGCCTCTACACCACTTTTGCTAGCTAGCTCATACTGTTGCTCCATTACTTTACTATTATCCAATGAATAGTATCCCAATGGCTCAACTGGCTTTTTTATCTCCTGGTTTTTAAAGTAAGTCTTAGCTTTTTTTAACGCCGTCCACTCTGTAAAACCAGGCCCCCACCATTCATTATTTTCTTTTATTTCGTGAAATTGCGGGAGATAATAAGCAATTATTTTTTTATTTGACATCTTAACCCCACAATTCCATTTTTGTGTAACTTTCAAATGACATATTTTCATTATCTTTGGCAGAGAGCATCACGTTTCCGTTTTCAAACCATTTTATCCCTAAATCACTATCATCCCAGGATATTCCATGCTCTGCATTAGCATTATAAAAATTAGTTGCTTTATAAACAAATTCTGCACTTTCGCTGATTACCTGAAAACCATGTGCAAATCCTTCAGGTATCCACAGTTGCTTTTTATTTTCAGCAGAAAGCATTACCCCCACCCACTTACCATAAGTTTTGGAGTTCTTCCTGATATCCACAGCAACATCAAAAACTTCTCCGGCAACACATCTAACCAGCTTACCCTGCGCATAAGGGGCCGCCTGGAAATGTAATCCTCTGACAACGCCTTTAACAGATCTGGAGTGATTATCCTGAACAAAATTAATTTCTTTACCTACAATCTCATTGAAAATTTTTTGATTAAAACTCTCCATAAAAAACCCGCGTTCGTCACCAAACACTTTAGGCTCCAGGATAAGCACATCTTCAATTTCAGTTTTGATTACATTCATCTTATTTATACACTTTTAATCATTTTAAGAAGATATTGCCCATAGCTATTTTTTGACAATGGCTTAGCAAGTTTTTCCACCTGATTTTTATCTATAAAACCGCTGCGGTATGCAATTTCTTCAGGACATGCCACTTTCAAACCCTGTCGCTGTTCAATTGTCTGGATAAAATTACTTGCTTCGATCAGACTCTGATGCGTTCCCGTGTCCAGCCATGCAAAGCCTCTTCCCATCATCGCAACCGAAAGTTTACCTTGTTGCATGTAAAGATTATTGATATCTGTAATTTCCAGCTCACCGCGAGGTGATGGCTTAAGGCTCCTGGCCAGTCTGACAACGTCGTTGTCGTAAAAATAGAGACCCGTTACTGCATAATTGCTTTTTGGCGTTTTCGGTTTTTCTTCAAGAGAAATAGCTTTATCATTCTCATCAAACTCAACAACGCCATAACGTTCCGGGTCGTTGACATGGTAAGCAAATACGGTTGCTCCTGAAGTTTGATCAACCGCTTTCATTAGCTCTTTTGGAAGGTCGTGTCCGTAAAATATGTTATCGCCCAGAACTAAGGCACAACTGTCATCGCCAATGAACTCTTCACCAATGATAAATGCCTGTGCAAGACCATCCGGGTTCTCCTGCACCTTGTATTGAAGCTTCAATCCCCATTGACTGCCATCGCCCAGTAGCTGTTCAAAGCGCGGTGTATCCTGCGGGGTGCTGATAATCAATATCTCTCTGATATCGGCCAGCATCAGTGTAGTAAGCGGATAGTAAATCATAGGCTTGTCATAGACAGGCAACAACTGTTTACTCACGGCCATTGTTACGGGATACAGACGCGTGCCAGAGCCGCCAGCGAGGATAATACCTTTACGAGCCATATTTTTTCTCAGAGTATTGATGTGATCTGTTTAATGAATACGTATCTTACGTAAGAATCTCTTGAATAACGTAGCGTACGCCATCCTGCCAGGGGGGCATATTCAAACCAAAACTTTTTTCAAGCCTTGATAAATCTAAGCGAGAATTGAGTGGCCGTTTTGCCGGAGTGATATATTCAGCAGTTTTGATGGGAATTAATTTCCTGATTTTAAGCCCGGTGCTATATTTTTCTGACTCTGTAAAAATTAATGATGCATAATCAAACCAGGACGTTTCACCGGCTGCAGCGAGGTTATATATTCCACTCAGTTCCGGATTAGCCTGAATCATGCGTAATGCATGAGCCGTAATGTCAGCAATAAGCGCAGCGCCAGTAGGTGCTCCAATTTGATCGTTGATGATGTTGAGTGCTTCTTTTTCACTGCCCAGTCGCAACATCGTTTTAATAAAGTTATTGCTTCGTGACGCATATACCCAGCTGGTGCGAAAAATCAGGTATTGTATATCTGCTGCAGTTATAGCCTGCTCACCGGATAGTTTTGTTTTACCATATACATTACGTGGTTCAGGTTTGTCGCTCTCTCGCCACCGGTTCTGCCCTTCTCCTGAATAGACATAATCAGTAGAGTAGTGAATCAGAATAGCATCAAGCTTTTTCGCTTCTTCAGCCATGACTTTAACACTGATACTGTTGATCAGTTCAGCGAGATCGGGTTCAGATTCAGCTTTATCAACTGCAGTATAAGCAGCAGCATTGACAATGATATCGGGACGCAGGTTTTGTATGCTTTTGCGAATTTCTTCCGGTTGCGTCAAATCACCACACCACTCAGTTGAACGGGTGCTTAATGCAGTGATTTTTCCCAGTGGCGCAAGTGCACGTTGCAGCTCCCAGCCTACCTGTCCGGTTTTACCAAAGAGAAGGATGTGCATTAGTTGCGATCCTTATAGTTCTCTGACAACCATTCGCGATAGTTCCCGCTTTTAACGTTATCAACCCACTCGCTGTTCGCCAGATACCACGCCACCGTTTTCCTGATGCCACTCTCAAACGTCTCTGCCGGTTTCCAGTGAAGCTCGCGGGTAATCTTACTGGCATCGATTGCATAGCGCCTGTCGTGACCCGGACGATCGGTGACGTAGCTAATCTGATCTCTGTACGAGCCTGCTTTAGGCATCAGCTCATCCAGCAGCTGACAGATGGTCAATACCACATCGATATTTTTCTTTTCGTTATAACCACCGATGTTATAGGTTTCCCCCACTTTGCCCGCCGTTACTACGGTGTAAAGCGCGCGCGCATGATCTTCTACATAGAGCCAGTCACGGATCTGATCGCCTTTGCCGTATACCGGGAGCGTTTTACCTTCAAGCGCATTGAGAATAACCAGCGGAATAAGCTTTTCCGGGAAGTGATAAGGGCCGTAATTGTTTGAGCAGTTGGTTACCAGTACTGGCAGGCCATAGGTGCGCTGCCAGGCGCGGACCAGATGGTCACTGGAGGCTTTAGACGCAGAGTAAGGACTGCTTGGCGCATACGGAGTGGTTTCAGTAAACAGCGGCAGCGGTGCATCCTGTTGCCATTCGTCCGGATGCGGCAGATCCCCGTAAACTTCGTCAGTCGAAATATGGTGAAAGCGGAAAGCCGCTTTGCATTCTGCGCTCAGCGCGTTCCAGTACTGACGCGCAGCTTCAAGCAGCGTGTAAGTTCCGACGACATTGGTTTCGATAAACGCTGCTGGACCGGTAATTGAGCGGTCAACATGACTTTCAGCCGCGAGGTGCATGACCGCATCTGGCTGATGTTTTGCAAAGATAGCTGCCATTGCCTGTGCATCACAGATATCGGCCTGCTCAAAAGCGTAACGCGCTGAATCTGCCACGGTGACCAGCGACTCCAGATTGCCGGCATAGGTCAGCTTGTCGACGTTGACGACAGAATCCTGCGTAGCATCAATGATGTGACGCACTACGGCAGAACCAATAAAGCCTGCACCGCCTGTAACTAATATTTTCACGCTTGTCGTCTCTCCTGGCCGATCCTGAAAAAAACCACGCTACCGCCCCTGGCTTACAGCTACCAGAATACTCATACGCTTTTGCTTTCAGCGCAGCCGGCAAAAAGCACAGAACATATTTAACAAATGTCGATTGTTAAGGCGCAGTTTAAAAATAGTGATTCGATTTTCGTATGTTGATACACGAGTTACAAGCGTTAAAGAGTTAGTTTGTCAGGTGGCTGAATAAAAATTAGGCCAGAACGCGTTAACAGACTATTTATTAAACAGCTTTTTTACTGCATGTTAATAAAAATATGCACCGAGTTCAGCTCCGGGCTTTGAGCATCTATGAAACGCAAAATGGGATAACCGCTGAGTTGGTCTTAACCCGCAGTTACCCCATTCATAAGTCTCTGTTAACTGTATATGCCTTACCGGCTTATAGAGTTATCTGAATCCATTCGGATTCTTCGACTGCCAGTTCCACGTATCGCGCATCATCGCGTCGATGCCGCGCGTGACGCGCCAGTCGAGTTCATTGTTCGCCAGCGTTGCATCTGCCCAGAAGGCGGGCAGGTCGCCGTCGCGGCGCGGTTTGAACTCAAACGGGATCGCTTTGCCGGAAGCCGCTTCGAACGCTTTGATCATCTCCAGCACGGAGAAGCCAACGCCACCGCCGAGGTTGTAGGCTTTATAGCCCTCAACCTTGCTGAGGTGATCCAGCGCTTTCAGGTGCCCTTCTGCCAGATCGACAACATGAATATAGTCGCGCTGTGCAGTGCCGTCTGGCGTCTCATAGTCGTTACCGAATACGCCGAGCTTGTCGAGACGGCCAATCGCCACCTGCGCAATGTACGGCAGCAGGTTGTTCGGAATGCCGGTCGGGTCTTCGCCAATCTCGCCAGACTCATGCGCGCCTACCGGATTAAAGTAGCGCAGCGCGATGGCTTTGAATTTGGGTTCCGCTTTGGCGAAATCGCGCATCACAAACTCGGTCATCAGCTTGGAGGTGCCATAAGGACTGGTGGTGCCGCCAATCGGCGTGGTTTCCACATAAGGAACCGGGGCGTCAGCACCATATACGGTGGCTGATGAACTGAAGATAAAGTTCCAGACGCCCGCGTCACGCATCTCTTCCAGCAGGACCACGGTGCCGGCTACGTTGTTTTCGTAGTATTCCAGCGGCTTACGCGTGGATTCCCCAACGGCTTTCAGCGCAGCGAAGTGGATCACAGCAGAGATGCTGTGGCTGGCAAACAGATCGCGCAGGCAGGCGCGGTCGCGGATATCGCCTTCAACGAATACCGCTTTTTTACCCGCCAGTTTTTCAACGCGGTTAATCGCTTCGCGTGATGCATTGCAAAGGTTATCCAGAACTACCACGTCGTCACCGCGCTCCAGCAGCGCCAGTACCGTATGGGATCCGATATACCCTGCCCCGCCCGTTACCAAAATAGCCATGTCTACTCCTTGGAAACCGCGCAGGCTGCGCGGTATGGGAATGCTTACTTATCCAGAATCTTATGAATCGCTTCGCGGAAGTCGCGGCCCTGTGCGTTGCTGCGCAGGCCATAGGAGACAAACGCCTGCATGTAGCCGAGTTTACGGCCGCAGTCGAAGCTGGTACCGGTCAGCAGCTGGGCATCAACCGGTTTGGTTTTGCTCAGCGACGCGATGGCGTCAGTCAGCTGGATACGGCCCCATGCGCCTGGCTCGGTTTTCTCAAGCTCAGCCCAGATGTCTGCAGACAGAACATAGCGACCTACTGCCGTCAGGTCAGAGTTCAGCTCAGCGGCATGCTCCGGCTTTTCAACGATGCTGGTGATCGTACTGATATCGCCCGGGTTGTCGATAGGCTGCTCGGTGGTCAGCACGCCATACTCAGAGAGATCTTCATTCGGCATATGTTTTGCCAGAACCTGGCTGCGGCCGGTCTCTTCAAAACGCGCAACCATGGCGGCCAGGTTATAGCGCAGGTGATCGGCAGTAGAGTCATCCAGCAGTACGTCTGGCAGCACAACTACAAACGGGTTGTCGCCAATCATCGGACGCGCGCAAAGTACGGAGTGACCCAGACCCAGCGGATCGGCCTGACGAACGTTCATGATGGTAACGCCTGGCGGGCAGATAGACTGCACTTCGCTCAGCAGCTGACGCTTAACGCGCGCTTCCAGCAGGGCTTCCAGCTCGTAGGTTGTATCGAAGTGGTTTTCCACCGCATTTTTGGAAGCATGGGTGACCAGCACAATCTCCTTGATGCCTGCCGCCACGCACTCGTCAACGATATACTGGATCATTGGTTTGTCGACGATAGGCAGCATCTCTTTTGGAATGGCTTTAGTCGCAGGGAGCATATGCATACCGAGGCCCGCAACCGGGATTACTGCTTTAAGCTTGGTCATATTTGTTCCATTTTATGAAGTGTAGACATGCATCGATTATGCAGGAATGGCCGCTCGGGCAAGTATAATCTTTATCTGAAAAGCCGACACTAACTCTCTGTCACAGCATCAAAAATTAGTTATTTCAGGCGATGAGCAGCGGTAATTTTTCGGGCAAATTCAAGCGCTAAAGGCGGTGAAAAGCGTGACGTAAATAACATTCGGGCATGGGGTTGAGACCGTCGTTTTTCAGAATGATACGACGTGCATAGGATGGTCAGACAATAAACAGGGGCGCCGTGAAGAGCGCCCCTGCCGGTTGGATTCTGAGCCAGCGCGCAGGTGACCGGCATTGTCATGCAAATGACCCTGCCGATAGCCTGCCCGGACGTTCATTCTGCTTACACCATCTGCTCCAGAATTTTCGCCAGTTCCCCGTAGGCAATGTGCTGGTTAAACTCTGTTTCCACTTTATGACGCGCGGCAGCGACTACCGGTGCCACATCTATGTCCCCGCGCGACAGACGCAGCAGCGTGGCAGCCAGCTCGTCAGCATCGTTCTCAGAGACCAGCCAGCCGCTGACGTTGTTCTGGATCAGCTCCGGAATGCCGCTGTGGTAGGTGGATACCACCGGCAGCCCTACCGCCATGGCTTCCATCAGCGCTACGGGGATCCCTTCCATATCACCGTCGGCGGCCGTTTTTGAAGGCAGGAGAAAAATGTCAGCGTCGTTGAGCGCCTGGCGGATCTCCTCCTGCGGCTTAAAGCCCGGCATGCTGACCATCTCTTTCAGGCCGGCACGGGCGATATGTTCGCGCATCATCCCTTCCTGCTCGCCATTGCCGATAATGGTGAATTCAAACTGGCCGCCTTTGTCGCGCAGAATTTCACTGGCTTTGACCGCAACGTCCAGCCCTTTTTTCTCGGTCAGGCGCGCCACAGAGACGATGCGCAGCGGCTGGTGAAACGCTTCGCGCGGCCGGAAGTTAAATTTCTCCGGCTCAATGCCCATGCGCGTCACGTGCACTTTTTCGCGCGGACAGCCCATCTCAATCAGCTTGTTCTCCCACAGGTGACTGATAGGCAGCATCAGCTCGCTCTGCTTAAACAGATTGACGTAATCCTGCTTGTGCTCTTCCAGAATATGGCGACGTGAGATATCAGCGCCGTGGAATACGGTTGCCTGCTTGCCTTTCAGCACGCCCAGTTCGCGCAGCTTGTTAGCCAGCGCGCCGGCGTAGCCAAAATGCACCAGAAAGACATCGGCGGTGAAGGTCTGTTTCGCATTAGCGACAATCGCCGGCAGCAGCAGCTTCTTCGCCTGTGCACCGTAGCGGCCCACGTTAAGCGATTTGATCAGCGCCGGTTTGGCAATCTTCGGCAGCATCAGGCCGATACGCTGCGTGAGCTTGTCGAGGTTCGATACCTTCTCTTCCGGCAGCAGATAGTGTGTTTTTGCCGCCAGGTTATAGTCGTCGAACGCGGCGTGACGGTTGATCATATCACCCGGAAACACCGAGATGATTTCAACGTCATAGCCGGCATCAATAAAGTGAGTTACCTGGTTGAGGACAAACGTCTCAGAGGCAACCGGAAAACGCATGGTGAAAAAGGTTAACTTCATCACTTACCCCAGTACAGTCAGAAGTTCTTCGGTGATGCGGTTGCCTGTTTCACGCGCCTGCGCGACCGCGGTATTTACGTTAAGTTTTACATTGCCGTCGTCAGCCAGCACGCTCTTACGCTTTACGCGAGCCATCAGGCTCCGGGGCGTTTTCTGCTGCTGATAACAGCAGGCCGGATCGCTATCCTGCTCTGCGTACGCTGCCTGCAGTAAGTCAGTCATCCCGTGCAAAATTGCGCCATCACCGCCATTCCCGCAGGTATGATTACCCGCCAATAAAATCCTCATACAAACTCCAGATGTATTTTTGTAATTCTTACAAGCCGCCGCTTCTGTCCTGAGCAGCAAAGTGAACTCTGGCAAAAAAAACTGCAATGGGACAACGCCCGAAAAGTAATGCCAACTGCCTGTTATCTAACCTAAAGCTTCTTACGTGATTTCAGGGGCGCATAAATGCGCCCCCTACATCAGCCCGCAGGGGCGGCATGCATGCCGCCCTGGGTCAGCCGATTCCGCATCCAGGGGCGCATAAATGCGCCCCCTACATTTCCCGTAGGGGCGGCATTCATGCCGCCCTGGGTCAGCCAATTTCGCATCCAGGGGCGCATAAATGCGCCCCCTACATATCGCGTAGGGGCGGCATTGATGCCGCCCTGGGTCAGCCGATCCGGCATCCAGGGGCGCATAAATGCGCCCCCTACATCAGTCCGCAGGGGCGGCATTCATGCCGCCCTGGGTCAGCCGGTCCCGCATCCAGGGGCGCATAAATGCGCCCCTGGAGCGTTTATTTATCCCTTAAGGGCGAAATAAGGCATCGCAACCTGCTCGCCGTTGATCACTACCGACACAAACCCTTTTGGCTGACGCGTATCCACCTGCTCCGGTTTCAGCTCGCGTGACGCCATCAGCAGATCGCCCTGCTCATTGCCGCCGATGCCCGCTTTACCGTTATGCAGACTAAAGCGCTGCGGCGCCTGCTGGCTGCCGTTGCCTGGCGTGCCTTTGACCATCGTGGCGTCAACGCGCGCGCAGCGTCCGGTCATAAAGCGATCTTTGGCGGTGCTTTTTATCAGCACCACGGTGGCCGGCGTCCAGCCTGCCAGTCTGACCCAGACTTTGGTATCGGTGTCGGAACGTGCCACCAGCCGCACTTCCAGCACCGGGGAGCTGCCTTCGGCTGACCAGCTCGCCTCCGCTTTCTGCGTTTTGCGCTGCAGCTGGATCACCGCCCGTCCGCCGGTCTGCTTGCCGCCGGTCACCTCCATCATCGGCGCATTATCGGTGCCGGGGCTGAACTGTGACTGGCCAAACAGCTCAATCTCCCAGCTGTCGCCCACGTCCGGCGAGTAGAAGTTGCCCAGCTCAAACCACGTCGCCTGGTTGGTGTTATTACTGAGGCGGAAGCGCGAGGTGATGTAGTTATATTTAAGGCTGCCGTCGATGGCGACGCCATAAGACTCCACGCGGGTAGAGCCCATCTCCCAGATGCTCAGCCAGCGCTCACCCTGCAGCGAGTTGTCGATCCAGCTGCCTGACTGCAGATTCGTCTGGCGCATATTGAGACGTGAGTTGCGCGCATTAAGCGGGTTTTTGCAATCCTCCAGGCTCAGCGCGTCGATAATCCACTGTCCGTTAGAGATATCGCCAGGATGCTCGCTGTGCTCAATCCAGCCGTTATGAATAATCGACTGGCTGCAGCGCGGCAGGTTCAGCACCATCCCGCCGGTACAGCGCTGGGCGTTAAAGTTAGAGAGCTCTATCGCCGTGCTGTGATCCCAGGCGCCCGCTTTCTGACCTGACCAGCCCGCTTTGATAACATCGCCGGTGCAGGTATCGGCATACCACTGGTCAATTTTGCAGTCGAGCGTATCGAGCAGGCTGATTGAGGTGCCTCCCACGCGGTTGAAGCGCAGGCAGGCGCCGCGAAAGAACTGGCCGCCCGGACAGGTATTGCTGAACAGTCCCTGCCGGTTGGGCCGCTTGTCATTCTGGCCGTTGAAGTTGAGGTTGGAGATCTCAGTCCAGCGCGCTTTGACTTTAAACACAAAGTCGGAGCGGCCATCAGAGACCAGCGTGGTCGCCGGAAAATAGCCAAAGTTAACCATCGCGCCGGAGATACGGAAAAAGCGCTGCTCCTCCTCGCCGAAGTCACAGCCGGTGACAAAGAACTTACCGGCCGGAAACTGCACGCAGATTGGCTGACTGTTATCGAGCGACCACTGATACATCGCTTTGATGGCCGGCGCCGCATCCGTTTTGCCGTCGGCGATAGCGCCGAATTCAAACAGCGTCAGGCGGTTAAAATCTTCCACCACGCGCCGCCAGTAAAAACCGCTGCCGCTGAAGATGACGCCATCATCATCGCGCGCGTCGCCGTACGTCCCGACAAATTCACCGCCACCCACTTCCAGCCCTTCATGCCAGCTCTTGAGCTTGATCTTGGCGCCGGCAAACAGCGGGCGGGTTTTACGCAGCTCCTCAACGGAGGGGATCTCGCCAATCAGCTGATAGCCGTTTGGCTGGGCCAGACGCTGGCTGAAATTATTCTGGCCGGGGCGTGAGACATCGGTGATGGAGAAGAGCGTGTTTCCTTCGCTGTCTTCCACCGCCATGGAGTGCGCCGGATTGGCAATCAGCGCAGCGTTATCATGAATAAACTGCGCAAAATTACCTTTGTTCAGCGCGATCGGCTGGCTGATTTGCGCCACTTTACCGCTGGCGTCGCGCAGATACACCGGTATCTGATTGCCTTTCTGGCTGGCGTCGCTGCCCGCTTTACCGATCCACAGCCTGCCTTCAAAGTTCTGCCAGAACTGCGGCGGCATGGTATAGACATTTTCCGGCGTAAGGATGGGCACATCGCCCTGCGGCACGCTGGCCGGATCGACCGGCTTCAGCGCGGGCTGGCCGCTTTTCGCCGCATAGCTGGAAAACGCGCTTACGGAAAGCGCGGTGACAATGGAGGAGGCGGCTGCCTGCAACACTTCTCTTCTTTTCATGCTGATAATCCCGTGGTCAAAGTCAGTGTGTCCCGGCAGGCATAAAAAGGCGTGACGCTTATACCAGCGCCAGCCAGCTCTGTTTGATCTGATTACCGTCAAACTTGAGTGCGGTCTCTTTTGTCTTATCGCTCATAGCAAAGAACAGGGCGTCATCGCTGGCAAGCTGTTCCATCCGCGCCAGAAAAGCGGCTTTATCGTTCATCGGCACCAGGAAACCATCTGCGCCGTGGTTGATGATCTCCTGCGGGCCGGTCGGGCAGTCATAGGCAACCACCGGCAGGGACCAGGATTTCGCCTCCAGCAGCACCAGCGGCAGCCCTTCATAGCGCGACGTCATCAGCGCCATATCGCTGTCGCGGTAGTAGTCATTGATGTTGCTGACCTTGCCGACAAAGTTCACGCTGTTGGTAATGCCGAGTGCGGCCGCCTGCTCATGCAGCTGCTGGCGCAGCTCGCCATCGCCGGCAATCGCCAGCGTCCACTCCGGATGCTTTTTGCTGAAATCTGCCCAGATATCCAGCAGCAGATCGAACCCTTTCTGGTGATCAAGCCGCCCGACCGCCAGCGCCTGGCGACTGCGCTGACGCCGTTCAAAGTCTTTGTACACCACCGGATTGGGGATCTGCTGACTGCGGATATGCCAGCGGCTGAAGACCTGCTGATCTTTATCCGTCAGGACAATCACGCGATCGTGGTAGCGCAGCAGCAGCCACTTCATGAGTTTGATCGGCTTACTGAAAGAGTTGATAGCGATATGCTCGCAGGCGTAGGACTTAAAGGTTTTTTTCTTCAGCATCATCAGGTTCCAGAACGCAAACATGACGCTCAGACGGCCCATACTGATGAGAAAAACGCTGTCGAAGCCTTCCTGATGGATACGTGCTACTACGCTTTTAATCGGGTTGCTGTGGCCTTCAAAACTGACGATCTCTTTTACATGTGTAAAGGGGTAAAAGGTTTCGCCATGGCCCTCAAGGGAGTAAACAGTGACGGCGTGCTCTTCACCGAGGCACTCTGACATGAAGTTACAGATGTTCTCGGTGCCCGCATAGGAGTAGGCATCTTTGATCACCAAAACGACTTTTTTCATTTAACGCTTTCCACCTCAAAAATAGTGAACGTAAAACCCCTACTGGCTGCATGACTGCACGCAAACATGCGGATTTCAGCGATGCTTCAGGGCGAAAAGGACGCCATTCACCATATACCAGGTGTAATAGTAATAGACTTTTAATGGGTTGTTTTTGTAGATAATTCTTAATAATTCCAGGTGCCATTTCGCCGCTTTATTTTTGTTGCGCGACAGCGAATCACCCAGCTCGTAATAGTTCACCAGCGTTTTGCGGATCACCCGCGCCTGTTTGTAGCGGGAGAAGAGCTCATACAGGAAAAGAAAGTCTTCATGCCCTTTGCGCTGGAAGAAGATCCCCTGCGGCGGACGACGGAAGCAGACGGATGAAAAGCAGACGCGATACTGCTTCTTCACGAAATTATCCTGCTGCAGGTACGGTTTGCCCCAGGTGATATCGTGTTCGGCGCTCTGCGTTTTATAGTGGTAGTGGGTAATAACGAAGTCATCACCGGCGGCAATGGCGGCAGCCTGCTCAGCCAGCTTCTCAGCGTGCCACTCATCATCGCTGTCGAGAAACGCGATGATCTCTTCGCTGGCAGCACGCAGTCCGACGTTGCGCGTTTCTGCTGCGCCCTGGTTAACCTCATTGCTGAGGATAGTAATGCGCGCATCCTGGCAGTGCTCACGCACCAGGGCCAGAGAGTCATCCGTGGAGGTGTCGTTAACCAGATAGAGATGCCAGTCGCTGTAGGTCTGTTTAACAATCGACTCTACCGCGCGCAGTACCGTTTTACGTGCGTTATACATCGGCATCACAATACCGATGGTGCCAACATGATTTGTCATTTTTATTGCCCGGAGTGTCAGGAACCAAAAAAATTGCTCCCGCGCAGGGAGCAAGTGAATGTGTGTCAGGAGACCGCTTTTCTGCCGCCAAACCGCGATTTCACCTTATCCTTCAGGCGATTCATAAAGTAGGCGCGGTTGTCGCGGTTGGTCAGGAAAAAGTAGCGGGCAAAGCTCAGGCTCGCCTGCAGCGATTTACCGTCCATCTTGTAGCGCAGCGGCAGTTTAAATGCCTTATAGGTATGGACGTCTCGCGTCGTCAGATGCGGCTTCATGCTATCCAGCCAGAAGTAGGAGTATTTCACCGACTCCCCTTTATGCTTAGAGCCAAATTTGGTCACCAGGTGATAGGTTGCCAGCGGTTTGGCAATCATCACAAACTCGTAGCCCATGCGATCGGCGCGGATGCAGAAATCGTAATCCTGATGGCGGATGTAGCGCGTATCGAACTGGATTTTCAGCGCATCCTCGCGCTTCAGCACGATGGTACTGGTCTGGATAAAGCCGTAGCAGCCAAACAGATATTCAGCGACGGTCTCATTTTTGCCCGGCGCCTGCATCGGCATCACTTTCAGAAAGTGGCCATCCTGGTGGATATTGACCTGGCTGAAAATGACGTAGCGTGACCGCCCCTGCGCTTCCAGACGCGCAATGGTGTCGCGTACCTCTGCAAGTTTGTTCGGGTGCCACTCATCATCCGCATCGAGGAAGCTGATAAAGTCGCCTTCAGCCAGTTCAATACCTTTGTTACGGGCGCCGGCGCCGTTGAGTTTGACCTCAGAGAGCTCCAGCTTAATTGTCAGCTCCTGATAGCGCTCACCCTGCACCACCTGCGCCAGCTCGGCCGCATCAGCTGATTTGTCATCCACAATGATGACTTCAAAATTACGATAGCTTTGCGCTTTAACGCAGTCGAGCGTGGTGATAATCGATTTCGACGCGTTATACGCCGGAATAACGATTGAGAAGCGAATGTCCTGCATTGCCAGCACCTCTTAAACAGCTGTTCCAGATCCAACGGTAGCGCGAGCAGGCCATGGAAAGAAATCGGTTTTATTCCGAAAAATCATACCGTTATTACTCTTTCTTCTGAGGATGCCGCGTACCATTACGGAAATACCAAAGATTGTGCTGTGTGTCTGTTTTGCGGTGCAACACGCACCAAAAAGGGGTGAGCCCGAAAAGGCCCTGCCCTGCTGTAAGCCGCTATTCTTCACCATAAAAACGGGGCGGATAAACCGCCCCGTGAAGGTGTTATTTAGCTTTTGGCTTCTTTGCCGTATTCGTAGTTGTAGTAGTCGTAGCCATAACCGTAGGCGTTTGACGCTTTGCGTACCACGGCGTTGAGGATCACGCCCTTGATCTCGATGCCGTTCTGCGCAAAGCGCTTGTAGCTGACATCCAGTTCTTTCGTGGTGTTGGTCTCAAAGCGTGCAACCATCAGCGACGTTCCAGCCAGCTTACCAATGATGGATGCATCGGTAACCGCCAGAATTGGTGGGGTATCGATCAGCACCAGATCATAGTTCTTGCTCGCCCACTCCAGCAGCTCACCCATACGACGATGCATCAGCAGTTCAGACGGGTTAGGTGGCACCTGACCGCGTGGCAGGAAATCAAAGCCGTAGACGCCGCGCTGAATCATCGCCGGAGAGAACTCAGTCTTGCCGGAAAGGACGTTAGAGAGGCCCTGCTTGTTATCCGCACCCAGCAGCTCATGGGTATAGCCGCGACGCATATCACCATCGATAAACAGTACGCGCTGACCCGCTTTGGCGACCAGGGTTGCCAGGTTGGCACAGACAAAGGTTTTACCAATGCCCGGGCTGGCGCCGGTGATCATCAGGATGTTGTTCTTCGCTTCCATCATCGCAAAGTGCAGGCTGGTACGCAGGCTGCGAATCGCTTCGATGGAGAGGTCAGTCGGGTTACCCAGCGCCAGCAGCGTATTGTGCGGATCGCTCTTCTCTTTGTGACCGCGACGCGCCAGGGCTTCGGTATCTTTCTTGCGCTGCCACTCAGAGAGCGGGACGCTGGCGTAGACGTTCATGCCCAGCTCTTCCAGCTGCTCAGGATTGTCGATACCGTGATGGAACAGCGCTTTCAGCAGCACCAGACCAACCGAGAGCACCAGACCGAGAATCAGACCAGCCAGTACAATCAGCGTTTTCTTCGGTGCAACCGGGCTACCGGCCGTTTCAGCGTTATCGATGATACGCACATCACCTACGGTGCTCGCCTTGCTGATCCCCAGCTCCTGCTGACGGTTCAGCAGCTGCATGTAGATCTCCTGACCGGACTGTACGTCACGCGTCAGTCGCAGGATCTCCTGCTGCGTCTGCGGCATAGAGGAGATGCGCTTGTTCAGCTGAGCCTGCTCCGCTTCCAGCGTTTTGCGTTTATCCAGCAGCGCGCGGTAGGTCGGGTGATCTTTGGTAAACAGCTGCGATACTTCCGCTTCACGGAAGGTCAGCTCGTTCAGCTGGCTCTGCACGCTGACAGAGGTATCCAGAGCGGATTTGGCTTCCAGCGACATATCCACTGACGCGTTCTGACGACGGAAGGTGTTCAGCTTATCTTCCGCATCATCCAGCTTGGCGCGCACCTGAGGCAGCTGATTGCGCAGGAACTGCAGGCTCTTTTCCGCCTGTTCAGATTTACGCTCAACGTTCTGCAGCAGGTAGTTGTTGACGATCTGGTTCAGGACACGACTCGCCTGCTCCGGATCTTCATCACGATACTCAAGGCCCAGTACGCCGGTGCTTTTGCCTTTATCGGCTACGGTCAGCGCGCCCAGAACGGTTTTAATCGCCTGCAGGTCGGTCAGTTTCGTGACGCTGAAGGTCGTGCCTTCATCCGCCTGAATACCGCTGACCAGCATAGTGACTTCGCCATGCTGCTCCAGCTGACCCACGCGGCCCTTGAACAGCTCGTCGCCGTCGCTGCTTACGGTATAGGTATCTGCACCGGTTACTTCCAGCTCAACGGTACGCTTATCGATGCTGCGCGGGATTTCCAGGCGTGAGATAGCGATCTGGCCTGGCTTGTTACCCATCAGGCGCGACAGGCCTTTACCGATAACCGGGAAGTAGTGCTGCTGCACCACGCTGTCCAGGCCCAGGTCCTGAACGGTTTTACCGATAACCATACGGGATTCAAGGATCTGAATCTCGGTATCGGATGCCGGCATGGCTGGCAGAACGTCGGTCAGGTCGTTCAGCACCGAAGCGGTGTTCTTCTGCTCAACCTGAACCATGGCGTCTGCGCTATAGATTGGCGTCGCAAACAGTGTGTAGAGCGTTGCCACCAGCATAAAGAAGGCGGTAACGGCAACAATGATCCAGCGGTGATCAACCAGCTGTCCCACAAGATGCGCCAGATCCCATCCATTCGAATCTTCTTTTGGCGCGGTCATGACCTTGTTTTTAATATTCATGGATAATCCCAACTATCGGCTTAATACGTTGACCCATTTCTGGGTTGCGTTGTCCAGTAACCCGTACACAGCGTCGAAGGCCTCACGGCTCTTTCGGTACGGGTCCGCAATTTCCTGTTGATTAAGCCAGTGCCCCAGCAGCATCGTTTTTCCGCGCGCGGCGGGATCGATGCGGTTGACCTGCTCAATGTGGCGCTTCTCCATCACCAGAATCAGGTCGAAGTCACGGCACATCTCTGCCGTTAACTGCTGCGCCTGATGTCCGTCGAGCGAGAGGCCATGTTCAGCGGCAACCTCACTGGCCATCTTATCGGCCGGGTACCCTTCCAGGGCACCCAGGCCCGCCGAGGCCACGCGCGTTTGCGGCAGTGCACGCTTCAGCAGCCGCTCGGCGGTTGGCGAACGGCAGATGTTACCCACACAGACCACTAACACTGACTTAATCATGGTAAAACCTTAGTTCGACCAGTTGCGGAAGCGCAGCGCTGACGAGCTTGCATCGTCGATACCTACGATGGTCGGCAGCAGTCCGGAGATAACGCGGTTCCAGCGGGTAATCGGTGTCGCGGTGACGTAGACGATGTCATACGGTTCCAGCTGGAACTCCGTACCCATCACCATTGACGCCGCATCCTTGGTATTCAACTGATAGATGTTGGCGATTTTGGTGCGGTTCGCGCCGCGAATCGGACGGATAACGAACACGCCGGTTGCATCAGAGGTGGTCTGATCCATACCCTGCGCGTTGCCCAGTGCTTCTGCCAGCGTCATGCCGCTGCGATCCATCTTCAGCGTAGCCTGCTGACGCACTTCACCCATCACAAAGACTTTCAGGTCGTCATTACGCGGAACGTAAAGAATGTCGCCCGGATAGAGCAGATGGTTCTGGCTGAGGTCGCCATTTTGCATCAGCGCCTGCAGCGAAATCCGCTGCTCGCGGCCGTTATGCGTCAGCACGACGTTGCGCCAGTCAGCATCAGCGGCCAGGCCGCCCGCGGCGTTGACCGCATCCAGCACGGTAAGCGGCACGTTGGTAATCGGCTGCTGACCGGAAGTGGTCACCGACCCGGTGATATACGCTTTCTGCGAGCGGAAAGCCGCCAGGTTGACATCTACCTGCGGGCTTTCAATGTACTGCGCCAGACGACGCGCAATCTCCGCACGCACTTCCGTTACGGTGCGACCCGCAACGCGTACCTTGCCGATGTACGGATAGAAAATCGTGCCGTCAGCCTGTACCCAGTTGCCGGTGTCGCTGGCGCTGCGATACTGGCCGGCCGGGGTCGTCAGTTCCGGGTGATCCCAGACGGTGACATTCAGCACGTCGCCCACGCCGATGCGGTATTCGTAGCTCTGAATCTCGTTCTGCAGCTGTGGGTTAGCCTGTGCAACCAGTGGCTTAGGACGCATCTGTTCAACCAGACGAGGAGTCATCGGGAAGACGTTTACGTATTTATCGATGTCAAAGTTGCTATCCTGTTGCTCAATGACATCTTTTCCGCTGGTCGTAAGGTGCGAACCTGGTTCAATGGTGCACCCGGAGAGAAAAGTTGCGGATACCAGTAAAGGTATCAATTTAGTTTTCATTATCATCTGGTTATTCGCTATCAGTTAATGATTGATAGAGGCGAAAACGCCGCTGTGTAAGCGTCTTACAAAAATTTAATTTAACGGGTTAAACACTGAAACTGTGGGTCATTATCATTGCTCCCTTGGTTTTTATGTTGTCACCGTGCCCCCGGACGACATCAATTAAAGCGGAATAGTGCAGCTCAACAACCTCTCCGCTTTAATCAGGCTCGATAATGGCAGTGTTCAGATAACAAGACTCCCAGCACCGGCAGTTATTCAGCGAGAGAGATACCCTCCCCCGCCTTCGCTGTCTATCAATATGCGCCGTCGCGCTTAAGCACTACGCCGACTGTCTTAAACAGAATCGCGATGTCATTCCACAGCGACCAGTTTTTGACATACCACGAGTCGAAATAGACGCGTGTTTCGTAGTCAACGTCGTTACGACCGCTGACCTGCCACAATCCCGTCATGCCTGGCTTCGCCATCAGGTAGTAATCTACATCCCCGGCATAACGGCAGAGTTCATCTTCAATCACCGGACGCGGCCCGACAAGGCTCATGTCACCACGCACCACGTTCCACAGCTGCGGCAGCTCATCCAGACTGGTTTTACGGATAAAATGGCCGACTTTGGTAATACGCGGGTCGTTTTTCAGTTTGAAATCTTTATCCCACTCCGCTCGCGCAACCGGATCGGTGCGCAGCACCTCCTCCAGCACTTCTTTGGAGTTAATCACCATTGAGCGGAACTTCAGGCATTTAAACTTACGTCCGTTCATACCGACGCGTTCGTGACCGTAAATCGGCGGTCCGCCATCGCGGCCAACCATAAAGCCGAGGACCAGCAGCGCCGGCGACAGCGCCACGATAATACCGAGCGCACCAACGATATCGAACGCGCGCTTGAGGAAGCGCGAGGTACGCTTCGCCAGGTTATTGTTTACACGCAGAATCATCACTTCGTGGCTGAAGATATAGGCCATATCCGTACCATAGAGCGGTACACCACGCAGCGTCGGAATAACGGAGACTGAACGGCAATTGTGCATAGCCAGGTTTTTCAGCCACAGATCGCGATGCTGACTCTGCTCAGACTCAACCGCAACGATAAACTGCGTTTCGCTGTTGGTTAACTGCCAGAGCTCAGCTTCGTTATGCAGTACCGGTACGCCGGAAATGCTGGCCTGCGGACAGCTGCCGTCGACATCAAAGAAGGCGATAACGTCAAAGCCCATCACCTCTTCACTCTGCAGCGCCTGCCAGGCTTCCTGTGCGTTACGGCTGCTGCCAATGATGATGGTCTGCTTTTTCCACATACCAAAATGGTTCAGTACCCGTTTGGAAACGGCACGCGCCACCGGGATCAGGATCAGCGCCAGAATCCAGGTGAGTACCCAGACAAAGCGCGACATCTGCCACTGCGATAATGCAGAAATAGACAAATCGATAACCGAGAAAATAAACACGGTACGAAATATCTCTTTCAGCTCAAACCAGAAAGGTTTGCGGTAAGTGTAATGGCGCAGACGAACCCAGAACCAGCCCGTACAGATAATTGACAGACAGATGTGAGTAGCAATTTTTAAATTGAGATCTTTTTCAGAGATATCAGCCAGTGGCGAGTCAGATAATGAATTAATCAGGGCGAGTGCAATAAACAACGCCGCGTTAAAACAAATTAAATCTGAGCACGCCAGTAAAAATTTGGTCAGAAGACTTTTATATGTAAATTCGTTATCGCGCATATTTAACTCTTTTATTTTATTTCCCTAATCCCTAACGCTACAGGCCTGTGTAATAAATGAGCGATACTCAGTCGGAGCCTGTTGAGCAAACTGCGGCGAACTCCCCGGTATTTAGGTCAATTCTCTATTGCTTTTCGCCAGAAAATTGTGATAAATACCAACGGATTAGTCTGAGTTCCATTGCCGCTACACCAGACAGTTCATTTCCTGTTTAAGCCGGTTCAGGCACGCTACCGCCCCTGGCTGTCGCTGCCAATACCGCCTGCTCATCCTGTTTTGCGCTTTTTTAACCATTTTTCCAGGATAACTCCTGGCAGGATCGTGCAGGTTCACAATTCACAACTTTAAAATGCATTACCCTGCGCTATTAACCAGATTGGCGCAGACATTTACTGACACGTTGCTATACTAGTTATTACTGGCTTGTTTACAAGTAGGGCCCGTGCCCCCTGTGCTATTTTAGGAAAAAGACTACCAGCCATTAGTAATGACGCCACATCTGCCGCGCAATCAGCGGTGAAAATTCAGAATTATTCGGATATACGATTGGTAAAATGTACGCGGCAAACCTCACCACCTGGCATAACAATTAATTGTGCGCGACGCCCCTCCTCCTGCATTCTTAATCCATACATTTTGCTTATTTTGCCTGCTGCACTCTGAACATTTTCCCGATTGACACGTATAACCTTATACCAGCAGGGTCGGCAGGGTTTTGCCCTGTTTCCGGCCATTCACTATCATCAGATTAAACCCATTTTGAGACATTACGGTGACATGAGTATGTGGGAGTGGATCCTTGATCCGTCGCTCTGGGCGGGATTAGTAACGCTAATCATTCTGGAGCTGGTGCTGGGCATTGATAACCTGGTGTTTATTGCCATTCTGGTCGAAAAGCTGCCGCCGCTGCTGCGCGACCGGGCGCGCGTGATTGGCCTGATGCTGGCGCTGCTGACCCGCCTCGGGCTGCTGGCCTCGCTTTCATGGCTGGTCACGCTGACACAGCCTCTGCTCACCCTCTGGCAGCATAGCTTCAGCGCACGCGATCTGCTGCTGCTGCTGGGCGGTATTTTCCTGCTCTATAAAGCGACCACTGAGCTAAATGCGCGACTCGAAGGGGGTGACGATGAGGGTGGTCAAAATAAGAACGGCGCTAAATTCTGGCCGGTGGTGGCGCAGATCGTGGTGCTGGATGCCATTTTCTCCCTCGACGCTGTCATCACAGCAGTGGGCATGGTCAATGAGCTGCCGGTAATGATGGCCGCGGTCACCATCGCTATTCTGCTTATGCTGCTCGCCAGCAAGCCGCTGACGCGTTTTGTGAATAGTCATCCCACGATTGTGATCCTCTGCCTGAGCTTTCTGCTGATGATTGGCTTCAGCCTGGTTGCAGAGGGGTTTGGCTTTGTTATTCCCAAAGGGTATCTCTACGCCGCTATCGGTTTCTCTATTCTGATTGAAATGCTCAATCAGCTGGCGAGCTTTAATCGCCGCCGCTTTTTGTCAGCCGGCCGTCCGCTACGCCAGCGCACGGCCGAAGCGGTCCTGCGCATTCTGCGCGGAGAGGCGCAGCGTGCTGAACTGGATGCGGATACGGCCTCGCTGCTGAGCCACAGCGATGAAGGCGCTCTGTTTAATCGTCAGGAGCGGCTGATGATCGCCCGGGTGCTGGGGCTGGCGCAGCGGCAGATCAACACCATTATGACCTCCCGGCACGATGTGGAATCGGTTGATTTAAGTGAAGCGCCTGAAGAGATTATGGCGAAGCTCGATCGCAATCAGCACACGCGTATTCTGGTGACGGAAAATGGCCGCGATCCGCTGGGTGTGGTGCACGTTATCGATCTGCTGCATCAGTCGCTGCACAGTGATTCCCTTGACCTGCGCGCGCTGATCCGTCAGCCGCTGGTGTTTCCGGAACGGGTAACGCTGCTGCAGGCGCTGGAGCAGTTTCGCCAGGCGCGCACGCATTTTGCCTTTATTGTCGATGAGTTTGGCTCCGTCGAAGGCGTGGTGACGCTGAGCGACGTGATGGAGACGATCGCCGGTAATCTGCCTAATGAAGGAGAGGAGCTGGATGCGCGCTACGATATTGAACCCGGCCCGCAGGGAGGCTGGATCGCAAACGGGCATATGCCGCTGGACGATCTGGCGCTTTATGTCGCGCTGCCGGTAAATGATAAACGCGATTATCACACGCTGGCCGGCCTGCTGATGGACACGCTGCAGCATGTCCCCGAAGAGGGTGAAGAGCTGCGGATAGGAGATTACCTGCTGCGCGCGCTGCAGGTGGAGAATCATCGGGTACAGAAAGTGGAAATTATGCCGCATCCTTTATCAGAAGCGCCGTAGACAGCGCCCCATTCGGGATCCACAACGCGGCATCCGGGCGCCGTAAACGGCGCCCCTACAAAACGTAGGGGGCGCATTTATGCGCCCCTGGTGTATTTATGTGTCTCTGGCGTGTTCGCGCCCCAGTCGCAATCCACACCCCGGCATCCGGGCGCCATAAATGACGCCCCTACAACCCCGTAGGGGGCGCATTTATGCGCCCCTGGCGTGTTGATGCGCCCCTGGCGTTTTTATGCGCCCCTGCCGTATTCGCGTCCCAGTCAGAATCCGCAACCCGGCATCCGGGCGCCGTAAACGACGCCCCTACAAAACCGTAGGGGGCGCATTTATGCGCCCCTGGTGTGTTGATGTGCCCCTGGCGTGTTCGCGCCCCAGTCAGAATCCGCAACCCGGCATCCGGGCGCCGTAAACGGCGCCCCTACAAAACCGTAGGGGGCGCATTTATGCGCCCCTGGCATGTTCGCGCCCCGGTCAGAATCCGCAACCCGGCACCCGGGACCCATAAATGGCGCCCCTACAAAACCGTAGGGGGCGCATTTATGCGCCCCTGGCGTGTTTATGCGACCCAGCCGTGTTGATGCGCCCCTGGTGGTTAACGCGCACCTGCCGTATTAATGCGCTCCTGACGGGTGGCGATCGAGCCATTGATTAAGACGCGATTTCGCTTCGCTCTGCAGCTGCTGGCGCACAACATCATCTATCGGCAGCGAATATTGCAGTTTGTCCCAGCGACCATACATACGGAGCGGAATGGGCTGCTGATTCAGGACTTTTGCCAGACGCTCGTCCCCTTTCCAGCCGCGCAGCATCATATTGATGGTGACATCCAGCTGCTGTTGCACAACGTCAACGGTTCCGCGCGTCTGAAGCGCCAGCTGGCTGCTGCCGCCCTGCAGATCGGTAAACGCTACTTTTCCCTGCTGCAGGCTGATATGGCCCGCCAGCTGCTGTATGCCCTGGCTATCAGGCTGATCGTTGGTGACCTCACTACTGGCGCGCGCGACGGCGCGGCGTACCATCTGTTGCAGATTAAGCTGCGTAAGCTGCAGATTGGTGGCCTCAAGATCGGCACTGCCCTGCCAGTTCTGCTTCGCCTCTTCTACACTCAGCCCGGCTCCACTCACCTTACCCTGCAGCGATAGCGTCCCCTCAAGCGCAGCGGGCAGCGCCAGCGCTTTCAGCAGAGGGGCAATCGCAATATTCTCCAGTTCAGGCTGAAACGCAGCCCGGGTAACCGGCTGCCGGATATCAATCTGACCCGGCAGCGAGAAATGACCGTCACCCAGCCGGCCCTGTAACCGGCTGAGCGTCATCAGACCCTGCTGATTGCTGGCGTCGATCTGCAGGTTACTGAGCGTCAGCCCGCGCCACTGGCTCTGGTCCGCCTTCAGGGCAAGCTGCAGATCGAGCGTATTAAGCGGTGAATCGGCGTTATTGCGCAGTACCGGTTCCGCAATGACCGGCGGCTGCACCGGCGCGGCCTGCACGGTCCCGCTGCCGCTGCTGACCGGGGTACTGACGGCGAGGTTATCGATGTTTAGCGAGGTTGCATGCAGCGCCAGGCGCAGCTGCTGCGGCATTGCAATGCGTCCTTCCGCGCTGCCCTGCAGCGTACTGTCATTGGCGGTAAGCTGCATATCGGCCAGTGAGAACTGCTGTTTATCGGCATTCCATATCGCTTTTCCGCTCAGCGCGCCTTTAATTCCCTGCACCGGCAGGTTCGCGCCATCCAGCGCATAATCAAGCTGCGCCAGCTCGCCGCTGACCTGATGCGGATAGCGTGAGACATCCATCTCGCCCTGCAGGGCAACGCTGAGGTTGCGCTGGTTACGCGACAGGCGCGTGCTCAGCTCAATGTGGTTCTGTTTGCGGCTGTCCTGATCCAGGCTCAGATTAAGATTGCGGAAGTTGTACTCTTCTCCGCCCGGCTGCTGCCAGATAAGCAGGCTATCAGCCACGCGAAGTTTCGCAATGGCCAGGCTCCAGCTCTGTGAGGCGGCTAATGCCGGCTCGCTGTCGCCAGGCCCGATGGGGGCGCCGCCAGGCTTCTGCGGCGCGCTCTCCGGCGTGGCGCGGATAATCGCGTTTTTCAGCATTACCTGACTGACGCTGAGCTGATGCGTGAGCAGCGGCCAGAGGTCGACGTCCAGCCGCATATTTTCGGCGGTCACCAGCGGCTGGCTGGCACCGGGTGCGGTGAGGCTCATACGTCCGGAAAGAATGCTGAGCTGAGGCCAGACGTGCCAGCGCAAATCGCTGCCCGTGACCAGCTGATAACCACTGCGCTGCTCTACCTGTTTTACCATGTAGGCGCGAAAGTCATTGGGGTTAACCAGTAGTACCAGTGCGGCCATCCCTGCCACCACTACCACTAACAGGATGGCCAGCGTGGTTATCAATCTTCTCATTGCATCCTCAATGTGATGATCCGCGCCTCGTCAGCCCTGCCCGGGCGCGGGTACAGCGATTAATCTTTATCGATACGGCTGGCGTCAGCACCCTGCTGACCGCGATATTTTGCATCTTCACGCCGGTTATAGGGACGTGCGGCCGGGCCCGACAGCGGTTCAAAGCTCAGCGCTCCAATCAGCATACCGGGACGCAGCGCCAGCGGCAGCTTGCCGGAGTTGTAAAACTCCAGCACGATACGCCCCTGCCAGCCCGGATCGATGCGGTGTGCCGTAACGTGAACCATTAACCCTAGTCGTGCCAGGGAAGAACGTCCATCCAGCCAGCCAACCAGATCGTCCGGAATGGTCACCGACTCCAGCGTCACCGCCAGCGCCAGCTCACCCGGATGCAGGAAAAACGCTTCGCCATCCGGTAATACAATCTCGTCACTCATCACCCGATCCAGCGCGGCGCTTACCGCCTGCTTGGGTCCGCTCAGATCGATAAAGGCGGCAGTATGGCCGCTGAAGGTACGAAACCCGTTACCCAGCCGCACATCTACCGTGGCGCCGTTAATGCGTTCCACCGGCGGACGCGGCTCAATGGCCAGCTTGCCGCTGTCGAGCCAGGCTTCAATATCGCGATCGCATAATCTCATCGCAGTAACTCCCTAATTAAAGTGTAGCGAAAGGCCGCCAGCACGGTGACAGCCCTGACGCATTCGATCCATGCCGAAACAGCGTATTAAAGATACTGATTAATTTTCGCTTTGAGAATATCGATAGCGATACGGTTCTTACCGCCGCGCGGCACAATAATGTCGGCGTACTGTTTGGAAGGCTCGATAAACTGCAGGAACATCGGACGGACCGTTTTCTGATACTGATTCATGACGGAATCCATAGAGCGACCGCGTTCATTCACGTCGCGCTTCATGCGGCGCATCAGACAGATATCCAGCGGGGTGTCGACAAAAATAGAGAAGTTCATCTCCTGACGCAGGCGCGCGTCAGTGAGCAGCAGAATGCCCTCAAGGATAATCACTTTTTTTGGCTTCAGATGAATGCTTTCGCTGGTGCGGGTATGTTCAACGTAGCTGTAAACCGGCAGATCGATATCCTGTCCTGACTTGATCGCACGCAGATGCTGCAGCAGCAGATCGTGATCCATCGCGCTCGGATGGTCATAGTTGGTTTTTACCCTCTCTTCCATGGTGAGGTGGCTTTGATCTTTATAGTAGGCATCTTCGGGGATCACACCGATATGCTCGTCACCGACCTGGTCACGGATTTCACGAAAGAGCGTGCTGGCAATAAGGCTTTTTCCGGATGCAGATGCACCTGCGATGCCAACGATCACGCACTGATGGGACTTGTCAGTCATACTTTTTTGAGACCTGATAACTGGGAGCACGCCTCTGCCGAAGCAGCAACGGGCCAAATGAGAGGGTTTGGTGGCGGCAATTATAGGTATTTCGCCGGTTTGACGCCAGAGTAAATGCGGCGGCGCCCTTTTTCAGAAAATCTCCTTTTGGCAGGCAGCCGCTGAACCGATAGACTGTCGGGCTGCCCGCGCCCGGTTTGTGCGGGTCGCCCGTTAGCCCTGCAAGGAAAAATATGAGCTGGAGAACACTGACCTATTTTGGCGACAGCATGCTGCTGATCCCCACCGCGGTGATCATCGCCCTGGTGCTGCCGTGGAAAAGCAGCAGTCAGCGTACCGTCTGGTACTGGCTGCTGGCGTTTGGTCTCGCCGGGCTGCTGGTCAGCCTGTCTAAAATTATGTTTCTTGGCTTTGGCATCGGCAGCGCACGCTTTAACTTCACCGGCTTCAGCGGCCACAGCGCGATGTCCTCCACGCTCTGGCCGGTAATGATGTGGCTGATCTCCGGGCGCTGGTCCACTTTCTGGCGCGCCGTGACGATCGCCATCGGGTATGCGATCCCGCTGATGGTGGGTTTCTCCCGCCTGGTTATTCATGCGCACTCCGTCAGTGAAGTGCTGGCGGGCCTGCTGCTCGGTTTTACCCTGAGCAGCGCGTTTCTCATCAGCCAGCGCCGCACGGTATTGAAAGGCTTTAGCGCCCTGCAGGTTGGCGTCGCCTTCCTGGTGCCGCTGCTGCTGATGGGTCACGGGCGCGTCGCCACCACGCAGCAGTTCCTGGAGCGTCTGTCGGTCAAGCTCGCCGGACTGGAAAAACCGTTTAAGCGTGCCGACCTTTTTCGCTGACAGCGCCATGACTTAAGCCAATTCAGCGTAAAGATCCTGTCTGAATGTGCTAGCATGCAGGGCAGAAACTGACTGGCGTATTTTCCCCATACCGGGTTGCGCGCTGCTGGACTGGTACATGATTGTTGAGATAGTCACCGCGCAGGATAAATCGCCAGGCCGCTGGCTGACTGCCGTTACGCTGAGCATACTGGCTTTTCTGCTTACGCTGTTTTGTCTGGAGCTGATTGTGGTCAGCGGTCGTATTTCGCCGCTGTGGTACTCAACGGCGCTGATGACCGGCGTCGTTTTCCGCGCGCCGCTAAAACATATTCCGCTGCTGCTGGCGGGCTGCGTCGCGGGCACCGCGCTGGCAAATCTGCTGGTTATTGGTCCCGCGCTCAGCAATGCTAAATTTGCCCTTCTGAATCTGATACAGGCGCTGCTGGCCGGCGGCATGCTGCGTCTGCTGCTGAACCGCCGCGCGCCGCTGAACGCCCTGCCCGACTGGATCCGCTTTGCGCTCTGCGCCGGCCTGCTGGCTCCTCTGCTGGGCGGGCTGATTGCGATCTGGCTGCTGCAGGTGGATCAGCAGGCGCTGCTTCCCTTCTTCTCCACCTGGGTGATTTCGGAAGTGATCGGCGTGCTGGCGTTTGGTCCGGTGGTACTGCTGTGGCCCGCTAAGCCGCTGCGTGAACTGATCGCGCCGGGCCGCCAGCTGGAGACCCTGCTGACGCTGCTGGTTACCCTGCTCGCCAGCTATCTCTCCCTGCGCTTTCTGCCGTGGCCGTTTACCTTTATCGTGGTGATCCTGTTCTGGTGTGCGGTCCGGCTGCCAAAATTTGAAGCGTTCCTGCTCTGCTTTATTAATGCCAGTTTCATTTCGCTGCTGCTGGCGCTGGACTGGGTCAACCCGGTACAGAGTGGCGCTTCGCCCGGTCTGGTCTCTGCCTGGCTGCCCTTTCTGCTGGTGCTGCTGCCCAGCCATGTCATGGCGCTGATCATGGACGCCTTCCGGCGCGAGAAAAACCATATCACCGAGAGTGAAGCGCGCTTCCGCAATGCGATGGAGTACTCTGCTATCGGTATGGCGCTGGTCGGCACCAACGGAAAGTGGCAGCAGGTGAACCAGTCACTTTGCCGTACGCTGGGTTATCGCGCCTATGAACTGACGCAGCTGACCTTCCAGGAGATCACCCATCCGGACGATCTGCACAGCGATCTGCAGCTGATGGAGCGTCTGCTGGCGGGCGACCTGATGTCCTATACCTTTGAAAAGCGCTATTTTCGCAAAGATGGCGAGATCGTCTGGTCGCGTCTGACCGTCTCTATGGTGCGCGACGCGCAGCAGCAGCCGCTCTATTTTATCGCGCAGATTGTCGATATCTCCGAGCTGCGGCAGAGCGAGCAGCGCAACCGCCAGCTGATGGAGCGCATTACGCTGGCCAATGAAGCGGGCGGCATCGGCGTCTGGGAGTGGAACCTGAAAACCGGGGAGATGCTCTGGGACAAGCGCATGTATGAGTTGTTTGCACTGGATCCGCAGCAGAAACCCACGTATGACCTCTGGCTGCATCTGGTCGATCCTGCCGAGCGCGAAAGCCTGGCGCTGATTGTGCAGCAGGCGATTGAGCGCCGCTCGGCCTTTCATCTTGAGTATCGTCTCAACCTGCCGCACGGCGTACAGTTTATTCGCTCAGAAGCGAATCGTATCCTGAGCCAGGATGGACAGATCGAGCGCATGCTCGGGATCTGCCAGGATATCACCTCACTGCGTACCCTTAATGACGCGCTGTTCCAGGAAAAAGAGCGTATGGCGATCACCCTGGATTCGATTGGCGAAGCGGTGATCAGCACCGACGATGAGATGTGCGTGACCTTTATGAACCCCGTTGCTGAAAGCCTGAGCGGCTGGCCGCAGGAGCAGGCGGCCGGCACGCCGCTTGGCGAGCTGCTGAATATCACGCGCGGCGCTGACGGCCCGCGCATCGACAATCTGCTGCTCTGTACGCTGCCGGATGAAAAAATCTCTCCGGCGCTGGATGAGGGGCTGGTGCTGCATACGCTGGCAGGCGCGCAGATAGAGATCCACTACAGTATTACGCCGCTGAAAACCCTGGCCGGCAGCACCATTGGGGTGGTGATGGTCATTCAGGATGTCAGCGAGTCGCGCCAGATAATGAAGCGTCTGAGCTATAGCGCGTCACACGACATGCTGACGCAGCTGCCTAACCGGCCCAGCTTTGAAGATCGGCTGAAACGGCTGGTGAATGATGCGGCCGTCACCGGCACGCCGCATGTGCTGGTGTTTATCGACCTGGATAAATTTAAAGCGGTTAACGATACCGCCGGCCATGCGGCGGGGGACGCGCTGCTGCGCGAGCTGGCGGTGCTGATGCAGCAGCAGCTGCGCAGCAGCGATATGCTGGCGCGCCTCGGCGGCGATGAGTTTGGCATCCTGCTGCCGCACTGCGAGGTCGATCAGATCCGCGATCTGGTGCAGGGCATCGTGAATGTCGTCAATAACTATACATTTTACTGGAAAACGCATCCTTACCAGGTGGGTGCCAGCGCCGGCATCACGCAGATTGATGCGCGCAACTGCCTCAGCAATGTGGTGATGTCGCAGGCCGATGTCGCCTGCTACAGCGCCAAACATGCCGGGCGCGGTCAGTATCAGGTTTATCAGGATGCAGAGAGATAAAGCACTGCATATTGCCAGCATGACCAGCCTGCGCTAAAGTCGCCCCCTTTTTTTCTGGCATGGGGCATAAGATGTATATCGGTTTTGACTACGGCACAGCGAACTGCGCTATTGCAGTAAGCGATAACGGCACGCCGCGGATGCTGGCGCTGGAAAATGACCAGCCGCTGCTGCCCTCAATGATCTGCGCCCCGGTGCGCGAGGCGATCAGCGAATGGCTGCATCGCCACCATCAGGTGCCCACGCCCGCGAGCGAAAACACCGCCCTGCTGCAGCGCGCGCTGCGCTACAACCGCGAAGAAGATATCGAGATAACCCCTGGCAGCGTGCAGTTTGGCCTGACCGCGCTGCAGCAATATATGACAGAGCCGGAAGATGTCTGGTTCGTCAAATCACCGAAATCCTTTTTGGGCGCCTCTGGCCTGAAGCCGCAGCAGATCGCATTTTTTGAAGATCTGGTGTGCGCCATGATGCTGCATATCCGCCAGCAGGGTGAAGCGCAGCTCGGGCAGCAGATCAACCAGGCGGTTATCGGTCGCCCGGTCAACTTTCAGGGGCTGGGCGGTGACGATGCCAACCAGCAGGCGCAGGGGATCCTGCTGCGTGCGGCACAGCGCGCCGGCTTTCGTGACGTTGAGTTTCAGTTTGAGCCGGTGGCCGCCGGGCTGGACTTTGAAGCCACGCTGGACAAAGAGACGCGCGTGCTTGTGGTCGATATCGGCGGCGGCACCACCGACTGCTCCATGCTGCTGATGGGGCCGGAGTGGCGTCAGAAAGCTGACCGCCACGCCAGCCTGCTGGGGCACAGCGGCTGCCGCGTCGGCGGCAACGATCTCGATATCATGCTGGCGTTTAAAACGCTGATGCCGCTGCTGGGTCTGGGCGGCAGCACCCGCAAGGGCACGGCGCTCCCCGCCCTGCCGTGGTGGAACGCTGTCGCAATTAACGACGTTCCGGCACAGAGCGAGTTCTACTCCGCCGCCTGCGGTAAGCTGCTGCAGGATCTGGTGCGCGATGCAGAAGAGGGAAACCGCGTGGCGCATCTGCTCAAAGTATGGCAGCAGAAGCTAAGCTACCGGCTTGTACGCGCGGCTGAAGAGAGCAAAATTGCGCTCTCAGCGCAGGCGGAAACGGATGCGTCGCTGGCGTTTATTGCGCAGTCGCTGCAGGCGGAGATCAGCGCGACGCAGCTGGAAGAGGCGATCAGCCAGCCGCTGGAGCGGATGCTGGAGCAGGTACAGCTGGCGCTGACCACCAGCGAGACCCGACCGGACGTGATCTATCTTACTGGCGGCAGCGCACGCTCGCCGCTGCTGCGTGCGGCGCTGCAGCAGGCGCTGCCCGATACCCCGATTGCCGGCGGCGACGACTTTGGTTCGGTGACCGCCGGACTGGCGCGCTGGGCAGAGGTGATGTTCCGCTAGCGGATCGTAACAGGAGGCGCAGCCTGCGCCTCCTCCCTGCCCGTCAGAAGTTGATATTGGCTGAGATGCCGCCGACAAAGGCATCTTTTACCTCTCCGACCGCGCCCGGCGCCACGACATACTGCAGGTTAGGCCGCAGCTGCAGCCACTTCGCCAGCTGCGCATTGTAGTAAATCTCATAGTTGTATTCCGATCCCGCCTGCAGCGGCAGATAAGCCGGGCTGTCAAAGCGCGTTTCACCACTGGCTGCGTTCTGCTGGCGCAGGGCGCGGCTGTAGGCGCTGTTAACGTGAATACGCGCGGCACCAATACCGATTTCATCCTGCGGACGCGCATCAAGCGGCCCCTTCCAGGTAAAACTGATGGACTGATAATTATCGGTTTTCGACGTCTTACGATCGTTCATGACCGCCTGCACCGTTACCCCCAGTCCGCGGCTGGCGTCTCCGCCCTGCGCGGTCAGCTGCTGCTGCAGCAGCAGGTAGCCGCCATAAGCGTGATCCTGACGCTGATAGCCCCCATCCCGCCAGCTGCCGTAATTATCCCCGTTTACGGATGAGTAGTAATAGCCGAGTCGATAGTTGCCCGGCAGCCCCGCTGCGCCCAGGGTCGGTTTCCAGCCCAGCTCGACCGGCACCAGATTGCCTTCTGAATGACGGGTATCCAGGCGGAAACCGTCGCCGCGATCGTAGTTGGCGCGATTCTGGTTGTAAAAGCCGACCTGGAAGAAGAGTTCGGGCGTGATATTCGCTTTCAGGCGTCCGCCCCACTGTGAAACCGGCCAGTTAAACCAGCGGTCGCCGCGCCAGTTGCCTGCCTGACCACTGCCAAAGGCAAGGTTCTGAAACCTGCTGTCGAGGCTGTCAAAATCTTCTCCCACGGTGACCCGTCCGGCCTTGAGATTAACCCGGTTGTCAAACAGCCCTTTGCTCAGCCAGAACTGTGTCAGACGCCACGTCTGGCCGCGGCCATAGACCTCCTGCACGGAGGAGAGCATGCCGGTGCGGCGATCGGCTACCTGATCGGAGATGTTACGCCCGTCGCGATTAGTGACGGTGACCTGGAACTGCGCATCCTGCCAGTCGAGCAGCTTTTGCAGATCGAGATTCGCGCCAAACGCCCACTGATCGCTGTAGCGCATTGAGGTGTGGCTGTCTGCTCCGCCGCCAAGATTGGCGGCGCTCTCCATGGTGTAATTTACGTCAAACTTCACGCCGGCACTCTCCAGCTGCGTGCGGCTGCCGTTCCAGTCGCCCAGCATCCAGGGCGAATCGTAGCTGAATGCATCTGCCGCGACGGCGGCAGAACTGAACATAGCCAGCATCAGCGTGCCCGCAGCCAGCTGCGGCAGCGGGTGCAAAGCAAAAATTTTTTTCATCGTTGTTATCTTCTGCAAAGTTATAAGGAAAACCGCGCAGAGGATAGTGCCGGGCAGCAGCAGGGTTTTGCAATTTCGTGTGGATTTACGCCTGCTCAGTCAGTGGATTAGCGCATTTGTGATGAATATCTAAGATTTAAACATTCAAAGTGTGACAGTGACTATTGATTGCTCTGTATCAATATACGAGGTGCCGCAGCACCCCGGGCGGGATCAGAGGTGACTGGCGCGCGCCAGCTCCTCAATTTCCTGTTTGCTCAGCTCCAGCTGGGTGGCTTTTACCAGCTCATCCAGCTGCGCCAGCGATGTTGCGCTGACAATCGGCGCGGTAATGCTGGGACGCGCAATCTGCCACGCCAGCGCCACCTGCGTGGCTGACGCATCGTGTGAGGCAGCGATATCCTCCAGCGCCTCAATAATGCGGCTGCCGCGCTCATTGAGATATTTTTCCACTATCGCCTGACCGCGCGGGCTTTTACCCGCATCCTGCGGCTTTTTATATTTGCCGCTGAGAAAGCCGCTCGCCAGCGAGTAGTAGTTGATCACGCCAAGACCGTTTTTCACCGCCACCTGCTCCAGGCCGTTCTCATACCCTTCGCGATCGTAAAGGTTATATTCCGGCTGCAGCGTTTCATAGCGCGCCAGCCCCTCTTTGCTGCTGACATCCAGCGCCTCCTGCAGACGCGCTGCGGAGTAATTTGAGGCGCCGATAGCGCGTACCTTGCCCTCTTTGATCAGGGAATCAAACGCTTTCAGGGTATCTGCCAGCGGCGTCTGCTCATCATCGCGATGCGCCTGATAGAGATCGATCACGTCCGTCTGCAGCCGGCGCAGGGAATCCTCTATCGCCTGGCGGATATACGCAGGCTTCAGCCCGGTTTTTTCCGGCGACAGCTCCATGCCGACTTTAGTCGCCAGCACGATGCGATCGCGTTTGCCGCTCTGCTTTAACCATTTGCCGATGATCGCTTCCGATTCACCTCCCTGATTACCCGGCACCCAGCGGGAATAGACATCCGCGGTATCGATAAAAAACAGGCCATTTTCGACCAGCGCATCCAGCAGTGAAAAGGAGGTCTTCTCATCGACTGTCCAGCCAAAAACGTTACCACCAAAAGTCAGGCGCGGAACGGTAATACCGCTGTCGCCCAGCTGACGGGTTGCAGGTTGTTTCATTGCGCTCTCCCTGGTTAAACGAGATAGGTTTGTCTTTAAGCGTAGCAAATGAAAAAGTCGCACCGGGGTCTATTCATGCCAGAATAGTGTCAGAACCGGGAAATCCTTTACGCCGCGCTGAGCAGATATTCTTAATTCCTTCAATTTTCGCCTGGCGCAGGCGGCTACACTTATTTTCGTTTGCGCTGTCCGGATGTCGGGCAAGCGTATCAGGAAAGCGACATGGCTGGAGAGCACGCAGAGTAATGAAGAGTCGAACCAAAACAGGTCTGTTAATTCTTATCGCGCTGGCGGTAGCGGCTGGCGGTTATTACGCCTGGCACTCGCGCGCCACGCCAGCACAGCCGGCGCAGGCTAAAGAGAAGCGCGGTGGAGCAAACCGGCCAGCCGCGCCGGTACAGGCGGCAACGGCTGAACTGCAAAGCGTGCCCTACTATCTGAACGGCCTCGGCACCGTCACCGCTGCAAATACGGTTACGGTGCGCAGCCGCGTTGAGGGGCAGCTGATGGCGCTGCATTTTACGGAAGGCGAGCAGGTGGCTGCCGGCACGCTGCTGGCTGAGATCGACCCGCGCCCGTATCAGGTTGCTCTCACGCAGGCGCAGGGCCAGCTGGCCCGGGATCAGGCCACGCTGGCGAATGCCCGCCGCGATCTCAGCCGCTATGAGAAGCTGTCGAAAACGTCCCTGGTATCGCAGCAGGATCTCGACACCCAGCGCGCGCTGGTGAGCGAGACGCTGGGCACCATTAAAGCGGATGAGGGCAACGTTGCGAGCGCGCAGCTGAATCTGACCTACAGCCGCATCACCGCGCCGATTGCCGGACGTATAGGGTTACGCAAGGTCGACATCGGCAACTACATTACCACCGGCGACACCGATGGCCTGGTCGTGATCACCCAGACGCATCCGATTGATGTGGTATTCAGCGTGGCTGAGAGCTATATCAGCCAGATCCTGAAAGCGCAGAAAAGCGGTCAGCCGCTGGTGGTGGAGGCCTGGGATCGCAGCAACACCACGCTGCTGACGCAGGGCACGCTGCTGAGCCTGGACAACCAGATCGATACCACTACCGGCACCATTAAGCTGAAAGCACGCTTCAGCAATGAAGATGATACCCTGTTTCCCAACCAGTTTGTTAACGCACGTCTGAAAGCAGATACGCTGCAGAACGCCGTGACTATTCCGGCCGCCGCGCTGCAGATGAGCAATGAGGGCCACTTTGTCTGGGTAGTTAACAGCGAAAACAAGGTCAGCAAGAAACGCGTCACCGCCGGACTGCAGGATAGCCAGAAAGTGGTGATCAGTGCCGGACTGGAAGCGGGCGAGCGGGTCATCACCGACGGCATCGATCGCCTCACTGACGGCGCAACGGTTGACGTCGTGGCGCCACAGAGTACGGCAACAGAGACCACGCGTGCCGCGCAGCCAGCCCGGGGAGAGCGTCAATAATGCAGGTGCTGCCTCCTGACGCTGGCGGCGGTCCGTCACGTCAGTTCATTTTACGCCCGGTCGCCACCACGCTGCTGATGATTGCGATTCTGCTGGCGGGCCTGCTTGGCTACCGCTTTCTGCCGGTATCCGCCCTGCCGGAAGTGGACTACCCCACTATTCAGGTTGTCACGCTCTATCCCGGAGCCAGTCCGGATGTGGTCACCTCGTCGATTACCGCACCGCTGGAACGCCAGTTTGGCCAGATGTCCGGGCTGAAACAGATGGCATCGCAAAGTTCCGGCGGCGCCTCGGTGATCACGCTGCAGTTTCAGCTGTCGCTGGCGCTGGATGTGGCGGAGCAGGAGGTTCAGGCGGCGATAAACTCCGCCACTAACCTGCTGCCTGGCGATCTGCCTAATCCGCCCGCCTACAGCAAAGTCAACCCGGCCGATCCGCCTATCATGACGCTGGCGGTCACCACGACCAGCCTGCCGCTGACGCAGGTGCAGGATATGGTGGAAACGCGCGTGGCGCAGAAGATTGCGCAGGTCTCCGGCGTAGGCCTGGTTACCCTTTCCGGCGGACAGCGTCCGGCGGTGCGGGTCAAAATGAATGCGCAGGCGCTGGCAGCGTTAGGACTGACCAGCGAAGATGTGCGCACGGCTATCAGCAACGCCAACGTCAACTCAGCGAAAGGCAGCCTTGATGGCCCGGCGCGATCTATCACGCTGTCAGCAAACGATCAGATGACATCGGCTGAGGATTACCGCCGCCTGATTATCAGCTACAGCAACGGCGCGCCGGTGCGACTGGGCGACGTTGCGACCATCGAATCGGGCGCAGAGAACAGCTGGCTGGGTGCCTGGGCTAACCGCCAGCAGGCGATTGTGCTGAACGTCCAGCGTCAGCCCGGCGCCAATATTATCAACACCGCTGATAATATCCGGGCGCTGCTGCCATCGCTTACCGCCACGCTGCCCAAATCGGTCGACATGAAACTGCTGACCGATCGAACGACCAATATTCGCGCCTCGGTATCTGATACGCAGCATGAGCTGATGCTGGCCATGGCGCTCGTGGTCATGATCATCTACCTGTTTCTGCGCAACGTACCGGCTACGATCATTCCTGCCGTGGCGGTACCGCTTTCGCTGATTGGTACGTTTGCGGCCATCTATTTTATGGGCTTCTCGATCAACAACCTCACGCTGATGGCGCTGACTATCGCCACCGGCTTTGTGGTGGATGACGCCATTGTAGTGATCGAGAATATTTCACGCTATATCGAGAAAGGCGAGAAGCCGCTCACCGCCGCGCTGAAAGGGGCGGGAGAGATCGGTTTTACCATTATCTCGCTCACCTTTTCGCTGATTGCGGTGCTGATCCCGCTGCTGTTTATGGGCGATGTGATTGGCCGGCTGTTTCGTGAGTTCGCCGTCACGCTGGCTATCGCCATTCTGATCTCAGCCGTGGTGTCGCTGACGCTGACGCCGATGATGTGCGCGCGCATGCTGAGCGCGGAGTCGCTGCGCCGGCAGAACCGCTTCTCACGCGCCAGCGAGGCGCTGTTTGAGCGGGTCATTGCCGGTTACGGGCGTGGACTGACGCGCGTGCTGCAGCATCCGTGGCTGACGCTCAGCGTGGCGCTCGGCACGCTGCTGATGACGGTGCTGCTGTGGGTGGCGATCCCGAAAGGCTTCTTCCCGCAGCAGGATAACGGCATTATTCAGGGCACCCTGCAGGCGCCGCAGTCGGTCTCTTACGCCAGCATGGCGCAGCGCACGCGCGATGTTGCCTCAGCGGTGATGAAGGATCCGGCGGTTGAAAGCCTGACCTCTTTTGTCGGGGTGGATGGCACCAATCCTGCGCTTAACAGCGCCCGGCTGCAGATCAACCTCAAGCCGCTGGATGAGCGCGACGACCGCATTCCGGTGGTGCAGGCGCGGCTGCAGCAGGCGGTGGCGCAGATCCCGGGCGTCTCGCTCTGGCTGCAGCCGGTGCAGGATCTCACCATTGAGACGCAGAGCAGCCGTACCCCCTATCAGTTTACGCTGCAGTCTGGCTCGCTTGACGCCCTGAGCAGCTGGGTCCCGGCGCTGATCGGCCAGCTGGAAAAGGCACCGCAGCTGCGCAACGTCAGCAGCGACTGGCAGGATCAGGGGCTGGAAGCGTATGTGCGCGTTGACCGCGACAGCGCCAGCCGGCTCGGGATCACCATGGCTGACGTCGATAATGCGCTGTATAACGCGTTTGGTCAGCGGCTGATCTCAACGATTTACACGCAGGCAAACCAGTATCGCGTGGTGCTGGAGCAGCATAATGCGCAGACGCCGGGACTGGCGAGCCTGGAGGGGATCCGGCTTAAAAGCAGCGACGGCGGCAGCGTACCGCTCAGCGCTATCGCCAGCACAGAGGAGCGGCATACCGCTCTCAGTATTAATCATCTCGATCAGTTCCCGTCCGCAACCTTCTCTTTTGACGTGGCCGATGGCTATTCACTTGAGGAAGCGCTGCAGGCCATTACCGCCGCAGAAGGGGCGCTGGGTATGCCGGCGGATATCGTCACGCAGTTCCAGGGCAGTACGCTGGCGTTTGAAGCCGCGCTGAGCAGCACCGTCTGGCTGATTGTGGCGGCCGTGGTCGCAATGTATATCGTTCTTGGCGTGCTGTATGAGAGTTTTATTCATCCGATTACCATTCTCTCTACCCTGCCCACCGCGGGCGTCGGCGCGCTGCTGGCGCTGATGCTGAGCGGTAACGAACTCGATATCATCGCCATTATCGGCATCATTCTGCTGATCGGTATTGTAAAGAAAAACGCCATTATGATGATTGACTTTGCGCTGGCGGCGGAGCGTGAACAGGGCATGGCGCCGCGTGACGCTATCTATCAGGCCTGCCTGCTGCGCTTTCGCCCGATCCTGATGACCACGCTGGCGGCGCTGCTGGGCGCGCTGCCGCTGATGCTCAGCACCGGCGTCGGCGCTGAGCTGCGCCATCCGCTCGGCATCGCCATGGTGGGCGGCCTGATCCTCAGCCAGATCCTGACGCTGTTTACCACGCCGGTCATCTATCTGCTGTTTGATCGCCTGGCGCACGCTACCCGCAGGCGCTTCGGTCGTCCGGAGGCGCAGTCGTGAAGTTTTTTGCCCTCTTCATTCACCGCCCGGTCGCCACCATCCTGCTGACGCTGGCGATTGCGCTGGCGGGGATGCTTGGTTTTCGTCTGCTGCCGGTCGCCCCGCTACCGCAGCTCGACTTTCCGGTAATTATGATTTCGGCCTCGCTGCCGGGTGCCTCACCGGAAACCATGGCCGCCTCGGTGGCCACGCCGCTGGAGCGCTCGCTGGGGCGCATTGCCGGCGTCAGTGAAATGACCTCGACGAACTCACTGGGCAGCACGCGCATCATTCTGGTGTTTGATTTTGACCGCGATATTAACGGTGCCGCGCGCGATGTGCAGGCCGCGATTAATGCGGCGCAGAGCCTGCTGCCGTCGGGCATGCCGAGCCGGCCTTCTTATCGAAAAGCGAACCCCTCGGATGCGCCGATTATGATCCTGACGGTGACCTCGGACGACTATAATCCGGGTCAGCTCTATGATTACGCTTCGACGCAGCTGGCGCAAAAACTGTCGCAGATTGAGGGCGTCGGCGACGTCACGGTAGGCGGCAGTTCGCTGCCCGCCGTGCGCGTCGATCTCAATCCGCAGGCGCTGTTTAATCAGGGCGTGTCGCTGGATGCGGTACGCAGCGCCATCAGCAACGCTAACCAGCGGCGACCGCAGGGCGCAATCGACGATCGCCAGCAGCGCTGGCAGCTGCGTACCAATGATGAACTGCAGAGCGCCAGCGCCTATCAGCCGCTGGTGGTGCACTATAACAACGGTGCGGCGGTTCGCCTGAGCGATGTCGCCAGCGTGCAGGATTCGGTGCAGGATGTGCGTAACGCCGGGATGACCAACGGCAAGCCGGCGGTGCTGCTGGTGATCCGTAAGTCGCCGGACGCCAATATTATCGATACTGTGGATCGCATTCGCGCTGAGCTGCCGGTGCTGCACGATTTCATTCCGGCGGCGATCGATCTGCAGATTGCCCAGGATCGCTCACCGACTATCCGCGCTTCGCTGCATGAAGTCGAGCAGTCGCTGGTGATTGCCGTGGTGCTGGTGATTCTGGTGGTGTTTCTGTTCCTGCGCGACGGCCGGGCCACGCTCATTCCTGCTGCGGCGGTGCCGGTCTCACTGATTGGCACCTTTGCTGCCATGTATCTGTGCGGCTTCAGTCTTAACAACCTGTCGCTGATGGCGCTAACCATCGCCACCGGGTTTGTGGTGGATGATGCGATTGTGGTGCTGGAGAATATCGCCCGCCACGTTGAGGCTGGCATGAAGCCGCTGCAGGCGGCGCTGACCGGTGTCCGCGAAGTGGGCTTTACCGTGCTGTCGATGAGCCTGTCGCTGATTGCGGTGTTTCTGCCGCTGCTGATGATTGGCGGCATTATCGGACGCTTCTTTTCGGAATTTGCCATTACGCTGTCGGTGGCGATTCTGATCTCGCTGTTTATCTCCGTCACGCTGACGCCGATGATGTGCGCGTATCTGCTGAAGCCGCAACCGGCACAGCCTGCCGCGCCCGGGCTGTTCAGCCGGCTGCTGCAGCGGACGCAGGATGGCTATGCCCGCTCGCTGCGCTGGGTGTTACGCCACGCCATCTGGGTACTGCTGCTGCTGGGCGGCACGGTAGCGATGACCGTCTGGCTGTTTATTACGATACCCAAAACCTTTATGCCGGAACAGGATACCGGTCGCCTGAGCGGTTTTCTGTCTGCCGATCAGAGCATCTCGTTTCAGGCGATGCGCGGCAAGCTGGAAGATTTTATGAATATCATCAAAATGGATCCGGCGGTGGATAATGTCACCGGCTTTACCGGCGGCCTCGGCACCAACAGCGGCCTGATGTTTGTGGCGCTGAAGCCTCTCTCTGAGCGCAGCGAAAGCGCCCAGCAGGTGATCGCCCGCCTGCGCACCAAACTGGCTAAGGAGCCGGGGGCCAGCCTCTATCTCAACGCCGTACAGGATATTCGCGTCGGCGGACGGGAGTCGAACGCCAGCTATCAGTACAGCCTGCTGTCGGATAACCTTGCCGATTTGCGTGAGTGGGAACCCAAAATCCGTAAGGCCTTCTCTGCCCTGCCGCAGCTCACTGACGTTAACTCCGACCAGCAGGATAAAGGCAGCGAAATGGCTATTACATACGATCGTGAAAGCATGGCGCGCCTCGGCATAGACGTTTCAGCCGCCAACGATCTGCTGAACAACGCCTTTGGCCAGCGTCAGATCTCAACCATTTATCAGCCGCTGAATCAGTACAAAGTGGTGATGGAGGTGGATCCGCGCTATACCCAGGACATCAGCGCGCTCGACCAGATGTTTGTGGTCAGCAGCGACGGCAAAGCGATTCCGCTGAGCGGTTTTGCCCACTGGCAGCCCGCTAACGCACCGCTCTCCGTCAACCATGAGGGGCTTTCTGCAGCGACAACCATTTCGTTTAATTTGCCGGAAGGCGTGTCACTGTCGCAGGCCTCCGCGGCGATCGATCGCGCCATGACGGTGCTGGGGGTGCCCTCCAGCGTGCGCGGCAGCTTTGCCGGTACCGCGCAGGTGTTTCAGCAGTCGCAGTCCAGCCAGCTCTGGCTGATGCTGGCAGCCATCGCAGCGGTCTATATCGTGCTGGGCATTCTGTATGAGAGCTATGTGCATCCGCTCACGATTCTGTCGACGCTGCCGTCGGCCGGAACCGGCGCGCTGCTGGCGCTTAAATTGTTTGATACGCCGTTCAGCCTGATTGCGCTGATTGGCATTTTGCTGCTGATAGGGATTGTGAAAAAGAACGCCATCATGATGGTCGACTTTGCGCTGGAGGCGGAACGACAGCAGCAGCTGAGCCCGCGCGAGGCGATTTTCCAGGCGTGTCAGCTGCGTTTTCGCCCGATTCTGATGACCACGCTGGCCGCGCTGTTTGGCGCCCTGCCACTGGTGCTGACCAGCGGCGACGGTGCTGAACTGCGGCAGCCGCTGGGCATCACCATCGCCGGCGGCCTGGTGGTAAGCCAGCTGCTGACGCTCTACACCACGCCGGTGGTCTATCTGCTGATGGATAAATTACGCCGCCGCAAAGCCGTCACAGAGCCAGCAACCACCCGAATTTCGTAGGGGGCGCATTAATGCGCCCCGGGAAAACAACGCACACGAAACCCGGGCGCCATTAATGGCGCCCCTACAGGGGGACGTGCCTTCTGGTTTCCGTAGGGGGCGCATTTATGCGCCCCTGGCAAACGAACGCACATGAAACCAGGGCGCCATTAATGCCGCCCCTGTGGGGGTTTTGCAGGGGGCGCCTTCATGCGCCCCGGGGCAACTGAACGCGCACGGAACCAGGGCGCCATTAATGGCGCCCCTACGGGAGTTTTGTAGGGGGCGCATTTATGCGCCCCTGGGCAAACAACGCGCACGAGCCCAGGGCACCATTAATGGCGCCCCTGCGGGGACGATTGCTGCATTAATGCACCCCGGGGTAAACAAACGCGCCTTATGCTGGAGGAGAGAAGATGAACAAACCTGCCACCACGGTACGCTGGCAGCTGTGGATTGTGGCGTTTGGCTTTTTTATGCAAACGCTGGATACCACCATTGTCAATACCGCGCTGCCCTCAATGGCGCGCGATCTCGGCGTCAGCCCGCTGCATATGCATTCCGTTATCGTCTCTTACGTTCTGACGGTTGCGGTGATGCTGCCGCTGAGCGGCTGGCTGGCTGACCGTTTTGGCGTGCGTAACATCTTTTTCAGCGCGATTGTGCTGTTCAGCGTCGGATCGCTGTTCTGCGCGCTGGCTGCCACGCTTAACCAGCTGGTAGTGGCGCGCGTGGTTCAGGGTATCGGTGGCGCAATGATGGTGCCGGTGGGCCGCTTAACGGTCATGAAAATTGTGCCGCGCGAGCAATATATGTCCGCCATGACCTTTGTTACCCTGCCGGGCCAGATTGGCCCGCTGCTCGGTCCGGCCCTCGGCGGCGTGCTGGTTGAGTACGCCAGCTGGCACTGGATTTTCCTTATCAATATTCCGGTCGGCATTATTGGCGCTGTCGCCACGCTGATGCTGATGCCGAACTACACCATGCAGACGCGCCGGTTTGATTTTGCCGGTTTTCTGCTGCTGGCGGCCGGCATGGCGGCGCTGACGCTGGCGCTGGATGGCGGCGGCAATGGCGCGCTGCTGCCCGGCTTCCTGATTCTGGCGGGCGTGCTGTCGCTGCTGTTTTATCTGATGCACGGCCGCCACAACGACAACGCGCTGTTCAGCCTGCGACTGTTTGATAACCGCCTCTATTCGATTGGTCTGCTGGGCAGCTTTACCGGGCGCATCGGCAGCGGCATGCTGCCGTTTATGACGCCGGTATTTCTGCAGGTAGGTCTGGGTTTTACGCCGTTTCACGCCGGGTTAATGATGATCCCGATGGTGCTGGGAAATATGGGCATCAAGCGGGTGGTGGTGCGCATTGTTAACCTGTTTGGCTATCGCCGCGTACTGGTGGGAAGCACGCTCGCGCTGGCGCTGGTCGTGGCGCTGTTTGCCGTGGTCGCGCTGGCTGGCTGGATCTGGCTCCTGCCGCTGGTATTACTGCTGCTCGGCATGGTCAATGCCCTGCGCTTTTCCGCTATGAATACCCTGACGCTGAAAGATCTGCCGGACGATCTCGCCTCCGGCGGCAACAGCTTACTGTCGATGATTATGCAATTGTCGATGAGTATCGGCGTCACGCTGGCGGGTCTGCTGCTCGGCGCTTTTGGCCAGCAGGCTGCCGCGGGCAGCGACATGGCGCAGCAGACGTTTGCCTGGACCTGGCTCTGCATGGTGGTCGTCATCGCCCTGCCGGCGCTGGTGTTCTGGCGGGTACCGGAAGCACTCAGTAAAAATGTTGATCTCAGAACCAGGAGTAAAAAGTGATGGCGCGTTTCCGGCCCGGCATTGGCGCCAAACTCTTTATGGCGATTTTTGGCACCTGCATGCTGGTCATCATTACTATGCACTGGGGCGTACGGCTCAGCTTTGAGCATGGCTTTGTTGACTACATCAAAAAAGGCAACGAACAGCGGCTGACGCTGCTGAGTGATGCGCTGGCAGATCAGTATGAGCAGCACGGCAGCTGGGATTTTCTGCGCCAGAACGATCGGCTGATCTTCACCATTCTGCGCTCGCTGGAGCAGAACCCAGGCAGCCACAATCCGCTGCCGCCGCACGGCTGGCGCACGCAGTTCTGGATCATCGATCAGCAATATAAGGTGCTGTCAGGCCCGCGCGCCCCGATTCCGCCAAAAGGGCCGCGGCGTAACATCACCACCAGCAGCGGTAAAATTGTCGGCTGGGTAATTGCCTCTCCGGCGGAAAACCTGACGCGCAGCACCGACATCAATTTTGACCGGCAGCAGCGCCAGACCAACTGGATGATCGTCACACTCTCCACTCTGCTGGCGGCGCTGGTCACCTGGCTGCTGGCACGCGGCCTGCTGGCGCCGGTTAAACGGCTGGTAGAGGGCACCCATCAGCTGGCTGCGGGAAAATTTGCTACCCGGGTTGAGGTGGATAGCGGTGATGAAATCGGTCAGCTGGCGCGCGACTTTAATCAGCTGGCGCAGTCGCTGGAGAAAAATGAGAGTAATCGCCGCGCGTTCATGGCGGATATCTCCCATGAGCTGCGCACGCCGCTGGCGATCCTGCGTGGTGAACTGGAAGCGATTCAGGATGGCGTCCGGCAAGTCACGCCCGAGGCGATAAGTTCGCTGCAGAGTGAAGTGGTGGTACTGACCAAGCTGGTGGATGACCTGCATCAGCTTTCGCTCTCCGATGCGGGCGCCCTCGCCTATCGTAAACAGCCGCTGGATCTGGTTAACCTGCTGGAGGTGATCGCCGGCAGCTTTGCCGGACGCTATCGCACGCACCAGCTGACGCTGCAGCTGCAGCTGCCTGCTGAAGCCAGCAGCTTTGGCGATCCTGACCGCCTGATGCAGCTGTTTACGAATCTGCTGGAAAACAGCCTGCGCTATACCCATCCCGGCGGCGAGGTCCGCATCACCATGCGGCAGCAGGAGAATCAGTGGCTGCTCTGTATTGATGACAGCGCGCCCGGCGTAGCGGCGGCGCAGCGGGCGCAGCTGTTTGAGCGCTTTTTCCGTGCGGAAAACTCCCGCAATCGCGCCAGCGGAGGGTCCGGCCTGGGACTGGCTATCTGTAAAAATATCGTCGAGGCGCACGGCGGCACGATTTCTGCGGAGCACTCTGATTTAGGTGGCGTGCAAATCAGGCTAAACTTGCCCTATGTTCCCCAGTAGAAAGCCCGTATGAGCCCGGAAAATAGCGATCCACTAATTCTTGTTGTTGAAGATGAACCCAAACTGGCGCAGCTGATGATCGATTATCTGCAGGCGTCAAACTACCGCACGCACCATATTGCCAATGGCGGCGAGGTACAGGCCTGGCTGCAGCACACTACGCCAGCGCTGATGCTGCTCGATCTGATGCTGCCAGGCTGCGACGGCATGACGCTGTGCCGCGAGATACGCCGCCACTCCGATCTGCCGATTATTATGGTCACCGCCCGTACCGAAGAGATTGATCGCCTGCTGGGGCTGGAAACCGGCGCGGATGACTATATCTGTAAGCCATTCAGCCCGCGCGAAGTGGTGGCGCGGGTGAAAACCATTCTGCGCCGCGCGCGTAAATCGCCGGAAGAGACGCAGCAGGCGTCGCTGCTGCTGATTGATGAGGGCCGCTTTCAGGCCAGCTGGCGTACTGCGCCGCTGGAGCTGACGCCGGCGGAGTTCCGCCTGCTGAAAACATTGTCGCTGGAGCCAGGCAAAGTCTTTTCCCGCGAGCAGCTGCTCAATCAGCTTTATGATGATTACCGCGTGGTAACTGACCGTACCATAGACAGCCATATCAAGAATCTGCGCCGCAAGCTTGAGGCGCTGGATGCCGATCAGCCGTTTATTCGTGCGGTATATGGCATCGGCTATCGCTGGGAAGCGGATATGTGCCGGCTGGCATAGCCTGTTATTGATCCCGATCAATTTACTTCACTCCGCACCCTGCCTACAATTTCCGCCTCTTTTGCAGAGCCGCACGCCGCGGCTTCTGCTGTGGCCATCCGCGATGGTCAGCTGACCTGACATCAGTGAGTCTTCCATGTTTAAACCTGAACTGCTCTCCCCGGCGGGAACGCTGAAAAATATGCGCTACGCCTTTGCCTACGGCGCTGACGCCGTTTATGCCGGCCAGCCGCGCTATAGTCTGCGCGTCCGCAATAATGAATTTACGCATGACAATCTGGCACAGGGGATCGCCGAAGCGCACGCGCTGGGTAAAAAGTTCTATGTGGTGGTCAATATCGCGCCGCATAACGCCAAACTGAAAACCTTTATTCGCGACCTTACACCGGTGGTGGCGATGCAGCCCGACGCGCTGATCATGTCCGATCCGGGACTGATTATGCTGGTGCGCGAGGCGTTTCCGGCGATGCCGATCCACCTTTCCGTGCAGGCCAACGCCGTCAACTGGGCCACGGTGAAATTCTGGCAGCAGATGGGGCTGACGCGCGTCATTCTGTCACGCGAGCTGTCGCTGGAGGAGATTGCGGAGATCCGCACGCAGGTGCCGGAGATGGAGCTGGAGATTTTTGTCCACGGCGCGCTCTGCATGGCCTACTCCGGTCGCTGCCTGCTCTCCGGCTATCTCAACAAGCGCGATCCAAACCAGGGCACCTGTACCAACGCCTGCCGCTGGTCGTATAAGGTCTCAGAAGGCCAGCAGGATGAGGTCGGCAATATTACCGGTATCCATGAACCGGCAGAGCAGCAGGCTCCCGTGCCCGGCCACAACGCGCCAACCGACCGGTTGTTTCTGCTGGAAGAGAAGATGAAACCGGGCGAGGTGATGAGCGCGTTTGAAGATGAGCACGGTACCTACATCATGAACTCAAAAGATTTGCGTGCGGTGGCGCATGTGGAACGGCTGAGCGCAATGGGCATTCATTCGCTGAAAATTGAAGGGCGTACCAAATCGTTCTACTACTGCGCGCGCACCGCGCAGGTCTATCGCCGCGCGATTGACGACGCCGCAGCGGGTAAACCTTTTGATACCTCACTGCTCGCCACGCTGGAAGGTCTGGCGCATCGTGGCTATACCGAGGGTTTCCTGCGGCGTCACACCCACGACAGCTACCAGAACTATGAGCAGGGCTTTTCCGTTTCTGAACGTCAGCAGTTTGTGGGCGAATTTACCGGCGAGCGGCGCGGCGACCGGGCGCAGATTGCGGTGAAAAACAAATTCCTGCAGGGCGATGTGGCAGAGATCATGACGCCGCAGGGCAACCTGACCTGCACGCTGGAGGCGATGGAAAACGATCGCGGCGAGGCGGTCACCGTCGCTCCTGGCGACGGTCATCGGGTCTGGATCCCGGTGCCGGCAGAGGTGGATCTCCGCTTTGCGCTGCTGCTGCGCAACCTCACTGAAGGCAATACCACCAGCGATCCGCACGGCAAAAATCGCACAAAATGAAAAAAAGGCGGCGAAGTTAGAACAGGATCACAGACGGTCACAGCGCCGCGCTTTAGAATCCCGCCTGCTGCTAATGAGTAACAATATCCAGCGTGCACGACCAGGAACCACCTCATTTACCCGCCCGGCTCCCCCGCGCGGGTTTTCTTTTTTCAGCGCCTGCCGATAAAGTTCCCGCCGCAGCTATGCTATAACCACATCCCTGTCTCACGTTTCAAGGAACTGAAGATGCACACTACACCGCTCACGCTGCTGATCCTGAATGGAAAAGGCGCCGGCAATGAAGATCTGCGCGCGGCCGTTAATACGCTGCGCGAAGAGGGCTTTAATCTGGCCGTGCGCGTCACCTGGGAAAAAGGTGATGGCGATCGCTATGTACAGGAAGCGGTTGCTCTGCAGGCGGAAACCGTTGTTGCAGGCGGCGGCGACGGCACCATTAATGAGATTGCCACCGCGCTGGCCGCTATACCCGAGGCCTCACGTCCGGTACTCGGCATTCTGCCGCTCGGCACCGCCAACGATTTTGCCACCAGCGTGGGCATTCCGGCGGAGATGGAGCCGGCGCTGCGCCTTGCCGTGGTGGGTAAAGCCACCGCTATCGATCTGGCGCGGGTGAATGGCGACCGCTACTTTATCAATATGGCGACCGGCGGCTTTGGTACGCGTATTACCACTGAAACGCCGGAGAAACTGAAATCCGCGCTGGGTGGCGTCTCCTACTTTATTCACGGCCTGATGCGCGTGGATGCGCTCAAACCTGACAGCTGTGAAATCAGCGGGCCTGGCTTCAGCTGGCAGGGTGATGCGCTGGTTATCGGTATCGGTAACGGTCGTCAGGCGGGTGGCGGGCAGCGCCTCTGCCCCGATGCGCTGATCAACGATGGTCAGCTTAACCTCAGCATTGTTACCGCGCAGGAGCTGCTGCCAACGCTGCTGCATTCGCTGACGCGCGATGATGAGAACCCCAATATTGTGTCGGCTCAGCTCGACTCGCTGACTATTCGTTCGCCGCATGAGATGACGTTTAATCTGGACGGTGAGCCGCTGAGCGGCAGCGAGTTTACTATCGACGTGCTGCCAGGCGCGCTCAGCTGTCGCCTGCCGCCCCAGTGCGCGCTGCTGGCCTGACGCCGCACGCATCGCCGGGTGCGCTTTGATACGCACCCGGTGGTTTGCCGGGCAAAACGGCTTAACCTCCCGTGTTACACCTTCATCCAGCGCCGCTCAGCTGCCGAAACTGCGATGGCTTCCAGCACTTTCTGTACCTGTAACCCTTCGGCAAAGTCTGGCCACATGCGATCGCCTGCCGCAATGCCGTTGATCAGATCGCGGATCTCCACGGTTTTCTGATCGTTAAACCCGATACCGTGCCCGGCGGAGACGCAGAAGCTGGCGTAGTCGGGATGCGCCGGTCCGGTGAGCAGCGTTTTAAAGCCCTGCCGTCCGGCTGGTTCGTCGTGGATATAGAGCGCCAGCTCGGCCATACGCTCCTGGGTATAGCGCAGCGTACCCCGGGTGCCGGTGACCACATAGGTCAGCCCCATCTTGCTGCCACAGGCAATACGTGAAGTCTCAATCACGCCGTGCGCGCCATTGCTGAAGCGCAGCAGCGCGCTGGCCTGATCCTCATTCTCGACCGGCAGCAGACGCGCAGGATTTTTAGGGTCGGGGCGCTGCGCGATTACCGTCATCATGTCGCCACTGACCTCCTCAATGTCGCCCACCAGATAGTGCGCCATATTGACGATGTGCGCGGCCAGATCGCCGAGTGCGCCCAGCCCTGCCAGTTTTTTCTGACAGTGCCAGTCCAGCGGCGTCTGCGGGCTGGCGAGGTAATCTTCATTATGCGTGCCGTAAAAGTGCACCACTTCACCAATCTCGCCGCGCGCGATGATCTCCCGCGCCAGCTGGCTGGTCGGATTTTTCATGTAATTAAAACCCACCAGCGTTTTTACACCCGCCCGCTCTGCCGCCTGCACCATCTCCTCTGCATCCGCCACGCTCAGCGACAGCGGCTTTTCCGAGTAGACATGTTTGCCGTGGCGGATCGCCTCCAGCGCCATCTCTTTATGCAGGAAGTTGGGCGCGCAGATATCGACAACGTCGATCTGCGGATCGCTGACCAGCTCGCGCCAGTCGCCGGTGGAGCGGGCGAAGCCAAACGTGGCCGCCTGCTTTGCCGCCAGTGCCGGATCGACTTCAGCCAGCATCTCCCGCACGATCTCACCTTTCAGGGCAAACACCGTGGGCGCCTGCGCATAGGCGATAGCGTGACACCGCCCGATATATCCGCTGCCGATCATTCCTATTCTGACTCTGTTCATGCTGCACCCGTGAAAAGTGGAGGAGGTTTCGCGGAATATATGTTTCATTTTTTGGCGCCACAATGGCGAAATGAAATATCTGTGATCATTGATGTGGAGCACACGACAAAATCAACAAATCCCGCTGTAATTTTGCAGTACTTTGGTGATATTCCTCACATTAAGTCAGGCAGTGGCGGTTTATTCAGCAGTCAGTAAAAATTTTGCAAAAGGGCTTTGACACGCAGCAGGCTGCCCGATATTATGCGCCCCGTTCCACACAATTCCTCTGTAGTTCAGTCGGTAGAACGGCGGACTGTTAATCCGTATGTCACTGGTTCGAGTCCAGTCAGAGGAGCCAGATTCTTAAAAAAAGCAGCCTGTAAGGCTGCTTTTTTTATGCCTGCGTGTTATCCGCCCTACCACCAGTGATGAAAGTGGTGCACCGGCCCGATGCCCTTTCCTGCCTCCAGCGAATCGGCCTGCAGTAGCGCCTGCTGCAGCCAGCCTTTTGCCGCCGTCACCGTATCAGCCCAGCTCTCATGACGCGGCCGCAGCGCTGCCAGCGCCGCCGAGAGGGTACAGCCGGTGCCGTGAGTATGGCGCGTCGCTACGCGCGGGGCCGTAAAGCGGAAACGTCCGCTGCGGGTAATCAGCCAGTCCGGGCTTTCCGCATCCTCCAGATGTCCCCCTTTCATCAGCACCGCGGCACAGCCGAGATCGAGCAGCCCCTCCCCCTGCTGCTGCATGGTGCGCTCATCGCGGGCAGGTGTTATTTCCAGCAGCGCCGCGGCTTCCGGCAGATTAGGCGTGATCAGCGAAACCTGCGGCAGCAGCCGCTCACGCATCGCCGCCACCGCCTCTGGCGCCAGCAGCGCATCGCCGCTTTTGGCAATCATTACCGTATCCAGCACCACAAACGGCAGCCGCGCGCGCGCCAGTTTCTCTGCCACCACCGCCACAATAGCGCTCTCTGCCAGCATGCCGATTTTTGCCGTATCGATACGGATATCGCTCAGCACCGAATCCAGCTGGGCGGCGACAAACGCCGGTGAAATGTAACAGACCGACTGTACGCCACAGGTGTTTTGCGCCACCAGCGCGGTAATAACGCTGGTGCCGTAGGCGCTGAGCGCAGAAAAGGTTTTGAGATCGGCCTGAATGCCCGCGCCGCCGCTGGGATCGGTGCCGGCAATGGTCAGGGCATTTATACGGGGCAAGCCGCGCGGTAAAACAGAGGAAGGGTGGGTCATCATAGCGCTCCTGTCAGGCGTACAGGAAGGCGAATGCGCGCAGGCATCTGACTTCCCTACGCTGGCATTATCCAGATCAGGTAATACGGGTATTTCTCAGCCTTCACAAAGAAGGGCACCCCGAGTCATGGTGTCTGTTACGACACACCGGCAGCTTAGGGGAAGCGATCGCACGAAGCAAGCCGCAGAGAGCAGAAAGCTTGATCTGCGCGGTAGCAGAAGCAGACAGACCGCTGGAGTGACCGGTTTATTGATACAGCGCAAGCCGCGACAACGCGGCAGCATGCTTAATCTGCTGCCGGATCACCCTGCCGGATATCACCATGCTTAACCTGCTGCGCCATCTTATTCCGCACGCTCACCGCTGGCATCAGATTACCATCAGCCGCCACGGCGTCCTGAATCCTGCCGGACGTTACTGTCAGGCTACCTTTATCACCGCGCGCTGTCGCAGCTGTGGTGTGCAGCTGCATAAGCTCTACTACCGCGACCTCAGCGATAGCGAAGCGCGCCGCTGGCTCGGCTGATTTAGCGCAAAAAAAAGCCCCGCAGCAAGGTGCGGGGCGCGGGCCGGACAGCGAGATTTACTGTGCTGGCTGGGTGCGGATCAGATAATCAAAGGCGCTGAGTGACGCTTTAGCGCCCTCGCCGCTGGCGATGATAATCTGCTTATACGGCACTGTGGTGCAGTCGCCGGCGGCAAATACACCTTTCAGGCTGGTTTCGCACTTCGCATCGATAATCACTTCACCCATGCGGTTGCGCTCTACCGCGCCTTCAAGGAAGCCGGTATTAGGCAGCAGACCAATCTGAACAAAGATGCCGCTCAGCGCCAGCTCGTGCGTAGTCTGGGTGGTGCGATCCAGATACGCCAGCCCGGTGACTTTGCTGCCGTCGCCTTTAACTTCGGTGGTCTGGGCGTTAAGGATCACGTCGACGTTTTTCAGGCTGCGCAGTTTATCCTGCAGCACTTTGTCAGCGCGCATTTCACCGGCAAACTCCAGCAGCGTAACGTGCTCAACAATACCGGCCAGATCGATGGCCGCTTCCACGCCGGAGTTACCGCCGCCGATAACCGCGGTACGCTTGCCTTTAAACAGCGGGCCGTCGCAGTGCGGGCAATAGGTCACGCCTTTGGTGCGATACTGATCTTCGCCCGGTACGCCCATGTTGCGCCAGCGCGCGCCGGTGGCGATGATGATGCTGCGTGATTTCAGCACCGCGCCGGAAGCGGTTTCAATGGCGTGCAATCCCCCTTCCTGCGCGGCGGGAATCAGTTTAATAGCGCTCTGTGTGTCAATCACATCTACCGCGTAATCATCGACGTGCGCGCGCAGTGAACCCGCCAGCTTCGCCCCTTCTGTTTTTGGTACAGAGATGTAGTTTTCAATATCTACCGTATCCAGTACCTGACCACCAAAACGCTCGCCCATCAGGCCGGTGCGAATACCTTTACGCGCGGAGTAGATAGCCGCTGCGGCGCCTGCCGGACCGCTGCCGATAATCAGGACTTCATAAGCATCACGCTTATTCAGCTCTTCTGCCGCACGCTTGTCAGCGTTGGTATCAACTTTTCCGACGATTTCGGCCAGGCTCATGCGGCCCTGTCCAAACTCTTTGCCGTTCAGATAGACGGCCGGCACGCCCATGACGTTGCGCTCGGTAATTTCATTCTGGAACACGCCACCATCAATGGCGGTGTGGCTGATACGCGGATTCAGTACCGCCATCAGGTTCAGCGCCTGCACCACATCCGGGCAGTTATGGCAGGAGAGCGAGTAGTAGGTTTCAAAGTGCAGATCGGTATCAAGTGACATCACCTGATCCAGCAGACTCTGCGCCTCTTTAGAGGGGTGTCCACCGGTCTGGAGTAGCGCCAGCACCAGTGACGTAAATTCATGACCCATCGGCGAGCCGGCAAAGCGCGGACCGCTCTGGCTGCCTGGGTTGGTGATCAGAAACGACGGTTTGCGTACCGGACGATCGTTCTCTTCACGGAAGCTGACTTTGTCAGAGAGCGCGGCAATATCTGCTAACAGCGTACGGATCTCAGCAGATTTGGTGCCCTCATCCAGGGTAGCAATCAACTCAACCGGTTTCGTTAGTTTCTCAAGGTAAGCCTTAAGCTGGGTTTTTAAATTGGTGTCGAGCATAGTGAGTTCCTGTGAAGAAAATCGGGTGCCGCAGCACCCGATAAAAAAGAGACCGAATGGCGTCAGGTAACTTAGATTTTACCGACCAGGTCCAGTGACGGAGCCAGCGTGGCGTCGCCCTCTTTCCATTTAGCCGGGCAAACTTCGCCTGGGTGAGAAGCCACGTACTGTGCAGCTTTCACTTTGCGCAGCAGGTCAGAGGCATCGCGGCCAATACCTTCAGCAGTGATTTCGATCGCCTGAATGATGCCTTCCGGGTCAACGATGAACGTACCGCGATCGGCCAGACCTTCTGCCTCACGCATAATTTCAAAGTTGCGGGTCAGCGCGCCGGTTGGATCGCCGATCATGGCATACTGAATCTTACCGATGGTCTCGGAAGAACCGTGCCAGGCTTTGTGGGTAAAGTGCGTGTCAGTAGAAACGGAGTAGATATCTACGCCCAGTTTCTGGAACTCTTCGTAGTGGTCTGCAACGTCACCCAGTTCGGTCGGGCATACGAAGGTGAAGTCAGCCGGGTAGAAGAAGAAAACACTCCATTTACCTTCAACGTCTTTCTCGGTTACGTCGATGAATTCGCCGTTTTTGAACGCTGCGTTTTTGAACGGTTTAATTTTGGTGTTAATGATTGACATAGTGACCTCCGTTAAAAAGATGTGATGCAGGCTACAGTTTTTTCAGGCCAGGTGCTAATACGCAGACGTTATCAATCAGATAAACAAAAGCTATCAATGCAGCGAGACCAGATCCGGTGCGGCTTGCCGCGGCATTCTACACAGAAAAGCGGCGGCGATAACAGGCTTTCTCAGAATGCGGCTAAACTGCTATTTTTTTTACAGGCTGGCACGCATGACCGCGTGCCATAAGCGATGCTTGCGATTCAGGAGACCCCGCACGTGAATATCCGACCTTTTCAGGAGAGCGATCGCCCGTTTCTGCGCACGCTGTTTCTCGCCGCGCGCCGGCACAGCTGGACGTGGCTCAGCGGTGATGCGTGGCAGCTGGAGGATTTTGATGCGGTGATTCTGGGTGAAACGGTGCTGGTAGCGGAGATCGGCGGCGAACGCGCGGGTTTTGCCGGTATCCTTGATAACGACAATTTTCTGCACAGCCTCTATGTTGACCCGGCGTATCAGGGTCAGGGTGTGGGCAGCGCGCTGCTGCAGCAGGTTACAGCACGCTTTACCTCAACCGGCGCGCTGAAATGTCTGGCTGCGAACCGGGCCGCGCTGGCGTTCTACCAGCATCACGGCTGGCAGCGCGTCGCCAGCGGCGAAGGCGAACAGGGTACCTATGTGCTGATGCACTATCCGCTGGCGGGGCGCGCCAGCGAAACGGCGTGAGCTACACCGCCCGGAAGGCGATATCGCCCGGGATCACCTCACCCTGCCAGTAAAGCTGAGCGGCTACGCGCCCCGCCAGCTGGCGATAGAGGGCGGTAAACTCGCTCTCTGGCCGGCGGATCACTGTAGGCGTCCCGTCATCCAGGTCTTCCCGCAGGTGAATATGCAGCGGCAGCTGTGCCAGCAGGCGGGTGTGGTAATCCTGTACCAGCCGCTCAGCGCCGCCGGTGCCGAAAACAGGCTCATGATGGCCACACTCACTGCAGATATGCATGCTCATGTTCTCCACCACCCCCAGCACCGGCACCGCCACTTTTTCAAACATCACGATGCCTTTGCGCGCGTCCAGCAGCGCGATATCCTGCGGGGTGGTCACCACCACGGCGCCGGTGACGGGTACGCTCTGCGCCAGCGTCAGCTGGATATCGCCGGTGCCGGGCGGCATATCGAGAACCAGATAGTCGAGGTCGGGCCACAGCGTCTCGTTGAGCAGCTGCAGCAGCGCCTTGCTCGCCATCGGTCCGCGCCACACCATCGCATTATCGTCCGTAACCAGATAGCCAATTGAGTTGGTCGCGAGCCCGTGCGCCATAATCGGTGCCATGTGCGTGCCGTCAGGCGATGTCGGACGCTCCGCTTCCGTTCCCAGCATATTCGGAATGGAGGGACCGTAAATATCCGCATCCAGCAGCCCCACGCGCGCCCCTTCGGCGGCCAGCGCCAGCGCCATGTTAACCGCCGTACTCGACTTGCCGACGCCGCCTTTGCCGGAGCTGACCGCAATGATATTTTTCACGCCGTTCACGCCCGGCTGATTTTTTACCCGCTTCAGGGTGGCGATATCGTGACGCAGACGCCAGTCGATGGCGCGCGCCTGCGTCAGCCGCAGCAGCTCCGCGCTGACCTGCGCTTTGAGATCCTCAAACGCGCTGCGCCAGATAAACGGCATAACCAGCTCGATATGCAGTTTTTCATCCAGCAGCGCCACGTGCCGCAGCGCTTTCAGCGTAGTGAGATTCTGCTGCAGCGTGGGGTGCGTAAATGCGCTCAGCACGCCGCTGACCACGGCACGCAACGCTTCAGGTGAATGATAATCCCGGGATTGTGTGCTCATCCCCTCTCCTTATTTCATCATGACGCCAGAATGTAGCGGTATAAGGTCAATCATATCAGAGCAGCGCGAAAAAGAGCGCGACGCGCCTCCTGTGTTTACGCCGGAGGGTGCTTCGGTTAACATCTAACCCCGATTTTTCATTAACGGAAAGCTACGCAAATCATGACTCAAGTCGCTAAAAAATTACTGGTAACGTGCGCCCTGCCGTACGCAAACGGCTCTATCCATCTTGGTCACATGCTGGAACACATCCAGGCTGATGTATGGGTCCGTTACCAGCGAATGCGTGGCAACCAGGTTTACTTCATCTGCGCAGACGATGCGCACGGCACGCCGATTATGCTGAAAGCACAGCAGCTGGGCATCACGCCGGAGCAGATGATCGCCGAGATGAAGCAGGAGCATGAAACTGACTTCGCCGGCTTCAATATCAGCTATGACAACTATCACTCAACGCATGCCGATGAGAATCGTCAGCTGGCTGAGGTGATCTACACGCGCCTGAATGAAAATGGCTTTATTAAGAAGCGCACCATTTCGCAGCTCTACGATCCGGAAAAAGGGATGTTCCTGCCCGATCGCTTTGTGAAAGGCACCTGCCCGAAATGTAAAGCGGCCGATCAGTATGGCGATAACTGCGAAGTGTGCAGCGCCACCTACAGCCCGACCGAGCTGATTGAGCCGAAGTCAGTGGTATCCGGCGCTACGCCGGTACTGCGTGACTCCGAGCACTTCTTCTTTGATCTGCCGGCGTTCAGCGAGATGCTGCAGGCGTGGACGCGTTCCGGCGCGCTGCAGGAGCAGGTCGCCAATAAGATGCAGGAGTGGTTTGAGTCGGGACTGCAGCAGTGGGATATCTCCCGCGATGCGCCCTACTTTGGCTTTGAGATCCCGGACGCGCCGGGCAAATATTTCTACGTCTGGCTGGATGCGCCAATCGGCTACATGGGCTCGTTCAAGAACCTGTGCGACAAGCGCGGCGATATCGACTTCAGCGAATTCTGGCAGAAAGATTCCGCGACCGAGCTTTATCACTTTATCGGTAAAGATATCGTCTATTTCCACAGCCTGTTCTGGCCGGCAATGCTGGAAGGCAGCGGTTTCCGCAAGCCGACCAACCTGTTTGTGCATGGCTATGTCACGGTAAACGGCGCGAAGATGTCAAAATCGCGCGGCACCTTTATCAAAGCCAGCACCTGGCTGAAGCATCTTGATGCCGACAGCCTGCGCTACTACTACGCGGCCAAGCTCTCTTCGCGCATTGATGATATTGACCTGAATCTGGAAGATTTCGTGCAGCGCGTTAACGCTGACGTAGTGAACAAAGTCGTTAACCTGGCTTCGCGCAACGCCGGTTTTATCACCAAACGCTTTAACGGCGAGCTGGCCGCTGAACTCGCCGATCCGGCGCTGTACCAGACCTTTGTGGCGGCATCAGAGAAGATCGGCGAAGCGTGGGCGAACCGTGAATATAACCGCGCTATCCGTGAGATCATGACGCTGGCCGATCTGGCGAACCGCTATGTTGATGAGCAGGCACCGTGGGTGGTGGCGAAACAGGAAGGCCGCGACGCTGACCTGCAGGCGATCTGCTCAATGGGCATCAACCTGTTCCGCGTGCTGATGACCTGGCTGAAGCCGGTACTGCCGTCGCTGAGCGAGCGCGCTGAGGCGTTTCTGCAGAGCGAACTGAGCTGGGATGGCATCGCGCAGCCGCTGCTGAATCACAGCGTGGCACCGTTTAAAGCGCTCTATGGCCGCATTGAGATGGCAAAAGTGGAGGCGCTGATTGAGGCATCGAAAGAGGATGCGGCGGCAGCCAGTCAGCCTGCGGTGAGCGGCCCGCTTGCTGACGCGCCGATTGGCGACACCATCACCATTGATGATTTCGCCAAAGTCGATATGCGCGTAGCGCTGATTGAGCAGGCGGAACTGGTTGAGGGTTCAGACAAGCTGCTGCGCCTGCAGCTCGATCTCGGCGGTGAGAAGCGTCAGATCTTCTCCGGCATTCGTGCTGCCTACCCCGATCCTTCGGTACTGGTGGGCAAGATGACCATTATCGTGGCCAACCTGGCACCGCGTAAGATGCGCTTTGGCGTATCGGAAGGGATGGTGCTCTCAGCCGGCTCTGGCGGCAGCGATCTGTTTGTGCTCTCGGTGGACAGCGGCGCACAGCCCGGCATGCCGGTTAAGTAATCGCTTTTCTTTTTTTACAGCCCTCTCCGCTGCGAAGAGGGCTGCTTTTCCGCTCCCGCCTCCTTCCTGAACGACCCTCTGCGCCAGTTCTGCCGCGCACGCAGGCCGGACTCTGGCACGCTAAGCGCGTAATGCGTATGATGTAAAACAGATGACCGAAGCCGGAGATGTCTGACGTGTTAACTGCCTGCTGGCGCTATCTGCGCGCCTTTATGATTATCTATGCCGCGCTCTATGCCGGTATCGCGCTCGCCGCCCTGCTTCCCTTTACTATTCCCGGCAGTATTATCGGTATGCTGCTGCTGTTTTTACTACTGGGGCTGCAAATTCTGCCGGTCCGCTGGGTAAAGCCCGGCTGCCATCTGCTGATCCGCTATATGGCGCTGCTGTTTGTACCGATAAGCGTCGGCGTCATCAGCTATACCGATGTACTTTCCGCGCAGTTTGGGCCGATTGTGGTCTCCTGCCTCACCAGTACGCTGATGGTGCTGGTGGTGGTGGGTTTTAGCGCTGAACGCCTGCAGCGCCCGAAACAGGAGCAGCCGCATGAGTGACGCCTGGTGGTCTCTGCCGCTGACGCTGGCTGCTTATTTTGTGGCGCGCCGGCTGGCGGCAAAGCTCAAAATCTCGCTGATTAATCCGCTGCTGGTAGCCATGGCCATCATTATTCCGGTGCTGCTGCTGACGCATACCCCCTATACGCGCTATTTTGCCGGCAGCGCACTGCTGAATCAGCTGCTGCAGCCAGCGGTCGTGGCGCTGGCGCTGCCGCTTTATGAGCAGATGCATCAGATCCGCGCACGCTGGAAAACCATCATCAGCGTCTGCTTTATTGGCAGCCTGACCGCCATGGTATCCGGCACGGCGATGGCGCTGTGGCTGGGCGCCACACCGGAGATCGCTGCGACGCTCTTACCCAAGTCAGTCACCACCCCGATTGCGATGGCGGTCTCTGCCTCGCTGCACGGTATTCCGGCCATCAGCGCTATCTGCGTGCTGATCGCGGGCGTATTTGGTGCCGTATTCGGGCACATGCTGCTGAACCTGCTGCGCATTCGCAGCAAAGCATCGCGCGGCCTGGCGATTGGCAACGCGTCACATGCGCTGGGCACGGCGCGCGCGGCGGAAATCGACTATCAGGAAGGGGCGTTCAGTTCACTGGCGCTGGTGATCTGCGGCATCATTACCTCTTTACTGGCACCGTTTATCTTTCCGCTGCTGCTGGCGTGGTTTGGCTGAAAGTTTGCGAGAGATCTCGCAAAGTTGAAACAACTCAATGAGCTTGCATTGTCATAGCGACATGGATCACATATAACTCAGCAGGCGGCGCCCCGCCGCTGATGAGTTAATGAGGCCTGACACCATGCACCCACGATTCTCTTCCGCTTTCTCCGACCTGCCGGCTGCCCTGCAGCAGGCGCTGCAGCCGCTGCTGGACGCGCCCGATTTTCACGGCGTGCTCCGCCCTGACGAGTTGATACAGCTGCAGCAGGTCACCGGACTGGAAGAGGATGCGCTGGCGCTGGCGCTCCTGCCGCTCGCCGCCTGCTGTGCGGTTGCGCCGCTCTCGCGCTTTAACGTTGGCGCTATCGCGCGTGGCGTCAGCGGCCACTGGTATTTTGGGGCAAATATGGAGTTTCGCGGCGCCACGATGCAGCAGACGGTACACGCTGAGCAGAGCGCGATTACCCACGCCTGGCTGCGCGGTGAAACGGCGCTGGCGGCCATCACCGTAAACTACACGCCGTGTGGCCACTGCCGTCAGTTTATGAATGAGCTGAACAGCGGTACGGCGATCCGTATCAGTCTGCCGGGCCGTGACGTGAACACGCTGGCCCACTACCTGCCCGATGCATTTGGTCCTGCCGACCTCAATATTACCGAACGGCTGATGACGCCGGTTGACCATGCCTTTGCCCCTGCCGGCGATGCGCTGCAGCAGGCGGCAATCCGGGCTGCCAGCCAGAGCCACGCGCCTTATAGCTTCAGCTACAGCGGCGTGGCACTGGAGAGCCACAGCGGCGCCATTTACAGCGGCCGCTATGCGGAGAATGCCGCCTTCAACCCGAGCCTGCCGCCGCTGCAGGCCGCGCTGATCCTGATGAATATGCATCATGAACCACTGGAAACTATTCGCCGCGCGGCGCTGGCCGAGTCTGCAGAGGGTACGCTGACGCAGGCGGACGCCACGCGGGCGACGCTGGCCGCGCTCGGCTGCCGTGAGCTGACGATTACTTTAGTTTCAAAAACATCCGTTTAGTGATCCTTTTACCGCTTTTGTGACCTGCTGTTAACAAAAGCTGTACATCTGCCGGAATTTTCATAGGATCGGGCGCCAGACCTTCACAATAATCAGATCTGGCGTGACCTTTTCGTAGCGATACGTCAGCAAACACTGCAACCGGAGCAAACATTGCATGGAACTCGAGTACGAAAGTAAACGCCCGCTCTATATCCCCTATGCGGGTCCGATTCTGCTGGAATTTCCGCTGCTGAATAAAGGCAGCGCCTTCTCTCTGGAAGAGCGAAACGAATTTAATCTTAATGGCCTGCTGCCGGATGCGGTTGAGACTATTGAAGAGCAGGCGGAACGCGCCTGGCGTCAGTTCCTGGATTTCAAAAACAACAACGACAAGCACGTCTATCTGCGCAATATCCAGGATACCAACGAAACCCTGTTCTACCGCCTGCTGGATAATCATCTTGAAGAGATGATGCCGATTATCTACACCCCGACCGTGGGCGCGGCATGCGAGCACTTCTCCGAAATTTACCGTCGCGCGCGCGGCGTATTTATCTCCTACAACAATCGCGATCGCATCGAAGACATGCTGCAGAACGCCACCAAGCAGAATGTGAAGGTTATTGTGGTCACGGATGGCGAGCGTATTCTGGGCCTGGGCGACCTCGGCATCGGCGGCATGGGTATTCCGATTGGTAAACTGTCGCTCTACACCGCCTGCGGCGGCATCAGTCCGGCTTACACCCTGCCGGTGGTGCTGGATGTCGGAACCAATAACCCGCAGCTGCTCAACGACCCGCTCTATATGGGCTGGCGTCATCCGCGCATTAGCGGCGAAGAGTATGAGTCGTTTGTGAATGAATTTATTCAGGCGGTGAAACGTCGCTGGCCAAACGTCCTGCTGCAGTTCGAAGATTTTGCACAGAAAAACGCCATGCCGCTGCTGCAGCGCTATCGCGATGAAATCTGCTGCTTCAACGACGATATTCAGGGCACCGCAGCCGTTACCGTTGGTACCCTGATTGCCGCCAGCCGCGCCGCAGGCAGCCGCCTGTGCGAGCAGAAAGTGGTTTTCCTCGGCGCCGGTTCTGCAGGCTGCGGTATCGCTGAACAGATTATTGCGCAGATGAAATCGGAAGGGCTGAGCGATGATGAAGCGCGTTCGCGCGTCATGATGGTTGACCGCTTTGGTCTGCTTACCGACAAGCTGCCAAACCTGCTCGACTTCCAGAGCAAGCTGGTGCAGAAAAGTGACAACCTGAAAGCCTGGGACGTCACCAGCGACACGATTTCGCTGCTGGATGTGGTGCGCAACGCGCAGCCCGATATTCTGATCGGCGTATCGGGCCAGCCAGGCCTCTTTACCGAAGAGATCATTCGCGAGATGCATAAGCACTGCAAACGCCCTATCGTGATGCCGCTCTCTAACCCGACGTCACGCGTGGAAGCGACGCCGGCGGATATTATCGCCTGGACCGACGGTGCCGCGCTGGTTGCCACCGGCAGCCCGTTCTCACCGGTGACCTGGAAAGGCAAAACCTATCCGATTGCCCAGTGCAATAACTCCTATATCTTCCCGGGCATCGGACTCGGCGTGATTGCCGCGGGCGCAACGCGCGTGACCGATTCCATGCTGATGACCGCCAGCCGCGCGCTGGCTGACTGCTCGCCGCTGGTTAACGACGGCGAAGGTCCGGTCCTGCCGGAGATCAAAGATATTCAGGGCGTCTCCAAACTGATTGCGATGGAAGTGGGCAAAGCGGCACAGCTGGCTGGCGTTGCCGTGGTAACGTCGGAGGATGTGCTCTCTAAAGCGGTTCACAACAACTTCTGGCTGCCGCAGTATCGCCACTACCGCCGTACCTCTATCTGATCGCCTCAGCGCCGGATTTCGATCCGGCACTGCCGAAAAAAACATCAGCCAGCCGGGGTGAGCTTGCTTAGCCGCCCCGGCTCAAGTAGCCTTGAAGCACCCTGAATCCTGCCTGTTGAGTTGCCGCGCGCATGCTGAAACGCGTTTTCTTTGCTCTGATCATCATCATCTTAGCGATGGTGGCGACCGCGCTCGGCCTTGATCGCTGGATCAGCTGGAAAACCGCGCCGTTTATCTATGAAGATGTCGCCTCGCTGCCGCATCGTCAGGTTGGCGTGGTACTGGGCACCGCGAAATATTATCGTGCCGGCGTCATTAATCAGTATTACCTCTATCGCATGCAGGGCGCGCTCAACGCCTATAACAGCGGCAAAGTTAACTACCTGCTGCTGAGCGGCGACAACGCCCAGCAGAGCTATAACGAGCCCGCCACCATGCGACGCGATCTGATTAAAGCTGGCGTCGATCCAGCCGATATCGTGCTGGATTATGCCGGTTTTCGCACGCTCGACTCCATTGTGCGCACGCGCAAGGTGTTTGACACCAACGACTTCATTATTATCACCCAGCGCTTTCACTGCGAGCGGGCGCTCTACATTGCGCTGCACCTTGGCATTCAGGCACAGTGCTATGCCGTACCCTCGCCGAAAAATATGCTGTCGGTGCGCGCGCGCGAAGTCGGTGCCCGGCTGGGCGCGATGGCCGATCTCTATCTGATGAAGCGCGAGCCGCGTTTTCTCGGACCGCTGGTGCCAATTCCGGCAGTGCATACGGTGCCGGAAGATGCGCAGAGCTATCCGGCGGTCACGCCTGAACAGCTGCTGGAGCTGGAAGAGAAGCTGCGTAAGTAGCCTTTGCTGCGGCCGGCAGCCATAAAAAAAGGCTGCGCCAGCGCAGCCTTTTTCCGTTACTTCACGCTTATTTCTTGCGCGAGTATTTCAGTGAATCCAGCGCCACGGCGAAGATAATGATGCCGCCCTTGATGATGTACTGCCAGTAAGGGTTCACGCCGATGTAAGTCAGGCCGTAGTTGATTACGGTAAAGATAATTACCCCGGTCACGACGCCTGCGACCGTACCCACACCGCCGGCGAAGGAGACGCCGCCCACCACGCAGGCGGCAATCGCATCCAGCTCATACATAAAGCCGAGGTTGTTGGTGGCGCTACCAATACGGCCCGCTTCCAGCAGACCGCCAAACGCATAGAACACACCTGACAGGGCATAGACCAGAATCAGGTTGAACGGCACGTTAACGCCTGAAACTTTTGCCGCTTCCGGGTTACCGCCAATCGCAAAAATGTTTTTACCGAAGCGGGTTTTATTCCACAGGATCCAGACAAACACGATAGCGATAATGGCGTAAAAGGTGATAAACGAGAGCTTGAAGTCACCAAAGCGCAGGAAACCCTGGGTAAAGGTGGAGAAGCCCGCGTCAAAGCCGGCGATCGGCGAGGCACCGACAAAATCGTAGTAGAGGGAGTTAATACCATACACGATGATCATCGTACCCAGCGTGGTAATAAACGGCGTTACCTTGAGGTATGCGATGATCACGCCGTTTACCAGGCCAATCACGCCGCCGATAATGCACACTACCAGAATAACCAGCGGAATCGGCATGGTTTCCAGATGCGGGAAAACCTTGTTCGCGTTATCCATCGACTGCAGCAGCGTCGCCGCCACTACCGCCGCCAGGCCAACCTGCCGCCCGGCGGAGAGGTCAGTACCCTGAGTCACAATCAGCCCGGCCACGCCCAGCGCGATAATAATACGCACCGACGATTGCGTCAGGATGTTACTCAGGTTCATTAAACTTAAAAACGTCGGATCCTGAAAAATAATAATCGCCAGCAGAACAAACAGGACGACGTAAATACCGCCCTCTTTTAACCAGGTTAGCGCATTCTTTTTAGTAGTCGCTTTCATTTTAAAGCCCTTGCTTCATTAAAGGTGTAATGACGCTAAACGCAGGATTTCATTCTGCGAGGTCGTTTTTGTATCGACAATACCGGCTACCTGACCGTTACTCATTACCAGAATACGATCGGTTATACCCAGCAGCTCTGGCATTTCTGAGGAGATAATAATAATGCCCTTCTCTTTTTTGGCCAGTTCTGAAATCAGCTGATAAATTTCAAATTTAGCCCCTACGTCAATACCGCGCGTAGGTTCATCAAGCATTAATATTTCCGGCTGGGTCAGCAGCCAGCGGCCAATAATGACCTTCTGCTGGTTACCGCCTGAAAGCGAGCCAATCTGCGTATGGTGACCTGGCGTTTTTACCCGCATCGAGTCAATAACCCACTGGGTATCGCTCTTCATACGCTTATTATCAAGCAGGCCGATACTGGATTTATATTTTTTAATATTGGAGATAAGCGAGTTAAAGCCGATATCGAGATAGGCGTAGATCCCGGTGGAGCGACGCTCTTCTGTCACTAGCGCAAAACCGTGGTTAATCGCCTCGTTTGCACTGTGGTTGTTGATCGCTTTGCCGTGCAGCCGGATAGTTCCGCCCGACTTCTCGCGAATGCCAAACAGCGTCTCAACGATATCGGTACGCTTGGCACCCACCAGTCCGGCGATACCGAGGATCTCTCCTTTATGCAGGTCAAATGAGATATCACGAATCGAGGGCTGACGCAGTGAAGTGAGGTTGCGGACTTCCAGAATCACCTCGCCCGGCACGTTGCTCTTATCCGGGAAGCGCTGATTGAGCGAACGACCCACCATCATGGCGATGATCTTATCCATATCCAGCCCTTCCAGCGACTGAGTGGCGATCCACTGTCCGTCGCGCAGAATGGTGATCTCGTCGCACAGCTGAAAGATCTCTTCCATCTTATGCGAGATATAGACAATACCGCAGCCGCGATCTTTTAGTTTACGAATAATAGTAAACAGGTGGTTAACTTCTTTTTCCGTCAGCGAAGAGGTCGGTTCATCCATAATGACAATTTTGGCGTCATAGGAGAACGCTTTGGCAATTTCAATCATCTGCATCTGCGATACAGAAAGATTCGCCACTTTATCGCGCGGATCGATATCAATATCGAGTTCATCAAAGATCGCTTTGGTATCGCGATACATTTTGTCCTGATCGACAAATGGCCCTTTACGCGGGTAGCGACCCAGCCACATATTATCCATCACGCTGCGCTGCAGCACGAGGTTTAATTCCTGATGCACCATTGAGACGCCATTTTCCAGCGCTTCTTTGGAGCTTTTATAGTCAATCTCCTGGCCCTGAAAAAGAATACTCCCCGTATCTTTTTTATAGATGCCAAATAAGCACTTTAATAATGTCGATTTTCCGGCGCCGTTTTCACCCATTAAGGCATGGACGGAGTGCGGCCGCACTTTCAAATTCACATTATCTAAGGCTTTCACCCCTGGAAATGATTTCGAGACATTCGTCATCTCCAGCAGATATTCACGCTGTGTGGTCGGATTCTCACTGGCCATAATTTACCTGGCTAAAAAAAGCGTATGCAGATGCAATAAGGCGCGGCAAATTGCCGCGCCCGGAATAGATTACTTCGCAAACTGAGAGAGGTTCTCTTTATCTACGGCGACATAAGGCACGCGAACCACTTTATCTTCCATCTTGAAGTTAGTGCCCGCGGTTGGCTCTTTGCCATCTGCCAGGTTCTTCGCGATATCCAGCGTGGCTTTCGCCTGGTTTTCCGCATCGTTCAGCACGGTACCCGCCATCGCACCCGATTTCACCAGCGCCAGCGCTTCTGGCAGCGCATCAACACCAAACACCGGAATGCTTGATTTGTTGTGTGCTTTCAGCGCTTCAACCGCGCCCATTGCCATTGCATCGTTGTTGGCAATGATCACTTCAATTTTGTTAGCGTTCGGACCGGAGAGCCACGCATCGACTTTATCTTTCGCCTGAGCGGTATCCCACATTGCGGTATCCATCGCCAGCTGCTGCGTCTTGATGCCATCTTTGTTCAGGGTGTCGATAACATATTTGGTACGCGCTTCAGCATCCGGGTGCCCTGGCTCGCCTTTCAGCAGGACAAACTGAATCTGTCCATCTTTGTTCAGATCCCAGGCTGGCGTCGATTTCCAGTGCTTCTCAATCAGCTCGCCCTGTTTGATACCTGACTCTTTTGAGTCTGTACCGACATAATAGGCTTTCGGATAGCTGGCCAGCACTTTGGCGTTCGGCTCTTTGTTGAAGAACACAATTGGTACGTCATTGGCTTTTGCTTTGTCGATGACTACCGCTGCCGCTGCCGGATCTACCAGGTTAATTGCCAGCGCTTTCACGCCCTTGGCCATCAGCACGTCAATCTGATCGTTCTGTTTGGACTGGTCATTCTGCGAGTCATTCATCAGCAGCTGAATGCCGCCCAGCGTTTTCGCCTCTTTCTCGATATCCTTACGCACCATTGACATGAAGTTGTCATCATATTTGTAAATGGTCACGCCAATGCGGGTATCGGCGGCGTGTGCAGTTGCACCAAACATCATGCTGGCAACCAGTGCTGTGAGCGTGAAAACCTTCTTATTCATGGTATCTCCGGTTTTAATTATGCAGGGTATTTCATTGCGCCCTGCTGCCTGCGGGCAGCGAACGCAGTCGGTTGAAACGCTATCATTCTGGAGCAGGCGCGGGCGTTAGCCGGACCGCTCTCCCTATCCTGACTTCCCTGTACGTAACCGCTTCCTGAAGAGTGTTGTGAACCATTTCAATCGGCTACTGAAACCTGTCCGGAGAGGCGTGACCCGGCGTTTCATGATGTTTCAGTCCGGTAAGACGCTGCCATCATAGTGAGCGGTCTGGTAATTAACTGTGAATGTAATCACATATTGGAAACGGTTACATGGCGCTATCGCCTGGATTAGTGATCGACTCCACAATTTGTCGCTGGGCCACTGAGTGACGCCGCACCAGCGTAGGCATGAAGCAGTGCGATGCCTGAGGATCCAGCTCACCGGCTGCGCCTTTTAGCGCCAGCTCTGTTGCCAGTTTTGCCATAGAAACAATGGGATAGCGTACGGTTGTCAGCTGGGGATCGGTGTAACGGGAAATAGGAATGTCATCAAAACCGATGACAGAAAAATGCTGCGGCACCTGAATGCCGTTATCTTTCAGCGCCGTCAGGGCGCCAGCCGCCATGCCATCGTTATAGGAAAACACGGCGGTCAGATGCAGATTGCGCCCGAGCAGCTCCACCATCGCGGCTTCACCGCCCTGCATATCGGGTTCAGCATGGGCGATCCACGCCTCTGCCGGCTGGATACCCTGCTCTGACAGCGCCTGCAGCCAGCCATCGCGGCGCTGGGCCACATCTTCAATCGGGTGGCTGGAGCTGAGATAGCCGATACGCTGATGCCCCTGCTGCAGCAGCATGCGGGTGGCAACCTGCGCACCGGTTACATTGTCGAGACAGACGCAGCGATGCTCGTAGCCGCGGATCACCCGGTTAACCAGCACCATTCCCGGCACCTGATCCATAAACTGCGTGAGTTCAGCGTCTGAAAGCGTTTTCGCATGTACCACCAGCGCATTGCAGCGCTGACGGATCAGCACCTCAATGGCGTGTCGCTCTTTATCTTCCTGATGCCAGGAATTACTGATGAGAACATGCTTATGCACCCGCTGCGCCACGGTATCCACCGCTTTCACCAGCGCGCCAAAAAAGGGATCGGAGACATCCATGACAACGACACCAATCGTGTCGCTGACCTGGGTGGCGAGCGCCTGTGCGTTGGCGTTCGGACGATAGCCCAGCGATTCCACCGCCTGCAGCACGGCGTCGCGGGTATCAGAGGTGACGGCACTGCTGTTATTGAGCACGCGCGACACGGTGGCAACAGAAACTCCCGCCAGTCGGGCGACATCACGAATCGTTATCATGCAGCGGTTCCACAAAGGCTGAAAGACGCGACGGGCGCGTAATAGCGCTATAGTGTCAGGCCGCAGACTTCAGCTACGTGAAACAGCTCACATCAATGAAAACGGTTACATTGCTTTATACGATCTTTGTGATGCAGGTCATTATCTGACAGGCGGCACTGCGGTGCCGGTTGCAGAGAGACGCTGCGTCAGCCAGCGCCACAGCCACTCCAGCGGCCCCTGACGATAATAGCGCAGCCAGAGCGCTGAGAAGAGAAGATTGACTACCCAGATAACGGGCACCAGCGCCAGCAGCTGTAACCGGTTAAAGTGCAGGAAGAGATCAAACCGGTAGAAAAGCGTGGTACAGATTAGCGTCTGTAACAGATAGTTGCTCAGCGCCATGCGCCCCACTCCCTGAATCAGGTTGCATAGCCGGTTACGCGCGAGCGCAGGCCAGAAGCCGAGACAGAGCGCCGCATAGCCGAGGCTGATAAAAGGCGAGGCGAGATCGCGCGGCACCTGCAGATAAAAGCTGGTCCAGCGCTGCGCCCACTGCAGCTGCCACTGCGCAACGATACCCGGCACCGCGATTAGCCAGCCGGTCGTCAGCAGCAGCAGTGCGGCGCGCCGGTAGTGCTGCAGGCTGAACTCACCGGTCAGCCAGCCGCAGCGCAGCAGCGCGGCACCCATCAGCATCAGCCCCGCCAGCTGCCAGCCATACTGGGATGCCAGCGCCATCAGGCCCGATGCGAGCAGATCGAGCCGGTTGCGTACCGCTTCCCAGCCGCCCACCAGCTTCCAGTAACTTTCATACTCCAGCACAGCGGCACCCGGCTGCCAGCCGCTGCTGCTCTGATTGCCGGAGATCGCTCCGAAGATAAGCAGCACCGCACAGCCGACCAGATAGAGCAGCACGCCGGTCTGAAACAGCGCACGCTCAGAGGGCACTTCACGCAGCAGACGCCAGATAATCAGGCCGATAAGCCCATAGTCGAGGAGAATATCCCCTTCCCAGAAGAAAACGCCGTGGATAAACCCGAGCAGCACCAGCAGCGTCAGGCGCGTGCTGATCCAGCGCTTACCGCGGGGGATCTGCAGCGCCAGTCCGGCGCCAAACAGCAGTGCAAACAGCGTGAGGAATTTCAGCTGCGCCAGCCCGTCCAGTATCGCCCAGGTCCAGGCATCCTGCGGCGTAACGCTGCCCTGCCAGGCGGGATTAAGATAGGCGGCTGACGGCAGGCCAAAGCCGGTAATATTGAGCAGCAAAATGCCCAGAACCGCGCATCCGCGAATAAAATCCAGCGCCTGGTAGCGTTGCATTGCGGCCCTCAGCCATCAAAAAAGGCGGCACCGGGGCCGCCTGGGGATCAGATATGACGTACCGCGCGCAGGAACTCCTGACGCGTATTCTGGCTCGATTTAAACAGCCCGCCCAGCGACGTGGTCGTGGTTGCGCTGGTCGCATCTTTCACGCCGCGCGCTTTTACGCAGTAGTGAACTGCATCAATCGACACCGCCACGTTAGTGGTGCCAAGCAGCGTCTGCAGCGCGACCAGCACCTGCTGCGTCAGCCGCTCCTGCACCTGCGGGCGCTGGGCGAAAAACTGCACGATGCGGTTGATTTTCGACAGGCCAATCACTTTGTCTTTGGGAATGTAGGCCACCGTCGCCTTGCCATCGATGATCACAAAATGGTGTTCGCAGGTGCTGGTCAGCGTGATGTCACGCACCGTCACCATCTCGTCCACTTTCATTTTGTTTTCGATGACGGTGATTTTCGGGAAGTTGGCGTAATCGAGACCTGAGAAAATCTCATCCACATACATTTTTGCGATGCGATGCGGCGTCTCCATCAGGCTGTCATCTTCCAGGTCCAGATTCAGCAGCTGCATGATTTGCGTCATGTGACCGGCAATTTCACGCTTGCGCGTTTCGCTATCCATTTCGCGCACCGGGGCGCGTAACGGCGTTTCCAGACCGCGCGCCAGCAGCGCTTCATGAACCAGGGCGGCTTCCTGACTTAAGGTGCTCATCGTTCTCATTCTCCGGCAGGTGATGCGCCCGCGGAACATAGCCCGCGGGGGAAATTCTGAGCGCGTATTGTGAAACACAACGCAGGCTTAATCCAGTAATCAATCTGATTGGCAATCAGCACGTGCGCGTGCGCGGCACCAAAAGGCGCAAAAAAGCGGCTGTTGCTGTCGCTATCACTACACTTATCAGCAGCGCGCCTGGCTAAACTGCAAAAGCGGCAATAACGCACTTGCCAGCCGCCGGCGGGCAGTTTAGACTCACAAAATATGAATAACATTGCACTTGTTGTTTACGGGATGAGAAGATGGATTTAGTTCAGCTGCGAATGTTCTGTTGTGTAGCCGATACCGGTTCTCTGGCGCGTGCCGCTGAACAGCTGCATCGCGTGCCCTCTAATCTCACTACGCGCCTGCGCCAGCTGGAAGAGGAGATCGGGGTTGACCTGTTTATCCGCGAGAAGCAGCGCATGCGTCTGTCACCGATGGGGCATAATTTTCTCAACTACGCCCGCCGTATTCTGGCGCTGAGCGATGAAGCGCTGAATATCGCCCGCGCCGGTGAGCCAGGCGGCAATTTTGCTTTTGGTTCAATGGAGAGCACGGCAGCTACCCGCCTGCCGGCGCTGCTGGCCGCCTATCATCAGCGCTACCCGGCGGTGGCGCTCTCCCTGGTGACCGGCACATCGGGCGATATCATCGACAAAGTGCGCGCCGGCACGCTGGCGGCGGCGCTGGTTGATGGTCCGGCTCCCTATGATGACCTGAACGGCTGTATCGCCTTCAGCGAAGAGATGGTGCTGATCTCCAGCCCTGAACATCCGCCGATCCTCAGCGCACGCGATACCCAGCAGGATACGCTGTTTGCCTTTGGCAACAGCTGCTCCTACCGCACCCGGCTGGAGAGCTGGTACCGCGACAGCCAGAGCGCACCGCGCAACGTCATGGAGATCCAGTCCTATCACGCGATGGTTGCCTGCGTGGCGGGCGGCGGCGGCGTGGCAATGCTGCCCGCCTCCGTGCTGGCGCAGATGCCGGCGCGCGAGCGGGTACAGGAGCACGCGCTGCCGCCGCTCTATCGCGATACCGCTACCTGGCTGATGTGGCGACGCGATGCGTTTACGCCAAACGTCGAGGCGCTGAAATACCTGATTATTGATATGTTTGATGACCGGCCACAGCACGACGGCCTGCTGCATCCGCTGCCGGACAGCGAGCAGACGCTGCTGAAATAAGTAATGACCACCAGGGCCACTGGCCCGCATCTACCGCAAGAGGGATTGCATGAACATGATTAAAACCCGTGCCGCCGTTGCCTGGGCACCTGGCGAGCCGCTGAAAATCGAAGAAGTGGATTTGATGCCGCCGCAGAAAGGCGAAGTGTTAGTACGCATCGTTGCTACCGGCGTTTGCCATACCGACGCCTATACGCTCTCCGGCAAAGATCCGGAAGGCGTTTTCCCGGCCATTCTCGGTCATGAAGGTGGCGGCGTGGTGGAAGCGGTGGGCGAAGGGGTTACCAGCGTGGCGGTGGGCGATCACGTTATCCCGCTCTACACTCCGGAGTGCGGCAAATGTAAGTTCTGTCTCTCCGGCAAAACCAACCTCTGCCAGGCGATCCGCGCCACCCAGGGCAAGGGACTGATGCCGGATGGCACTACGCGCTTCTTTAAAGATGGCCAGCCTATTTTCCACTATATGGGCACCTCTACTTTTTCCGAGTACACCGTTGTACCGGAAATCTCGCTGGCGAAAATCAGTAAAGAAGCTCCGCTGGAAGAGGTGTGCCTGCTGGGCTGCGGCGTGACCACCGGCATGGGCGCGGTGATGAATACCGCTAAAGTTAAAGCGGGCGACACCGTGGCAATTTTTGGTCTCGGCGGTATTGGCCTCTCGGCGATCATCGGTGCGCAGATGGCAAAAGCGGGCCGCATTATCGCTATTGATATCAATACCAGCAAATTTGATTTGGCACGCAAGCTGGGTGCCACCGACCTGATCAACCCGAAAGATTACGATAAGCCTATTCAGGATGTCATCGTTGAGCTGACCGATGGCGGCGTCGATTTCTCATTTGAGTGTATCGGTAACGTCAACGTCATGCGTTCGGCGCTGGAGTGCTGTCATAAAGGCTGGGGTGAGTCGGTCATCATCGGCGTGGCCGGTGCCGGTGAAGAGATCTCCACCCGCCCGTTCCAGCTGGTCACGGGCCGCGTCTGGCGGGGTTCCGCGTTTGGCGGCGTGAAAGGCCGCAGCCAGCTGCCGGGTATCGTGCAGGATTATCTGGATGGCAAGTTTGCGCTGAACGATTTCATCACCCATACCATGGCGCTGGATGAGATCAACGACGCCTTTGATCTGATGCACGAAGGGAAATCGATTCGCTCTGTGGTGCACTTCAACAAATAACCGGAGGCGTTATGGCATCCACGCTGGAACTGCTGGAAGAACACCGCATCTTCGGCGGCTGGCAACAACGCTGGCGACATCAGTCATCGGTGCTGAACTGCCCGATGACGTTCAGCATTTTTTTACCGCCGCCCAAAGCTGATACGCCGCCGCCTGCGGTCTGGTTTCTCGCCGGACTGACCTGCAGCGACGAAAATTTCACCACCAAAGCGGGCGCGCAGCGCGTGGCCGCAGAGCTGGGTCTGGTGCTGATTATGCCGGACACCAGCCCGCGCGGGGACGCGGTGGCTAACGATGAGAGTTACGATCTCGGCCAGGGCGCCGGCTTCTATCTCAACGCAACGCAGCAGCCGTGGGCGGCGCACTATCGTATGTTTGACTACCTCAGCGAGGAGCTGCCGGCGCTGCTGGCGGATAACTTCAAGCTGAGCGATCGGCAGTCGATTATGGGCCACTCAATGGGAGGACACGGTGCGCTGGTACTGGCACTGCGCCTCGGCGGACGCTTTGCTTCCGCTTCAGCCTTTGCACCGATTGTGAATCCCTGCGACGTCCCCTGGGGGCAAAAGGCGTTTACTGCCTATCTCGGCGACGACCGCCAGGCGTGGCGGGAATGGGACAGTTGCCTGCTGATGCAGGAGGCGGAGCAGCGTCTGCCGCTGCTGATCGATCAGGGCGACGGCGATCAGTTTCTCGCGGACCAGCTGCGTCCGGAGCGCCTTGAGGCGATTGCGCGCGAACAGGGATTCCCGCTGGAGCTGCGCATTCAGCCGGGTTACGACCACAGCTACTTCTTTATCGCCACTTTTGTGGAAGATCACCTGCGCTTTCACGCGAAACATCTGCTGGTATAACAGCATCGCCCTGCAGGGCGATGCTGCACAGGGCGCGCAGCCTGCGCGCCCTGCCTTACATCAGCGACTCTGCCACCAGCCCGTCAATCATTACCTGTGGCATGCCCTGCGAGCAGTGCTCAATCCGGCCGCGCACGCCATACACCTGCGCCAGCGTCTGCGGCGTAATCACCTCTGCGGGTATGCCATCCGCCAGACGCCGGCCCTGCTTCAGCATTAGCGCGTGGTCAGCATGCCGCAGCGCAATATTGATATCGTGCACCACCACCACCGTGACCATATTGCGCAGCCGGGTTTCGCGTCGTACCAGATCCATCACGTGAAACTGATAGTTGAGATCCAGCGCGCTCAGCGGTTCATCCAGCAGCAGCAGCTCCGGCCGGCGGATCAGCGACTGCGCCAGACCTACCAGCTGTTTCTGCCCGCCTGAGAGCTGATCGAGGTAGCGCATCGCCAGATGAGCGATACCCAGCTGCTCAAGCAGCGCCATAATTTCTGCTTCGCTGTCCGCACTATGGAGGCCGCCCGAGGCGCGCTGCGCCACGATAATCGATTCCAGTACGTGCAGATGAACCCCGGCCGGCAGCGTCTGCGGCAGGTAGACCACCCGCTTTGCTCGCTGCGTGAAGGGCTGCGCCATTAAATCAACGCCGTTCAGCCAGAGTGCGCCCTCGCCTTTACCCAGGCCCGCCAGCGCGCGCAGCAGCGTGGATTTACCGCAGCCGTTCGGGCCAAGCAGCACGGTGATTTTGCCGCGCGGCAGCGTGGCAACGTCCAGATTGTCGATCACCTGACGCTTAGGGTAACCGGCGCTGAACTGCTCAATACGTAAGCCTGAATCCATTACACGCTCCCCCGGTGACGCAGAATAATACTCAGAAAGAAGGGAACGCCGACCAGCGAGGTCACGATCCCCACCGGAATAATCACGCCCGGGATCAGGTTTTTCGACGCAACCGAGGCCAGCGACAGCACCAATGCGCCCACCAGCGCGCTGGCGGGCAGATAGTAACGATGATCTTCGCCAAACATCATGCGGGCGATATGCGGGGCGACGAGGCCGATAAAGCCAATCGGGCCGACAAAGGCTACTGCCAGCGCCGAGAGAATGCTGATGCGTAACAGCGTTGCCAGTCGCAGACGGCGCACGTCGATACCAAAACTAATGGCGCGATCTTCCCCCAGCCGCAGTGCGGTCAGCTTCCAGCTGCTGAGCATGGAAAACGGTACCAGCAGCGCAAACGCAGCGCTCAGCACGCCCAGCTTTTCCCACGATGCGCGCGCCAGGCTACCCATGGTCCAGAACACCAGTCCCTGCAGCGTATCTTCGCTGGCGATAAACTGCATCATGGAAACCAGGGCGTTGAAGGTAAATACCAGCGCAATACCAAACAGCACCACGCCGGAGGTCGAGACTTTGCTCCAGCGCGTAATGCCATCCAGCATCAGCGCGGCAAACAGCGCAAACACAAAGGCGTTAGCGGAGATAAACCACTGATCGGAGAGGCCGGGAAAACCGACGCCGAGGATAATTGCCAGCGCGGCACCAAAGGCTGCAGCGGAAGAGACGCCCAGCGTAAAGGGACTCGCCAGCGGGTTGTTCAGAATGGTTTGCATCTCGGCACCCGCCAGTCCCAGCGCCAGCCCGACAACCACGGCCATCAGCGCATAGGGCAGACGGATATCCCAGACGATGACGCGGGTACCGGCATCCATCGCGGCCGGATGCAGCAAGGTCTGCCCGAGCGTTTCCAGCGTAAGCCCGGCCGGGCCAAGGGTGAAATCGAGAATAACCGAGGCGAGAATAGCAACAACCAGTACGCCAGTCAGCAGCAGTCGCTGACGCAGCACCTGACGATAACGTGTCAGGGTGTCAGCTTCAGGGGGGTGTTCCGCTATCAGCACGGAATCTGTCGTACGCATGAGTCTACCTGTATAGCCGTAATCATAACGGCTGACACAATAGAGCAGGTGATAATAATTATCAATTATATCTCTGTAACAAAGCTCAAACCGGCAGGGATGCATCAATATGCCAGGGACGCATAAATGCGTCCCCTACGTACCGTGCAATTGTAGGGGCGGCATTGATGCCGCCCTGGTCCGGGTGTATCGTTTGAAACCCGGGACGCATTCATGCGTCCCCTGCGTACCGTGCAATCACAGGGGCGGCATTTATGCCGCCCTGGGTTGGGTGAATCACCTGAAACCAGGGACGCATTAATGCGTCCCCTACGTCTGGTTTGGGTGCAACCGTTGGGGCGGCATTAATGCCGCCCTGGGTTGGGTGAATCGCCTGAAACCAGGGGCGCAAAAATGCGCCCCCTACGTCTGGATTGGAATGCCGCCACGCCAGGTTTTACTGTTTGAAAACCGGGAACTCCATCTCGCTATATTTCACTACGCGGCTGCCGCGTGTCAGCCGGTAGCCCATCCAGATAATCAGAAATAGCGGGATACCGATATAAGTTGCCGCCACACCGTACCAGTCGATGGTGTCGGCGAGGAACGCCTGATAGTTCTGCCCCAGCGTAATAATCAGGCAAAGCACAAAGGCGAAGACAGGACCCAGTGGGAAAAAGCCGGAGCGGTAAGGTAAATCGGCCAGATCGCGCCCCTGCGCTTCATAGCCGCGACGGAAACGATAGTGGCTGATGGCAATGCCCAGCCAGGCGATAAAACCGGTCATACCTGAGGTATTAAGCAGCCACAGGTAAACTTCCTGATTACCAAACTTTGACGTCAGGAAGCAGAGACCAGCTACTACGGTCGTCGCAATCAGCGCATTGCGCGGCACGCCGCCTCTGGAGAGTTTTGCAAAGATGCGCGGCGCTTTGCCCTCACGGGCGAGATTAAACAGCATGCGCGTTGAGGCGTACATACCGGAGTTACCCGCTGAAAGCACCGACGTCAGGATGACTGCGTTCATGATCGCCGCCGCTGAGAGCAGACCGGCATTCTGGAACACCAGCGTAAACGGGCTGACGCTGATATCGGTCACGTCATTATGCAGCAGCTGCGGATCGGTATAGGGCAGGATCAGGCTGATGATCAGAATCGCAAACACATAAAACAGCAGAATACGCCAGAAAACCTGCCGCACCGCGCGCGGAATATTTTTGGCCGGATCTTCAGATTCACCGGCGGCGATGCCGATAAGCTCGGTGCCCTGAAAAGAGAAGCCGACAATCATCGCCACGCCGATCATTGCAGAAAACCCGCCGGCAAAAGGCGCATCGCCCACGGTCCAGTTGTGCCAGCCTGCATGTTCCGCACCGCGCATAATACCGGTGATCATCAGAATCCCCACCACGATAAAAATAACGACGGTGGCGACTTTAATCAGCGAGAACCAGTACTCTGTTTCGCCAAAACCTTTAACCGAGATGAAGTTAATCAGGAACATCAGGCAGAGAAAAGTGGCGCTCCAGATCCAGCCTGGCGTATCGGGGAACCAGTAGTTCATCACCAGCTGCGAGGCGACCAGATCAACAGCAATGGTCACCGCCCAGTTGTACCAGTAGTTCCAGCCCAGCGCGAAGCCAAAGCCCTCTTCAACATATTTTGCGCCATAGGTGGCAAAGGAGCCGGAAACCGGCATAAAGGCAGCCAGTTCGCCGAGGCTGGTCATCAGAAAGTAGACCATCAGCCCAATCAGGGCATAGGAGAGCAGCGCGCCGCCGGGTCCGGCCTGTGAAATGGTGGCGCCGGAAGCGACAAACAGGCCGGTACCAATGGAGCCGCCGATGGCGATCATAGTGAGGTGGCGCGCTTTTAATTCACGGCGCAGCCCAGGTTGTTGTGTTGTTTTTGAGTCATTATGCATGTGTAAACGCTATGCCGGATAAAAATAAGGCGCGATTGTAGCAGCTAACCCTGCGCTGTATAGCATTCACCTCGGGTTATTAGTTACCTTCATGATCGGCGGGCGATTATTAGCAGCACCCGCCGCCGCCGGCTATTCACAGCAGTAGGCAAGAAAGCGGTTGAGCGCGTTTGAGAGATGTTTTTGCCGGTGGTGAATGCGGTAGAGCGTGCGCGTCAGGCGCGGCAGCGGAACCGCCACTTCTGCCAGCGTGCCCGCTTCCAGCAGGTCGGCAATGACCCGGCGCGACAGGCAGCTGATGCCCATGCCGTGCCGTACCGCATGTTTAATCGCTTCGGAGTTACCCAGTTCCATACCCAGCTGAAACTGCGGCAGATGCGACAGCAGCTGGTAATCAACAATTTCACGCGTGCCGGAGCCGCGTTCACGCAGGATCCACGGTGCCGCCGCCAGGCTTGCCAGCGTCACCGGCTGCTGCAGCAGCGCCGAGTCGGGTGCTGCAAACACCACCAGCTCATCTTCCAGCCACGGCGTGCTGATGATATCCGGCTCGTGACACGGTCCCTCGATCAGGCCGATATCCACGCGAAAATCTGCAACGGCCTGAATCGCATCCTGACTGTTGCCGACGCTCAGCTCCAGCGGAAGTGCGGGAAAATCGCGCCGGTAGGCGGCAATCATGCCCGGCAGCAAATAGTTACCGATGGTACTGCTGGCAAACAGCCGGATCGCCCCGCTATCTTCGCGGAAGAGCTGCTCAATTTCACCCGCCTGCTCCAGTAGTCCGACGGCGCGCGGATAGAGCAGCCGCCCATGCTCATTCAGCACCAGCCGCTTGCCTACGCGATCGAACAGCTGTACTCCCAGCTGGTTTTCGAGATCCGCCAGCGCCGCGCTCACCGCCGACTGCGACAGTGACAGCACCTGCGAGGCCTGGGTGGTGGAACCGCTCTTCAGCACCTCAGTAAACACTTCAATCTGGCGTAGCGTAATATGCATGCTTGCTCCTCAGGCCATATAGCGCTGTATCAGCCAGACGATAATGCCGATCCAGATCAGCAGGATCAGGCCAAATCCGGCGCGACTGACAATTTTTACTCCGCGCGCGCGCTGTACTTCCGCGCGTTCAGCGCTGCTGATACGAATATCGCGCGGCAGCAGGCGCAGCAGAATAATCACGCCAAGCGGTACAATGATGGCATCATCCAGCAGACCAATAATCGGGATGAAGTCCGGAATAAGATCAATCGGGCTGAGCGCATAGGCCACCAGCCCAAACGCCATCAGTTTGAACCACCATGCCGTACGCGGGTCGCGACAGGCAAACCACAGCGTCAGGACATCCCGCTTTATCAGCTTTGCCCAGCGGCGCAGACGCACAAACATAGCCTTTCTCCTTATCACTTATTCCGGTCGATTATAAAGATATTATCAATTTCACTTTTATATCAGAGAGGCGCAGGCTATTGCCATACTCAGGAGGTGGTTAATGGCTGAATTTAGCATAATAAAACCGGTGCTCCCGCCCTGCCGGGTGGTGGCGGGTCTGGCACTAACGGCGGCGCTGGCAGGCTGCGCCGCCTGGCTTACCTTGCTGCCGTGGCTGTCTCACGCCGGTCTGGGCGCGCTGACGCTGGCGATCGTTGGCGGCATTATTGCCGGCAATACTTTTTACCCGCGTATCGCCAGCCACTGCGACAGCGGTGTGCTGCTGGCAAAACAGCGCCTGTTGCGCCTCGGCATTATTCTTTTTGGTTTTCGCATCACCGTTCAGCAGATAGCCGGCGTCGGCCTGCGCGGCGTGATTATCGATACGCTGATTATCGGCACAACGTTCCTGCTTACCTGCCTGGCTGGCATCCGGCTGCTAAAGATGGATCGCGAGACGGTGTGGCTGATTGGTGCCGGCAGCAGCATCTGCGGTGCGGCGGCGGTGCTGGCGACGGAACCCGTGGTCAAAGCTGACGCCTCGAAAGTGGCGGTGGCGGTGGCAACCGTGGTGCTGTTTGGTACCGCCGGCATCCTGCTTTATCCCGCGCTGTTTGCACTGCTGCCCGCTGTCAGTGCCGCGCAGTTTGGCATCTTTACCGGCTCCACGCTGCATGAGGTGGCGCAGGTAGTAGCCGCCGGGCACGCCATAGGCGCTGAAGCAGAGAATATGGCGGTGATCACCAAGATGCTGCGCGTCATGATGCTGGCCCCTTTCCTGCTGCTGCTGGGCAGCTGGCTCCGGCAGCGCGGCCCGCGCACGGCAACGTCTGCACGCAGCTTTCCGTGGTTTGCACTGCTGTTTATCGCGGTCGCGCTGGTTAATTCACTGCAGCTGCTGCCAGCCGGAGTGGTTAGCGCGCTGAACCAGCTGGCCAACCTGCTGCTGGCGATGGCGATGGCAGCGCTGGGTCTGACCACGCGCTTCTCCGCGCTGAAACAGGCGGGCGCAAAACCGCTGCTGCTGGGGCTGATGATGTTCTGCTGGCTCATCGTCGGCGGCGGCGCGCTGAATTTGCTGGTGCAACATTTCATGGCATAGCCGCTTCCGCTATCATGTGCGCCTTGCTTTAGTTAACGCCCATACAGGAGAGCGGCATGAAATATATCGGTGCACACGTCAGCGCATCCGGCGGCGTGGATCAGGCAGTGATCCGCGCCCATGAGCTGGAGGCCACCGCCTTTGCGCTCTTTACAAAAAATCAGCGTCAGTGGAAAGCCGCACCGCTCTCTGCGCAGACCATTGACGCGTTCAAAAGCGCCTGCGCGCGGTATAACTACTCTTCCGCGCAAATCCTGCCGCACGATAGCTTTCTGATCAACCTGGGTCACCCGGAGGCCGAAGCGCTGGAGAAATCACGCGCCGCGTTTCTGGATGAGATGCAGCGCGCTGACCAGCTTGGCCTGACGCTGCTGAACTTCCACCCCGGCAGCCATCTGCAGCAGCTTGATGAAGAGACGTGCCTGAAGCGCATCGCCGAATCGATCAACATCACGCTGGATAAAACGCAAAATGTCGTCGCGGTGATTGAAAATACCGCCGGCCAGGGCAGTAACCTCGGCTATCGCTTTGAGCATCTTGCGACCATTATTGCGCACGTCGAGGATAAATCGCGCGTGGGGGTTTGTCTTGATACCTGTCACACCTTCGCCGGCGGATACGATCTGCGCACCGAAGCTGACTGTGTCGCTACCTTTGCCGAATTTGAGCGCGTGGTGGGCTTTAACTATCTGCGCGGTATGCATCTGAACGATGCCAAAAGTGCCCTTGGCAGCCGCGTCGATCGCCATCACAGTCTGGGTGAAGGCAACATCGGCAAAACCGTGTTCAGCTGGCTGATGAAAGATGCGCGCTTCGATAACATTCCGCTGATCCTGGAAACCATCAATCCCGATATCTGGAAAGATGAGATCGCCTGGCTTAAAGCTGAGCAGCACGCCGGATAGCGGACAATAAAAAAGGGAGCCTTAGCTCCCTTTTTTATGTCCGTCGGGTTACGCAGCTTTCGCCAGCTCCTCTTCCGGACGCTTCAGCACGGCGTAACCGAGACCGGCAATCGCGGTACCGATGATAATCGCCAGCAGATAGCCCAGCACCGGCGTAATCGCACCCGGGATCAGCAGCACAAACAGACCGCCGTGAGGTGCCATCAGCTTCGCGCCAATCGCCATTGAGATGGCGCCGGTCACGGCTCCGCCAATGATGCAGCACGGCAGCACGCGCATCGGATCGCGCGCCGCAAACGGAATGGCCCCTTCAGAGATAAAGCAGAGACCCAGCACCAGCGCCGCTTTGCCGCCCTCCTGCTGCCCTTTATTGAACTTGCGGCGTGCAACCAGCGTCGCCAAACCCATCGCCAGCGGTGGCACCATGCCCGCAGCCATAATCGCGGCCATCGGCGCATAGGTTTGCGAACTCAGCAGCCCGACGCCAAACGCGTAGGCCACTTTGTTGACCGGACCGCCCATATCGGTACACATCATACCGCCAAGAATGGCGCCCAGCAGCACGGCGTTTGCGGTGCCCATGTTGGCCAGCCAGCTGGTCAGGCCGCTCATGATACCGGCAACCGGTTTACCCACCACGTAGATCATCAGCAGGCCGGTGATCAGGCTCGCAACCAGCGGAATAATGAGAATGGGCTTCAGGGCTTCCATACTCTGTGGCAGCTTCACTTTGCTGCTCAGGAACTTCGCCGCATAACCGGCGATAAAGCCAGCGATAATACCCCCCAGGAAACCGGCATTGATGCTGGTGGCAATCATGCCGCCAATCAGGCCAGGCGTCAGGCCAGGACGATCGGCGATGGAGAATGCAATAAAGCCTGCCAGTACCGGCACCATCAGCGCAAATGCGCTGCCGCCGCCGATCTGCATCAGCGCTGCTGCCAGCGTGCCCGGCTCTTTAAACGCGGTGATCCCGAACGCAAACGACAGCGCAATGCTCAGGCCGCCTGCAACCACCATCGGCAGCATGTAGGAGACACCGGTCAGCAGGTGACGGTAGGCGCCCGCTTTCTCTTTGCTGTCGCCCTGTGCGCTGGCGCTCTGGCTGCCGGAAGGCTGATAAACTTTCGCCTCCGCCTGCGCTTTATCCAGCTCCTGCGCCGTTTTCTTCAGCGCCAGGCCGGTGGAGGTGCGGTACATCGGCTTACCGGCAAATTTCGCCAGGTCCACATCGATATCCGCTGCCACGATCACCAGATCGGCGGCGGCCACCTCTTCCGGAGTGATCGGGTTGCCCGCGCCAACGGAACCACGGGTTTCGACTTTTACCCACCAGCCGCGTTTTTTCGCTTCCGCGTCAATCGCTTCTGCCGCCATAAAGGTGTGTGCGACGCCAGTCGGACAGGCGGTAACGGCGACAATGCGCTTTTGCGCGCTGGCCGTAACCGGTGCTGCGGCAGCCCCGGCTGCCGGTGCGGTTGCGGGCTGCCAGCGCTGCGCGTTTGCCTGCGCCTGTGCTATCGCCGCCTGAGGATCGCGCAGCGCCTGCTGCACATCAACGCGCGCTACGGATTTGCCCGTCAGCTGCGTATCTTCCGGAATATTGTCGCCGGCAACCAGGATCAGTTCGGCTTCAGCGGCAGTGCTGACCAGCTCCAGTCCGGCCTGTGCTGCTGCAGCACGCAGACGTTCGATAGCCAGATGTGCGGAGGCCAGTCCCAGTGAAGAATCTTTTATCAGCAGCGTTTTCATTATCATCGCTCTCCTGCTGTTAGTTAACGGGTTGTAAGTCGACGCGCGCCATCATCGCGGCCAACCGGGTACGATCGGCTACGCCGACGTTGCTCTGGCTGACAGCCATTGCCGCCACGGCGGTAGCCAGTCGCAGCGTATGTTCGCTGGATTCACGCATCAGCAGGCCATAAATCAGGCCGCCGACCATGGAGTCACCGGCACCGACCGTGCTGACAACCTCACAGACCGGCGGTTTTGCCAGCCATTCGCCAGATGCGTTGACCCAGAGTGCACCTTCTGCGCCGAGCGAGATCACCACGTGAGCAATGCCCTGCTCGCGCAGTTCATGCGCCGCGTTAATCACATCCTGCAATTCAGGCAGCTTGCGGTTAGCCCAGATCTCCAGCTCGCGCCGGTTTGGTTTAACCAGCCACGGGGCGGCTTTCAGACCCGCAACCAGCGCATCACGGCTACTGTCAAAAATGATGCACGGACAGAGCGTACGCAGATCGCTCATCCAGCGGGTAAACGCCTCTGGCGTCACGCCGCCCGGCAGGCTGCCGCTGACGCAGACCATATCGAACTGGCCGAGCCAGGTGAGTGAATCTGCGGTAAAGCGCTCCCAGTCCTGCGCGGTTACTTCAAAGCCGGAGAAGTTGAGGTCGGTTACCTCGCCATCTTTCTCTGTAAGCTTTACGTTGATGCGGGTACGCCCCTGCACGACCTGAAAGCGATTGGCTATTCCCAGCTCGCTGAACAGCTGCTGGAAGCCATCCTGATTTTCCCGGCCAAGAAAGCCGCCGACGGTGACGTCGATGCCGAGATCTTTGAGTACTTTGGCAACGTTGATCCCTTTGCCTGCTGCATGCAGGCCGGTGGTTTTGACCAGATTGACTTCACCGCGCTCTATCTCCGGCGTAAAGCCAACCAGGTCATACGCCGGGTTCAGCGTAATGGTGGCGACGCGACGGCTCATGCTGCCCCCTCGCCCAGACCGGAATTAATGGCCTCTTCGATAGCCTGCATCGCCTGCGGCGCATCATCACCGCTGGCGGTAAAGCGCAGGCGATGGCCTTTCTTCACGCCCAGCGCCACCACTTTCATCAGGCTGCGGCCGTTAGCGGGCTTACCGCTGCCGTCAAGGTTGGTAACCGTGACATCACTGTTAAACTGCTTGATAACGCTGACCAGCGCAGTGCCCGGACGCGCATGCAGGCCATGCTCATTGCGAATGGTAAATTCTGCGGTCAGCACTTCAGCGGCTTCATCCACTTCGCTGGTGAGCAGTGCCAGTACGCCGGCTGCATCCGCTTTCAGCAGACGTTCAGCTTTATTGTTCTGCAGCAGGTTACTCAGGTAGCCCAGCACCTCCAGCGGACGCTCATCCACTGCGGCAACCGTCAGCAGCAGCGCCACGCGCTCGCCCTGCCGGTCAAACGGCACCGCCGGGCGGCTTACCGCGACAGCGCTGCCCAGGTTACCCTGCGCGCTGTCGTTCAGCCAGATCCCCTGCCCCAGACTCAGCGGCGTGCGGGAGATAACGTCGGTGATAAATGCGGCGTCAACCGCGCCTGCCGCCTGCAGACGACCGGCATTCAGCGCCTGCAGCGTGATCAGATCGCTCGCCGCGACATCCACCGCAATCAGCGAGGTATCAAAGGTAAATTCAGCTCCCTGCTTCTCACCCATCAGCAGCGCACGCAGATCCTCAGCAGAGGCCGTTTTTAGCTGCTCTGCCACGCTGTCATCGCTTAACACATGCGTCAGCTGACGCAGCAGCGCCAGATGCTCATCTGATTTAGCGGCGATGCCGATAGCCACATAGGCAATCTGCCCTTCGCCCCACTCTACGCCCTGGGGAAACTGAAAAACCTGTACGCCGGTTTTCAGCACCAGGTCACGGGTGTCGGTGGTGCCGTGTGGAATAGCGATGCCGTTGCCGAGAAAGGTGCTGGTCTGCTGTTCGCGAGCCAGCATGCCGCTGACATAGCCTTCAGCAACGTTGCCTGCTGCGGTCAGCGCGGCGGCAACCTGACGAATAGCGTCTTCTTTTGTCTGTGCCGTGGCGCCGGTATGGATGGCCTGAACTTCGAGCTGGAACATATCTCTCCTCGCTTGCTGAATTGAATCGTTTCAGCTTAATGGCGAAAAAACACGCTGCATCACAGCCACTTAGCCGCAACTACAACGCTGAAACGTTTCAGGGAATATGGTACAGGCGGCTCTTCGAGGCAAGAAAATGCGTAAACCAAAGAACAGATCTTTGACGCTACGCACACTTCATCGGGAAATTAAGATTTTTCGCACGCCTCAGCTGATGAGTTTGCTGAAAGTAAAGGCGGCGGGTGGGGCAGATTTTCAGCAGGCTTACAGCTTTTCAGGGTGCCGTCTCTGCCTCAAGCTGCAGCAGATAGATCATTGCGTCATCCCGGCTGCTGCCACACATTTCCGGTCCAGGCTGCAGGCCAGCACAGACGGCCGGACGCAGCGGCGAACCAAACAGCTGGCAGCGCTGCTGCGCATCCAGCTGAACGCAGGGCGTATTGGCGGGCTTGCCATGAGGCATACCCGGAATAGGTGAAGAAATTGAGGGCGCGGTGCAGCAGGCACCGCACTGGTCGCGGCATAACATGAAGCGCTCCGGCAGAGATTTCGCGGCGACAATAGCAGCCCCGCCTGCTGAAAGCTATGTGCAGATAACAATTTTACAGGGCCTTACTTGCCTGTTTCCGGTCGCGCGCGTAACGTGACGCGCACCTCTCTTTTCTGAGTAAATAACATCATGCCTAAGGCAAACGAAATCAAAAAAGGAATGGCCGTGACCTGGAACGGCAAGCTGTTGCTGGTGAAGGATATTGATGTGCAGAGTCCCAGCGCACGCGGTGCAGCCACGCTCTATAAAATGCGGTTTACCGATGTGCGTACCGGCCTCAAGGTCGAAGAGCGGTTTAAAGGCGACGATATTATCGATGCCATTCAGCTGAGCCGTCGCCCGGTGACCTTCTCTTATATCGACGGCGACGAATATGTCTTTATGGATGATGAAGATTACACGCCCTACAACTTTAAGCAGGAGCAGATTGCCGAAGAGCTGCTGTTTATCCCGGAGGGTGGTATTCCCGGTATGCAGGTGCTGACGATGGAGGGCCAGGTACTGGCGCTGGAGCTGCCGCAGACGGTGGATATGGTGATTGCTGATACCACGCCCGGCATCAAAGGCGCCTCTGCCAGCGCGCGCACCAAACCCGCGGTGATGAGTACCGGCCTCTCGGTGCAGGTGCCTGAATACCTCAGCAACGGCGACCGTATTCGCATTCACGTAGCTGAACGACGCTATATGAGCCGCGCTGACTGATCGCTGCGTTGTCCGCGCCCGGCAGGTTGTTATACTATAACAACATCCGGCGCGGCCCGCGTTACCGGCCGCGCGCTCAGTTCACTGCCTGCCAGACAGCAGCAGGCCACAGGGAGAAACTATGACGCGCGTCAACCTCATTACCGGCTTTCTCGGCAGCGGTAAAACCACCACGCTGCTGCATCTGCTTGCGCATAAACCGGCCGATGAAAAATGGGCTATTCTGGTCAATGAGTTTGGCGAAGTCGGTATAGACGGCGCCCTGCTGGCCAACCGCGGCGCTGAACTAAAAGAGATCCCCGGCGGCTGCATGTGCTGCGTTAACGGTCTGCCGCTGCAGGTCGGGCTTAATATGCTGCTGAAACAGGCGAAACCCGATCGTCTGATTATCGAACCCACCGGCCTTGGCCATCCCAAACAGTTACTTAATATGCTGCGCGCCGCCGTCTATCAGCCGTGGATAACGGTGGATGCGACGCTGACGCTGCTCGATCCGCGTCAGCTTGCTGATGCGCGCGTGGCCGCAAACGAAAATTTTCGCGATCAGCTCACTGCCGCTGACATTATCGTCGCCAGTAAAAGCGATCGCTGGCAGCCGGAAGATCGCCAGCGTCTGGCGGACTGGCAGCGGGACAATCTGGGCGATCGCCTGCTGACAGAGACAGCCTGGGGGAAAATAGATCCGGCGCTGCTGACACACCCTGCACAACACGATCGCCCGGTTCCGGACGCACTCCACCACGCTCACAGCACCCGCCCGCAGGGACTGGCGGCGCTGAAACTGGAGGGTCAGGCGCGCTGGCGGCGTGCGTTAAATGAAGGTCAGGGCTATGCTTCGTGTGGCTGGATTTTCGATGAAGAGACGCAGTTTGATACCATTCCACTGCTGGAATGGGCGCGACGTGCGCCGGTCGATCGGGTAAAAGGCGTGCTGCGTACGCCAGATGGCCTGGTGAACGTTAACCGACAGGGGGACGATCTGTTTATTGAAACCCGTCCGGTCGCGCCTCCCGACAGCCGTATTGAACTGATCCATCATCAGCCAGCCGACTGGAATGCTCTGCAGACCTCGCTGTTGAAGATTCGTTTAAATTAATTGCGATAGGTTTGCCCGTTATTTCACTTTTTGGGTGTTACTTTTTATGCGCGCAACACGTCTTGTCACCATCCTGCTGCTTAATGCGCTGGGTGTGATGCTATTTCTCTCGTGGTATCTGCCAGCCAATCACGGTTTCTGGTTCACTATCGATAAAGGGATCTTTTTCAGCTTCAACGATCTGATGGTCGATCACCACGCATTTGCCGTCCTGGTGGCGATTACCAACTATCGCGGTTTTGATGCGGTTTCACTGCTGGCGATGGGGCTGCTCTACCTCGCCTTCTGGCGACGCGAAACGCCTGAAGGCCGTCGTCGTATGCTGGCTATCGGGATAACTATGCTGCTGACGGCAGTTTTACTTAACCAGCTGGGACATCTGCTGCCGGTGAAACACGCCAGCCCGACGCTGTTTTTTGATAACGTCCATCGCGTCAGTGAACTCACCGGTATTCCGGCAAAGGATGCCTCGCGCGACAGTTTTCCTGGCGACCACGGCATGATGCTGATTATTTTTGCCTGCTTTATGTGGCGCTATTTCGGCTTCCGGGCATTTTTAACCGGCGTGCTGATTGTGGTGCTGTTTGCCCTGCCGCGCATAATGGCCGGCGCCCACTGGTTTACCGATATTGCCGTGGGTTCGCTGTCGGTAATATTAGTTGGACTGAGCTGGTGGTTATTAACGCCGGCCAGCGACAAACTGGTGGCGTGGCTATATCGCACGCTGCCTGGCAAATATAAGCCACGCGGGTAATTGTTTAGCGCAGGTAACCGGAGAGCAAAAAGTGACCCGCCTGCGCTTATTGAATGTTTAAAAAACTATTAGCAACCTAACAGTTTGCCATCAAAAGAAAACATGATGGCAAACAAGCCTTAACATTTTCTCTTGCTATCCCCTGTCCAGTCAGAACCCGCTGAAAATCAGCGCTAACGCCGGAATTACCTGCTTAAGCCGCCGCTTATTTGCGCATTAATTACGCCCGATTGGTGATAAAGTAGCCGTTCAGTGAATGTTTTAATTTACATCAAAAAAACCTATAGAAATTTATATAAAACCACTCGCCACGGGGTCTGTAATCAGTTAACCTCAAGCTCGATTACCCTGGTGCAGCATAAAATGTGGTGGCAAACTGAGCGAAAAATGTGTGCATTAACACATTTTAGTAATTAAGGATTTGTCTTAGACCGCTGTACTTATTAATCTCAACCCGTTTTGTCATCTGGCTGGCGACATTCTGTCGTAAGGACATCGAAGGAACACACGTATAATGGTCAAGTCTCAACCAATTCTGAGATACCTCAGGCGGATCATTCCCGCGGTAGCATTAGCAACACTTTTATCAGCATGTAGCAGCAGCCATAATGGCCAGAATGCGAAAAACGAGAATCATGAAGTTAACAACCACAATGGTTTTTTACTTCAGGCGTCTCAGGACGAATTTGAACAAATGGTGCAGAATGTGGACATCAAGTCCCGCATCATGGAACAGTACAGCGACTGGAAAGGTGTTCGCTATCGCTTAGGCGGTGACACCAAACGTGGCATCGACTGTTCTGCTTTTGTTCAGCGCACCTTTCGCGACCAGTTTGGTCTGGAACTGCCCCGCTCAACCTATGAGCAGCAGGATACGGGCAAAGGCATTTCACGCGGTAAACTGCGTCCGGGTGATTTAGTGCTGTTCCGCGCCGGCTCAACCGGGCGACACGTCGGCATTTATCTGGGTAATGATAACTTTGTCCACGCTTCTACCAGCAGCGGCGTCATGATTTCAAATCTTAATGACAGCTACTGGAAGACGCGCTACCGCGAAGCACGACGGGTTCTGGCTAAAAATCAAAGCTAACCCCTCTCTCCGATGATTCTCTCAGCCAGAGAAAACAGAAACGCTGCCCCGGCAGCGTTTTTTTATTGCGGATATCTACTCCGCTGAAATCCAGTTGGTAATCAGAAATATAACAAGACTTTCCTGGCATCCTCGTTATATTCTCACAGCCTCTCCGGTGCAGCCTCAGACGGTTTACTCACATGGCAATATCAGGAACATTGACACCATGCCACTGTCGCGGACGCTGAAACCGCACGCTACGCACATGCGCAGTCTGTTCCGGAAGAGTGCGCTGGCAGGCATGGTTTCGTTTACTCTTTTTATCACCATACTGCTTACGCTGACCTGGCATAAACGCCAGCAGCAGCATGAACTGCTGCTGCAGCACAGCGCGGACGACCTGCAGCAGATGCTCGCAACGCTGACCGACACGCTGCGTCCGCTGCAGCAGTATACGATGCTGGATTGCAACAGCGTCAGCCGTGAACTCACCTCGCGTGCCGCCTTTGCAGATAATATCCGCGCGATTCTGCTGGTGCGGGACGGCCTCGCCTGGTGCTCATCGGCCACCGGCGCCTTCAGGCTGCCTGTTAGTGAGATTTCACCCGCCACCGAGCTGGAGAGCGATCGCGATATACGGCTGCTGCCGGGCACCCCGCTGCTGCCGTCGCGTCCGGCGCTGGCGCTGTGGCTCAAGTATCCCGGCGGCGCAGAGAGCGGCATCCTGACAACGGTAAATCTCTCTCTTGCGCCCTACCAGCTGCTCGCCTCTTATCACCCTGAAATCACCGGCATGGCGCTGGTTATTGGCAACAATGCGCTGAAGAGCGACGTCAGCCACGCTATTCCGCGCCGCGACCTGCCAGCCGGACTGACCGCCCTTACGCTGCCGCAAAGTGATATCCGCTTTGTTCTCTATGGCAGCACGCTGGCAACGCGCGACTATCAAATGACGCTGCTGACCGGCGTCCTGTTTGCGCTGATGATCGGCTGTCTGACCGGCGTGCTGCTTAACCGCCACCAGCGCCCGGCGCGCGAGATCATGCTGGCAATCCGGCGCGGGCAGTTCTACGTTGAATATCAGCCGTTAATCATGGCGCATAACGGTCAACCCTACGGCGTGGAAGCGCTGCTGCGCTGGGCGCATCCCATAGAGGGCACGATCCCGCCCGATGTGTTCATCAGCTATGCCGAAGCGCAGAACCTGATTATTCCGCTCACCCGGCATCTGTTTTGCCTGGTCGCGCGCGATGCGCATAGCCTGAGCCAGCAGCTGCCGCGCGGTACGCGTCTGAGCCTGAACCTCTCCCCGCTGCACCTTGCCGCCGACAGCTTTCGTCACGACGTTCAGACGTGGATTGCCGCAATGCCTGCGGACCACTTCAGCTATGTGTTTGAGATCACCGAGCGCACCATGGTGAAAGAAGCCAACGCCGGAGAGGTGTTTGCCTGGCTGCACGCTAACCAGTTCAGCATTGCCATCGATGATTTCGGCACCGGACACAGCGCGCTGATCTATCTGGAAAAGTATCCGTTTGATTATCTGAAGATAGATCGGGGATTTGTTCAGAGTATCGGCACCGAGACGCTGACCTCGCCGGTGCTGGACGCCGTGCTGCTGCTGGCTAAGAAGCTCAATCTCAAAACGGTGGCGGAGGGCGTGGAGACGCGCGAACAGGCCAGCTGGCTGGTCAGCCGCGGCGTGACGCATTTGCAGGGCTACCTGTTCAGCCGGCCGCTGCGGCCGGAAAAGTTGATCAGCTACTATCAAAACTTTCCGCGTTTCGGGTAAGGTGGCTTAACACGCTTACCGGCCGATCTGAAGCACAGACTATTCGGGAGAGTATTTCACTTATGCTGCGTCTGATAACTCTGCTGCTCTGCTGCGTGCTGACGCCGCTGCGCGCTGAGCCGGTACGTGAAGGCTATGCGTTTGCAAAGCTGGGGGTGCCGCGCTACGCGGTCAACTTTACCCACTACGCTTATGCCGATCCCGCTGCCCCGAAAGGCGGCAGCATGACGCTGGCGGTGGTCGGTACGTTTGATAACTTCAACCGCTTTGCTTCACGCGGAAATCCGGCCGCCGGCACAGAGACACTCTACGATTCGCTGTTTACCACCTCAGATGATGAGCCCGCCAGCTACTATCCGCTGATTGCTGAAGTGGCACGCTATCCTCAGGATTACCGCTGGATGGAGGTTACCCTCAATCCACACGCCCGCTTTCAGGATGGCACGCCCATCACCGCCCGCGATGTGGCCTTTACTTTTCAGAAGCTGATGCGCGAAGGCGTTCCGCAGTTTCGCGTCGCGTTCCGCGGCACGGAAGTCACTGCACTCAATCGCCTTACGGTGCGCATCACGCCACCGCGACCGGATAAAGATCGCATCCTGAGCTGGCTGACGCTGCCCGTGCTGCCGCAAGCGTTCTGGCAGAGCCGCAAATTTAATGAGCCGCTTGGCTACCCGCCGCTCTCCAGCGGACCCTACCGGATCTCTGCCTATAAGGCGGGCCAGTTTGTGCAGTACAGTCGGGTAAAGGATTACTGGGCCGCCGATCTGCCGGTCAATCGCGGACGCTTTAATCTGGATACGCTGCGCTATGACTACTATCTCGATGACAACGTCGCTTTTGAAGCTTTCAGGGCGGGCGCTTACGATTTGCGCGAAGAGCTGTCGGGAAAAAAGTGGGCGACGCAGTATAAGGGCGGGCCATTTGCAGAACAGACAATCGTAAAACTGACCACGCCTCAGGACGCCGCTACGGATACCCGCTGGCTCGCCTTTAATAATCAAAAAACGCTGTTTGCCGATCGCCGGGTACGCGCGGCGTTAACGCTGGCCTTTGATTTTGAGTGGATGAATAAGGCGTTGTTTTACCACGCGTGGCGCCGCCCCGGCAGCTATTTTCAGAACACAGAATATGCGGCTGCCGGCTATCCCGACGCGGCACAGCTGCAGCTGCTGGCGCCGTGGAAAGCGCAGCTGCCGCCTGCCCTCTTCAGTGAAATCTATACGCCACCGCGCTCGGATGGCAGCGGCTATAACCGGGCTAATTTGCTGCGGGCGATGCAGCTGCTGGAAGAGGCGGGCTGGGAGATCCGCAACCGGAAGCTGGTCAATCGCCAGAGCGGTGAACCGTTCCGGTTTGAGATCCTGCTGCGCAGCGGCGCGCAGAATGAGTGGGCGCTGCCCTGGCAGCACAGTCTGGCCCGGCTGGGCATCACGGCCACCCTGCGCCAGGTCGACAACTCACAGTTTCTGCGCCGGCTGCGCGAAGGCGACTACGATATGATTCAGACGCTCTATTCGGCTGCGCCGTGGCCTGCTGCCAGCCTGCGCGTGAACTGGCAGTCAGAGTATATCGACTCATCGTGGAACAGCGCGCGCGTTAAAGATCCCGTGGTCGATCACTTTATCAAAGAGATTGTGGCGCACCAGGGCGATGAGCAGGCGCTGCTGCCGCTGGGTCAGGCGCTGGATCGCATTCTGCTCTGGCAGGCGTATATGATACCGATGTGGTTTAGCGCTGAGCAGCGCCTGGCTTACTGGAATAAATATGCTTATCCCGCCGTCCGGCCCGCTTTCGCAACCGGGCTGGAAAACTGGTGGTACGATGTCAATAAAGCCGGGCGGCTGCCGGCCGATCGACGTTAAGGAGGCTGGCTTGGGTGCTTATCTGCTGCGCAGAGTATTGCTGGTGATCCCGACCCTCTGGGCGATTATCACGCTGAATTTTTTTATTGTGCAGTTAGCACCTGGCGGCCCGGTCGATCAGGCGCTGGCCACTATTCAGTTTGGCTATACCACCGGGCTGCCGGGCAGCAGCGACAGCAGCGCGCGCGGTGCGTCGCTGCGCGACAATCCGGGTGACAATCAGTATCGCGGTGCACGCGGCCTCGATCCGGAAGTGATTGCTGAGATCACCCGGCGATACGGTTTTGATAAGCCGCTGCTGCAGCTGATCAAAGAGAGCCTGCCGGTTTCTGTCAGCCTGGGACTCTGGAGCACGCTGATTATCTATCTGGTCTCCATTCCGCTCGGGATCCGGAAAGCGGTGCATCACGGCAGCCGTTTCGACGGCCTGAGCAGCCTGCTGATTATTATTGGCTACGCTATTCCGGCCTTTATTTTTGCCATCATGCTGATCGTGCTGTTTGCCGGCGGCAGCTATTTCAACTGGTTTCCGCTGCGCGGTCTTACCTCTCCGCAGTTTGCCTCGCTGCCGTGGTATGGCAAAGCCCTCGACTACTTCTGGCACATTGCGCTGCCGGTGCTGGCCACGGTCATCGGCGGATTTGCCACGCTTACCATGCTGACAAAAAATGCGTTTCTGGATGAAATCCGCAAGCAGTATGTCATGACCGCGCGCGCCAAAGGCCTGGATGAAAAACGTATCCTTTATGGTCACGTGTTTCGTAACGCCATGCTGCTGGTGATCGCCGGCTTTCCGGCCACGTTCATCAGCCTGTTTTTTACCAGTTCGGTGCTAATCGAAGTGATGTTTTCTCTGAATGGCCTCGGGCTGCTGGGCTATGATGCCACTATCCAGCGTGACTATCCGGTGATGTTTGGCACGCTCTACATCTTTACGCTGATTGGCCTGCTGATGAATATTGTGAGCGATTTAACCTACACGCTGGTCGATCCGCGCATCGATTTTGAGGCGCGCTGATGGCTCTCTCTGCGGTGCATCGCCAGCGCTGGCAGCGTTTCTGTCACAACCGCCGGGGTTACTGGTCGCTGTGGCTTTTTCTGCTGATTTTCCTGTTGTCACTGGCCGCTGAGCTGCTGGCGAATGAAAAACCGCTGCTGGTGCGCTACCAGCAGCGCTGGTATGTGCCGCTGCTGGTTGATTACAGTGAACAGGATTACGGCGGCGTATTTGCTACCGCCGCCGACTATCAGGATCCGTGGCTGCAGCAGCGGATTGCGCAGCAGGGCTGGGCACTCTGGGCCCCGATTCGCTTTAGCGACAGCACAATCAACTTTGCGACCCGTTCGCCCTTCCCTTCGCCTCCGTCGGCGCAAAACTGGCTGGGCACCGATGCCAGCGGGGGCGATGTGCTGGCGCGCCTGCTCTATGGCACCCGCGTCTCTCTGCTATTTGGCCTGCTGCTGACGCTCTTCTCCAGCGTTATCGGTATTATTACCGGGGCGCTGCAGGGCTATTTTGGCGGCCGCATCGACTTAGCCGGCCAGCGGCTGATTGAAGTCTGGTCTGGCATGCCAACGCTGTTTATGCTGATCCTGCTTTCCAGCGTGATCCAGCCTGGCTTCTGGTGGCTGCTGCTGCTGACGGTGCTGTTTGGCTGGATGAGTCTGGCCGGCGTGGTGCGGGCCGAGTTTCTGCGCACGCGTAATTTTGATTATGTGCGTGCCGCCCGTGCGCTTGGCGTCAGCGACAGCCGTATTATGCTGCGCCACATTCTGCCCAATGCGCTGGTAGCGACCCTGACCTATCTGCCCTTTATTTTGTGCGGCGCCATTACCACCCTGACCTCGCTCGATTTTCTCGGTTTCGGTTTGCCGGTGGGTGCGCCTTCACTGGGCGAGCTGCTGCTGCAGGGCAAAAATAATCTGCAGGCAACGTGGCTCGGGCTGTCCGGTTTTATTGCGCTGGCGCTGCTGCTGTCGCTGCTGATTTTTATCGGCGAGGCGGTACGCGATGCATTTGATCCGGCGCGGGGAGGCTGAGTGGATCTGTTAACCATTAATCATCTTGCGGTGGCTTTTCAGCAACAGCGGGTCGTACATGATGTTTCACTGCGCCTTGCGGCGGGCGAGACGCTGGCGCTGGTCGGAGAGTCGGGCTGCGGGAAAAGCGTGACCGCTCAGTCGGTGATGCGCCTGCTGCCGCAGCCCGCGGTAAGTTATCCGCAGGGCGAAATTCTGTTTCAGGGTCAGGATCTGCTGCAGGCCAGCGAACGCACGCTGCGCGGCCTGCGTGGCAACCGTATGGCGATGATTTTTCAGGAGCCGATGGTGTCGCTCAATCCGCTGCATACGATTGAAAAACAGCTGAACGAAGTGCTGGCGCTGCACCGGGGCATGCGGCGTGAAGCGGCACGCGGCGAGATCGTTGCCTGCCTCGATCGCGTCGGTATCCGGCAGCCGGTGAGCCGCCTGCGCGATTTTCCTCATCAGCTCTCCGGAGGCGAGCGCCAGCGCGTCATGATCGCCATGGCGCTGCTGACGCAGCCGCAGCTGCTGATTGCCGATGAGCCCACCACGGCACTGGATGTGACCGTGCAGCAGCAGATTTTACAGCTGCTGCGCGAACTGCAGCGCGAGCTGAATATGGGCATGCTGTTTATTACCCATAACCTCGCTATCGTGCGTCAGCTGGCACACAGCGTTACCGTGATGCGTGCCGGACGCGTGATGGAGCAGAATCGCTGCGCCGCGCTGTTCCGGCAGCCCCGGCACCCCTATACGCGCGAACTGCTTGCCGCTGAACCCACCGGTGAACCGGTACCGCTGAAAGCGACACCGCTGCTGCTTCAGGTCCGCAATCTGCAGGTAAGTTTTCCGCTGCGACGCGGCTGGTTCAGGCGCAAAACAGAGGAGAAGCAGATACTTAAGCAGCTGAGTTTTTCGCTGCATCAGGGCGAGAGCCTGGGTCTGGTAGGTGAATCAGGCTCCGGCAAAAGCAGCACGGGGCTGGCCCTGCTGCGTCTTATCGCCGCACGCGGTGAGATCTGGTTTGCCGGCCAGCCGCTGCATCAGCTGACGGCCAGAGAGCTGCTGCCGCTGCGCCAGCGCATTCAGGTCGTTTTTCAGGATCCCCACTCCTCGCTCAATCCGCGCATGACGGTGCAGCAGATTATTGCTGAAGGTCTGGCGGTACACCGGCCGGAGCTTAGCGCAGCGCAGCAGGATGCCCGCGTTATTGCCGTTATGCAGGAAACCGGGCTCGATCCCGACAGCCGCAGCCGCTATCCGGCAGCATTTTCCGGCGGGCAGCGGCAGCGTATTGCGATTGCACGTGCGCTGATCCTTGAGCCACAGCTGCTGATACTTGATGAGCCGACCTCCTCACTGGATCGTCCGGTTCAGCAGCAGATCCTGACGCTGCTGCGACGCCTGCAGGCGGATCGTCAGCTGACCTATATTTTTATCAGCCATGATATGCAGGTAGTGCGCGCGCTCTGTCATCAGCTGGTGGTTCTGCGGCAGGGAGAGGTGGTTGAACAGGGAAAAAGCGCGGTGCTGTTCACTGCGCCAGCGGCAGCTTATACACGCCAGCTGCTGGCCTCGGCGCAAATGAGCAAATGAGGGGCGGGGATCAGCGTCCGTTAAAATCTTCTGCAATGGCCACGCCCTGATTTTTCAGGCAGCAGCTTGCAGCACTTTCGTTAATTCGCTGGATCAACAGGCAGGGGTGCCCTTCACAACGGGCAATTTTGCACTCCACCTGAATCTGCGCCAGCGTTTCGCGCAGCTGCTGCAGAATATCCAGCGCCAGCGTGCCTTCATGGCTCAGTAATCTCAACGCAACCAGATCTTCATCGTTAATGCCGCTGGTGGTTTCCAGAAGTTCAATTTCGCCTAACTGATCTGCAGACCAGCGATAAAGCTGTGGCAGACGATGCACAACAGAGAGCTGCAGCATGGTGTTCCCCAAAGATGTTAATCCTGTTTCCGGCCTGAACCCTGTGCCCGCAGCCGGAAATCCCACCTCAAATCAAAAAACGGATGTCAGTGATGACCTTCTCGTTTTAAATACAAAATCATAGAAAAAATACATTATTTGCGAGCATTCTCGCAGTTAAGCTTATGTGTACCGCGATCGCCAGATGCAGACAACCAGTTTATACGCATTAGCGTTACTTTTTTGTCTAAAAATTTTCACATCACGGAAACATTAAGCATAACGAATAGCTGGCGTTTAGCGAGCATGGTTCTCTTTTTTTGCCTGAGAGGAGAAATATGCCGGGCGCGCATGAATACGCCAGGGCCGCATGAATGCGGCCCCTGCGGGATTAGGTGGTTTTACGTGGGCGGGCAGCGTAGCTGAACAGGATAATAGAAAGGGTGGCGCACAGCGCGATGGTTGCTACCATTGGCCATGCGCTGTTCATACTGACCAGCGACAGCAGCGCGCCCACCAGACCACCGACGCCAAAGCGCAGCGTGCCTGCCAGCGACGAGGCGGTCCCCGCCATGTGCGGAAACTCATCGAGTACAATTGCCATGGCGTTAGAGGAGACAATAGAAACGCAGCCGATAAACATCGCCACGCCCAGCACCAGCGGCAGAAAGCCGAGCTGCAGCGCGCTGACAATCAGCAGCCAGATGCCCATAGCAAACTGAATGGTCAGCCCCAGGCGAAACATCTTCAGCGGACCAAAACGGCGCACCGCGCGGCTGTTAATCAGCGTCATCACAAAAAGAAAGATGATATTCAGGCCGAAGTAGTAGCCAAAATCCTGCGGCGATACGTGGTTGACCTCGATATAAACAAAGGGACCAGCGTTGAGAAACGCAAATAAGCCGGCAAACGAGAAGCCGCTGGCCAGCATATAGCCGAACACCCGCTTATGCCGTACCAGCGCCACAAAATTGCCCAGCATCGTACGCAGATGAAAGCGCTGACGCTGCTCCGGCTTCAGGGTTTCACGCACCTGCGTCACCACCAGCACGGTCGTGATCAGTGCCGCAATCGCCAGCGCCCAGAAAATAGCGTGCCAGCTCCAGATAAGCAGCAGCCAGCCGCCCAGCACCGGGGCCACCAGCGGCGCGATTGTGGTGATCAGTAGCACAAAGGACATCATGCGCGAGAAGTCCTCTTTTGAATAACTGTCGCGCATCAGGGCGTTGATCACCACGCTGGCGGCAGCGGCAGAGAGACCGTGCAAAAAGCGCATCAGGATCAGCTGATCGATAGAGCCGGAGAGTGCGCAGGCGGCGGCGGCACAGGCGAAAATCAGCGTACCCAGCACGATGACCGGCTTGCGGCCATAGCTGTCCGCCAGCGGACCATACACCAGCTGCCCGATAGCGAAGCCCAGGATGTAGAGGTTCAGCGTCATCTGCACGCTGCCTGCGGAGACGGCAAATTCGCGGGCAATCTGCGGCATAGCGGGCAGATACATATCAATGGAGAGCGGCATCAGCATCGCCAGCAATCCCAGAATCACCACTAATCCTGCCGGGGAGTTTTTCTCCTTGCGCACCTTGTACTCCGTTATTTGTGCTGTTTCAGTTCGTCTGGCAGACCGATGCTGTCAACCTCTTCAGGGGTCAGTTCGCGATATTCCCCCTCTTCCAGCGCCTCATCCAGCACAATCGAGCCGATACTTTCACGATGGAGCGCAACCACATGGTTCCCCATCGCGGCAAACATGCGCTTAACCTGATGATAGCGCCCTTCGCCGATTGTCAGTCGCGCCGCTTTTTCATCGAGGATCTCCAGCCGGGCTGGCCTGGTCAGCGTCTTCTCATTGTGCAGCTGGATACCGGCAGCAAACGTCTCCACCAGTGCCGGATCGAGCGGCGCTTCCACCTCAACCAGATAGGTTTTTTCTAAATGGTGACGTGGTGAAGTGATGCGATGCGACCACTGGCCATCATCCGTCAGCAGCACCAGACCGGTAGTATCGATATCGAGTCGGCCGGCGGCGTGCAGCTTATAGGCTGACGGCTCCTCAATAAAATAGAGGATAGTGGGATGATCGGGATCGTCTGTGGAGCAGACATAGCCCTGCGGCTTGTTCAGCATAAAGTAGCGTGGCCCCTGCTGTACCACCAGCGGGTTGCCATCGTAGGCAATATCATCTTCCGGCATCACTTTGTACGCGGTATCGCGCACAATTTCGCCATTGATGGTGATCTTTCTGGCGCGAATTTCGCGGCCAGCGATAGCACGGCTAACTTCCAGTTGCTGAGATATGAATTTGTCGAGTCGCATGAATTCGCTTTTGCCTGTTACTGCGGGGGAAAAACTGAAACGGTGCCTGTGCGCAGAATACGTCGGCCAGGATAACCGTTAAAAAAGTGCGGGCAGTATAGCCTGAAGCTTTGCCTGCTAATAGTGCCGATCCTGCGTTTCATCCGCTTACATGGCATAATACGCCTCTGATCCAGAAAAAAGTTTATGCTGATGGCCTTTACACTTCGTCCCTATCAACAGGAAGCGGTTGATGCAACCGTTGCCCACTTCCGGCGCCATACCACGCCGGCGATGATTGTGCTGCCCACCGGTGCCGGTAAGAGCCTGGTCATTGCTGAACTGGCGCGGCTGGCGCGTGGCCGGGTGCTGGTGCTGGCACACGTCAAAGAGCTGGTCGAGCAGAACCACAGCAAGTATCAGGCTTACGGGCTGGAAGCGGATATTTTTGCGGCCGGGCTGCAGCGCAGGCAGAGCGAAGGCAAAGTGGTATTTGGCAGCGTACAGTCCGTGGCGCGCAACCTTGACCGCTTCGACAGCGCCTTTTCACTGGTAATTGTCGATGAGTGTCATCGCATCAGCGACAATGAGGAGAGCCAGTATCAGCAGCTCTTCAGCCACCTGCGCCAGCATAATCCACAGCTGCGCCTGCTGGGACTGACCGCCACGCCGTTCCGGCTGGGCAAAGGCTGGATCTATCAATTCCACTATCACGGCATGGTACGCGGCGATGAAAAAGCGCTGTTTCGCGACTGCATCTACGAGCTGCCGCTACGCTACATGATCAAACACGGTTTTCTGGTGCCGCCGGAACGTCTTGATATGCCGGTGGTGCAGTATGACTTCAGCCGGCTGGTGCCGCAGAACAGCGGCCTCTTCAGCGAAGCGGATCTTAACCGTGAGCTGAAACAGCAGCAGCGCGTCACGCCACAGATTATCCGCCAGATCGTTGAGTTTGCCGACGATCGGCGCGGCGTAATGATCTTCGCCGCCACGGTTGAACATGCGCGCGAAATTCTGTCGCTGCTGCCGGAGAACAGCGCGCTGGTCTCGGCAGAAACCGCGGTGAAAGAGCGTGACCGGCTAATTCAGCAGTTCAAAGCGCAGCAGCTGAAGTTTCTGGTTAACGTGGCGGTACTGACCACCGGCTTCGACGCACCGCACGTGGATTTAATCGCGATTCTGCGCCCGACTGAATCCGTCAGCCTCTATCAGCAGATAGTCGGACGCGGACTGCGCCTGGCCCCGGATAAACGCGATTGCCTGATCCTCGACTACGCCGGTAATCCGCACGATCTCTTTACGCCGGAAGTGGGTGCGCCAAAAGGCGCCAGTGACAACCAGCCGGTGCAGGTGTTCTGCCCTGCCTGCGGCTTTGCGAATACCTTCTGGGGAAAAGCCACCGAAGACGGGCATGTGATTGAGCACTTTGGTCGTCGCTGTCAGGGTATCCTGGAGGATGATGAGGGCGGTCGTGAGCAGTGCGATTTCCGCTTTCGCTTTAAAAGCTGCCCTGACTGCGGCGCTGAAAATGATATCGCCGCACGGCGCTGCCAGCAGTGCGACAAAATTCTGGTCGACCCCGATGATATGCTGAAAGCGGCGCTGAAGCTGAAAGATGCGCGGGTGCTGCGCTGCAGCGGCATGACGCTGGCGCATGGCCGTGATGACAAGGGCGAATGGCTGAAAGCGACCTATTACGATGAAGATGGCAGCGACGTCAGCGAACGCTTCCGGCTGCAGACGCCCGCGCAGCGAAAAGCATTTGAGCAGCTGTTTATGCGCCCGCACCAGCGCGCGCCTGGCGTAGAGCTGGGCTGGCAGCAGGCGGCCGACGTGGTCGCGCTGCAGCCGCTGCTGCGGCATCCTGACTTTGTGGTGGCGCGTGCCCGGGGACAGTTCTGGCAGGTGCGGGAGAAAGTGTTTGATTACCAGGGGCGCTTCCGCCGCGCCAATGAGCTGCGCTAGATGGCAGAATCATTTGCCCCCCTGCCCCGATCCGGCTATAATCCCGCCCGCTTTTGCATCCGCACAAGCGTTTGAATAACCGTCCTGTTGCTGGGTCGCCTGTAGCAGGAATTATTGAAGAGAAATAATGATGTTCACTATCAACGCAGAAGTACGTAAAGAGCAGGGTAAGGGTGCGAGCCGCCGCCTGCGCACAGCTAACAAGTTCCCGGCTATCATCTATGGCGGAAATGAAGCTGCAGTTTCTATCGAACTGGATCACGACGCCGTGATGAACATGCAGGTTAAGCCTGAGTTCTACACCGATGTGCTGACGCTGGTTGTTGACGGTAAAGAAACGAAAGTTAAAGTTCAGGCTGTTCAGCGTCACCCGTTCAAGCCAAAACTGCACCACATCGACTTCGTTCGCGCGTAATCGCAGACGAAATCGGAAAAAACGCCGCCTCTGCGGCGTTTTTTTATGCCTGTAATTTACTTCCCGCCGGTGCGGCGCTGTAGCTGATCGCGCAGGTTGGGCGGCGTGCCTTTGATGGTCAGGGTATCGGTTGCCGGATCCCAGAAGATACGCTCGCCAAGCAGCAGTGCGTCAAAATTAAGCGTTAATCCGCCACCGCTGCCGGAGAGTTTTGTCAGCTGGCGCAGCGTGCTGCGGTCGGCCGGAAAGTGCTCCTCCAGCTCATAGCCCTGCTCCTGCGTAAACGCCTGAAAGCTTTTCTCCCCCAGCGGTGGCAGCTCCTGTGAGAGATCGTCCAGCGCAATCTCCTCTCCCGCCTGCAGCTGTTCGTTACAGTAGCTGTAGACCTGCTGACGGTAGTTCTGCCGCTCGTTCTTATCCAGATTTGACTCAGCACAGTAATCATCGACCGCCTGCAGCAGGCCGCGGTTCTGCGCTTTGGTGTCGAGACCGACGCTGGCCCCGAGGAAATCCATGAAAAAGTCAGCTACTTTACGTCCGACGCGACCCCGCAGAAAAGTCAGATAGCGCGTTGACTCCGGGCTGGTTTCCCATTCGGTCAGATCGATACGCGCGACGATATCAGCGTGATTGATATCGAGATAGTGCGTACTGCTGATATCCAGCTGTTCGTTAACGCGCATGCTCGACTGGCTGTTCAGCACCGCAACCAGCAGATACTCTACCGCCAGATAGCGGTAGTGCATAAACAGCACCACGCCACCGTCAGCAAACGGATATTTGCTCAGCTCATCGCGCAGGCGTCCGGTGGCAGCCCGGCTGAACGCCAGGAAGTCATCCTGCCCGCGACGACAGTTGCGCAGCGCGTCGGCCAGCTCGCTATCTTCATTGAACAGGCCATAGGCTTTGCTTTTGGCGCTGTACACGCGATGCAGCTCTTCGGCCATACTGCTTACCGCCTGCGTTACCGGCAGCAGCGTATCCCGCAGTACCAGCTCCAGCTGATTCTCGTCGCGTTTGATTAACTGATGCAGGGCAATCTGGTCAATATCCAGACTCATGATAGACTCTCCTTTAAACTCAGGCGCGTATTCAATCACTGCCCGCCGTCGCTTTCAACTGCGTACGCAAACCGATCGCTTTGCTTGCGATAAAAGTGCGGAAAAAATCGCATAGTTACGGTACTATACCGCCTTTTCACACTTGATTAGTCGACGATATGCCACAATCATCCCGTTATAGCGACGAGCGCGTTGAGCAGCTTCTCGCACAGCTGGCGCAGATTCTTGAAAAAGATAAAGCGCCTCTCGATCTTTCCCTGATGGTTCTGGGAAACATGGTCACCAATTTGATTAACACAGACATCGCACCAGCCCAGCGCCGTAGCCTGGCCCGGTCATTCGCGGAAGCGTTGCAGTCTTCCGTGCGCGATGATAACGCTCATTAATTTGCAGATCTGACTCCTATATATGGTAACCAACCGGCAGCGCTACCGTGAAAAAGTCTCCCAGATGATTAGCTGGGGGCACTGGTTCGCGCTGTTTAATATTCTGTTTGCGCTGGCTCTCGGCAGCCGCTACCTGTTGGTCGCTGACTGGCCCTCCTCACTGGCGGGCCGGATTTACGCCTTTACCAGCTGGATTGGCCATTTCAGCTTTATCGTTTTTGCCGCCTATCTGCTGATTATTTTCCCGCTTACCTTTGTGGTGATGTCGCAGCGTCTGCTGCGGGTACTCTCCGCGATTGTTGCCACCGCCGGGCTGACGCTCATTATGGTGGATGGCGCCGTGTTTAACCGCTTCCACCTGCACCTTAATCCGGTGGTCTGGGAGCTGGTGGTTAACCCCGATCAAAGCGAGATGGCGCGTGACTGGCAGCTGATGTTTATCAGCGTGCCGGGCATTTTTCTGGTGGAGATGCTGTTTGCCACCTGGAGCTGGCAGAAGCTGCGCAGTCTTAACCGACGCTCATTTGGCAAGCCGCTCGCCGCGCTGTTTATCAGCGCCTTTTTTGCCAGTCATCTGCTCTATATCTGGGCCGATGCCAATTTCTATCGTCCTGTCACCATGCAGCGCGCCAATCTGCCGCTCTCCTATCCGATGACCGCGCGCCGCTTCCTGGAGCGTCACGGGCTGCTGGATGCGCAGGAGTATCAGCGCCGTCTGGTGCAGCAGGGCGATCCTGAAGCGCTGTCGGTCCAGTATCCGTTAAGCGATATCACCTTCCGTGACGGCGGAACAGGTCATAACCTGCTGGTGCTGACGGTCGATGGCGTAAATAACGCCACGCTCGACAGCGCACTGCCGTCGCTGAAGCAGTTTGCCGCTGAGAACGTGCGCTTTACCCGGCACTACAGCGCCGGGGTGCAGCCTGAAAAAGGGGTGTTTGGCCTGTTTTACGGCATCTCTTCCAGCTATATGGATGGCGTGCTGGCATCGCGCACGCCGTCGGCGCTGCTGAACGCGCTGAACGCGCAGGGCTACCAGTTTGGCCTGTTCTCCTCTGATGGGTTTAATCAGCCGCTCTACCGGCAGGCGCTGCTGGCGGACTATACGCTGCCGGAAGCGACCTCGCAGCCTAACAGCCAGACCGTCACGCAGTGGCAGAACTGGCTCAATGGTCAGAAAAACAGCCGCTCTCCGTGGTTCTCCTGGGTCGCGCTGAACGGGATAAGCGCCAGCGGCGACAGCACGAAGGCGCGTCAGCGCAGCTATCTGCGCCAGGCGGGCAGCGTGGATGAGCAGATCGCTGCGGTACTGACCACGCTGCAGCAGCGCGACCTGCTGAAAAATACGGTGGTGGTGATCACTGCTCAGCGTGCGGTGACCTTTAATAACAGCGATAACCCGGGCAACCGCGCGATGCTGCAGATCCCGCTGGTGGTGCACTGGCCTAATACGCCAGCGCAGACTATCGATCGCCTGACCGATCAACAGGATGTGATGACAACGCTCATGCAGCGTCTGCTGCACGTGCGCACCAGCCCGGTCAGCTATTCGCAGGGTGAAGATCTGTTCGCCGCCCAGCGCAGCCATAACTGGGTAGCCAGCAGTGAAGATGGCAAACTGGTGATCACCACGCCATCGGTGACGCTGGTGCTGAATAACAGCGGCAGTTATACCGCGTGGGACGCCAGCGGTCGTGAGCTGAAGGATCATAAGCCGCAGCTGGCGCTGCTGCTGCAGGTGCTGACGGAAGAGAAGCGCTTCACGGCAAACTGATTAAATATGAGGCAGTTAACGCTGACGCATCTTGCAATCGGCTGGGGAATCAGTAGTATGGTTTTCCACGTTCGGCACGTAGCGCAGCCTGGTAGCGCACTGTCATGGGGTGTCAGGGGTCGGAGGTTCAAATCCTCTCGTGCCGACCAAATTATCCCGAAAAAAGCAGCCTTTATGGCTGCTTTTTTTATGCCTGTCAGGGCTGGCATGCCTGTTTATCGCGCAGTACCGGCCGATACCGTTATTCCGGAAATTCTCAGGCTTTCAGCGCGTTGCTGCTGCACCCGATCGCGATCACACTTTGCCTCTTCCGGAACAGGCTTTCATCAAAGCGCAACAAAAGTGTCATGAAGATCCCCTACTCTGATGCTCTCATTTATTTGATGGGAAATCGATTATGGTCATCAAAGCAAAAAGCCTGCAGGATGCAGAGGAGCTTCTGCATTCAGGCATCAGCAAAGTAGAGCTGGCCTATGATATCGGCAGCGACGACTTCTTTCGTCTGGCGACTCACTGGTGCGATCGTGGCGCCCGCATCACCCGCGGCCATCAGCACTTTGTTGTTCAGCTGAAAAGCTTTGCCATCCCGCCCAATCACTGACGCTGCCGCATGCCGCCTGTGTGCCATGACCGGCCTGATGGCCGGTTTTGATGAGTGTTACCCGCTGACGTTAACGACCGGTATCCGTTCGCTCCACCGCATCGAGCGTGGCCAGATCGCGCTCGCGGCCGCTGAGTTCCACCAGCTGTCCGTTGCGCATCTCCAGCAGCCTGTCGGCATGGGTAAAGTAGTGATCGTCATGGCTGATAGCAAACACCGTTTTGCCTGACGCCTGCAGCCAGGGCAGCAGCTCGCGGTAGAAAATCCGGCGGAAATGAGGGTCCTGGTCGGCGGCCCATTCATCCAGCAGCAAAATATCCCGCTCTTCCGCGGCCGCCAGCAGCAGCGCCAGGCGCTTGCTCTGCCCTTTCGACAGCTGCAGATTCAGCACCCGGTTGCCATCCAGCTGCAGTTTCTCGCTCATTTTCAGCCGCTCCAGCCAGCGCTGAACCAGTGCCGGATCGGCCGGTTCGCCGCCGCGGCCAATCAGGCGGTCAAACAGGTGCACGTCGGTAAATACCGCTGAAAAGTGCTGCCGCCACAGATCGGATTGCTGACTGCTTATCTCTTTACCATCCAGCAGCAGGCTGCCGGCGTGCGGCTGATAGAGGCCGGTCAGCAGCATCGCCAGCGTGGATTTCCCGCTGCCGTTGCCGCCAATAAGGAACAGCAGTTCGCCGCGTCGCAGCGTCAGATTGATCGGCCCCACCGCAAAGCCCTGTTCGCCATAGTGAAAGCTGACGTCGCGCAGCTCCAGCGTCTGCCATGCGCTGGCCGGTGCCGGGGCGCTGAAGGCAGGCTCATAAGGCGCCAGATCGAAGCGGTTGAGTTTGCGAAACGCGACCTGCGCGCTGAGCAGCGTGGGCAGCGCGCCGACGGCTGAGATCAGCGGCGTGCGCAGGAACAGCAGCGTCAGCGAATAGGTGGCCGCTACGGCCGTGTTGGCCCAGCCGAGACCGTTTGCCATAAAGAACACGATACCGATGCCGCCCAGCATCATGATGTTAGACCAGTTAACGGCGCTGAGATGGAAGGTGTCGGCGCGCACAATATGATGGCGATAGCGACCCGCATTCGTCTGATAAACCGTATCGTAGATCAGACGCGCCCGATCGCGGTTAAGCTGCAGCTCTTTGCGCCCCTCAATAATGGTCTGGAAATCGCGATAGAGATCATCTTCGATATCGCGCAGCTTTGCCATATGCTGGTAGACGCGCGAAACCAGCAGCCAGCCGCCCACCAGCGTGATCACCAGCCACAGCATAGTGACCAGCAGCATTTCCGGCGAGAGCCAGGCAAGGTAAATCGCCGATCCCAGCGTGATGATAATGCCCTGAATCAGCTCCGGCAGCCGGACAAAAGCGATGGTAATGGCCCGCACGTCGCTGGTCAGTCCGGCCAGCAGCTGAGCGCTGCCCAGCTGTTCGATGCGCTCAACGTTAGTATCGAGGATACGCTTGATGAACTCGCCCCGCAGCCGCCAGACAAAATGGTGCCCCAGCTGCGTCAGCGCCAGCTGCGAAGCGAGCGTGACCGCCATCAGCAGAAACAGCTGACCGAGAAATGCCGGCAGCACCGTTGCGTCGCTATTGATCGCCACAATCAGCTCATTATTGATATAAGCGATCAGGCCGATACCGAGTGCGGCACTCAGCAGGGTAAGAAAAAGAACGCCGGTAAACGGCCAGCAATACTGACGAAAAACCACCTGAAGCAATGCCATCAATCTGTTCCAAAGGTCAAAAAATGCTGCCTGCAGTTTAATGGCCCGTCAGATGATAGCAAGAATAATTCTCATTCCCTGTTACGTTAGTTTGCCCGGCGGAAAGTGAGATTATAGCGGACGGCCCCCGCCGCGGGATGCACGCCTGGTTTAAGCGGCAGAATACCGTGATAGCGCAGCCGCGACGGCCCGCCCCACACCACGATATCACCATGCTCCAGCAGCACGCGCCGGGTGGCGTCGCCGCGCGCAAAACCGCCAAACTGAAATATCGCCGGCAGCCCCAGCGAGACGGAGACGATCGGCTGACGCAGATCGCGCTCATCTTTGTCCTGATGCAGCGACATTTTTGCCCCGGGCGTATAGCGGTTGATCAGGCAGGCGTCTGGCGTAAAGTGACTAAACCCCGCTTCCTGCGCGCACTGCTGCGCCAGCTGACGAAACAGCGGCGGCATTGCGGGCCAGCGCTGGCCATTGCTGACATCCTGTTCGCTGTAGCGATAGCCGCGCGCGTCGCTGAACCAGCCAACATCGCCGCAGTTGGTCATCGCCACGGACATACGATAGCCTCCCGGCGTGATGCGGTGCGTAAAAGGATGCTGCGCCGCAACGGTTTCAATCGCTGCCAGCAGCGCAGGTGCATCATCGCGGGCGCGGCGGCGCAGAATGACCGCGCCTTCTGCCAGTGGCTCCTGCCACGGCGCTTCATCGCTAAACAGATCCAGCATCACGGCCTCCGGTTACGATTTATCGATAAGAAATGTTTTAAAGCCGGGCGACATCCAGTGGCTGAAGCCGTCGCCCTCTTTGGTGATTAGATAAACGGCCAGATGCTCTTTCAGCGCCAGCGCTTTTGCGCGCGCGGTGCCCAGCACCATCAGGCCGGTATCCCAGCCATCCGCTTCCAGCGCCGTAGTGGCGATCACCGTGGCAGAAACCAGTTTATGCTGAACGGGCCGTCCGGTTGCGGGATCGATGACGTGTGAAATGCGTTTCCCGTCCAGTTCATAATAGTTGCGATAGCTGCCGGAGGTGCTGATGCCGTGCCCCTGCAGGTCAACGCGCGCCTCGACCGCGTTTTCTCGATCGGTGGGTTTCTGAACCGCCACCCGCCACGGCTGCTGGCTGGCATTACGACCGCGGCTGAGCACGGCTCCGCCGACCGACACCAGATAGTTGGTTATTCCCTGCTGCTCCATCAGCCGCGCCAGATGATCGGTGGCGTAGCCCTCGCCCACGGTTGAGAGATCCACATACAGCCCCGGCAGATCTTTCTGCAGCCACTGCCCGCTTACGCTCTGGATCACCCGCAGATGCGAGAGGCCGGTTTCAGCTCTGGCCGCCGCGATCGCTGCCACATCAGGCTGATGCGCCGGCTGCCCGACGGGTCCGAACCCCCATAAGTTCACCAGTCTGCCTGCCGTGATATCCATGGCACCTGCGGTTTTGGCACCAATGCGCAGTGAGAGAGTCACAATATCCGCCATATCCGCGCTAACGGGCTGCGGCTCTGTCCCCTGATACTGGTTGAAGCGCGACAGCACTGAGGTGGTTTTCCAGGTAGAGATTTCACCGTCGTCGCGATCGAGCTGCTGCTGAATCGCCTGCTGCAGCGCCTCTTTACGCTGCGGATCAACGCCGGCGAGCGTAACCCGCCATACGGTGCCCATGGTTTTTCCCTGCAGGACCAGGGGTTCACGTTGCGGTGCGCGGTCGCAGGCCGTCAGCCCGGTCACGATCAGAGCAGTCAACAAAATATTCCGGAAATGCATCGGTTCCTCATCTGTTACACGGAAATACAGCGTATTACAAAGCATAAACTGCGGGTAATTTACGCTAAATCTCATTGAATTAACGCCGGTCATGCTGCAGGCTTTACCACCAGGCATACCACCTTTAAGGAGCACAGATGATGTATGTATTAATCGCCGCCCTCTCCGCCGCGCTGTTCCTGTACGGCAGTTATCGCAGCTGGCAGCACGCGCGTCAGCGTTCACTGGAGAGCTATAGCGCACGTCGACGTTAAGTACTGCACCATTATTACCCACTCTGCACTGCTTCAGGGCTGACGCAGTGTAACAAACCCCGCCCGAAGCGTGTGACGCTGAGAGCGGCAGCATGGCATAAATGCTGCATTGTTGAGAGCAGGTTTATTCTCAGCGAGGTGCAGCATGGCGATGTCAAAAACGCAGAGTGAAAAGTGGCAGCGGTGGCTGAGCTTTTCTGCTTTCACCCTGGCAGGTATTGCGCTGGAGGGCAGCCAGCCGGCTGCGGCAGTGCAGGCTGAACCGCGTCCGGCGGCAAAAGCCCGGCGCTGGCGCAGTGTGCAGTAGTTCAGATGCTGTGCCTGCCTGAGGCGGGTGCTGCAGATAAGAAGCGGGCAGGAAAGGTGGCGCGCAGCCCGCCGGGCCGCGCGCCAGAGGCTCAGAACTGGTAAACCAGGCCCAGCGCCACAATGTCATCGGTGTTGATACCGGCATTGTTGGTAAAGTTGTTGTCATCCAGCAGATTGATCTGGTAATCCACATAGGTCGACATGTTTTTATTGAAGTAATAGGTCGCGCCCACGTCGATATATTTTTTCAGGTTCTGGCTGCCATAACCTTCAATATCTTTACCGCGTGAATTGACGTAAGCCAGCGACGGACGCAGACCGAAGTCAAACTGATACTGCGCAACCACTTCCCAGTTGTCCGCTTTGTTCGCATAACCGAAAGCGTCAGAATCAACTGAGCCAAAACGCGTCGCGTTGTAAGAGCGGGTATACATCGCAGCCAGATAGATATTGTTTGCGTCATATTTCAGGCCGCCGGTATAGGCTTCCGCTTTATCGCCCTGGCCCAGTACGCCTGCGGCATTCTGGTTATTGGTGCGATCGGACTGGAACATAGCACCGCCCAGTGCCAGACCATTACCCAGATCATAAGTGGTGCTCAGACCCCAGCCGTCGCCGTTTTCGCCCAGCACATCACGGCCAGAGGTGGATTCAGTCGGGTTATCATTTTTGCCCTGGTACTGAACGGCCACGTTCCAGCCATCCACCAGACCAAAGAAATTATTATTGCGGTAGGTTGCCATACCGTTACCGCGCTGGAACATAAAGTTGTCCGCGCCATAGGTATCGCCACCAAACTCCGGCAGAACGTCAGTCCATGCGCCAATATCATACGCAATGCCGTAGTTGCGACCGTAATCGAAAGAGCCAGCGTCACCAAAACGCAGACCGGCAAAGCCGACGCGGGTATAGCTGTCTTTAGTGCCTTCGCTTTCAGCCGTGTTCAGCGCGGCCTGGTATTCCCACTGACCGTAACCCGTCAGCTGATCGGTCACCTGAGTTTCACCTTTAAAACCAAAGCGCAGGTAAGACTGGTCACCGTCTGAGCCATCGTTGTCAGAGAAGTAGTGCAGACCATCTACTTTGCCGTAGAGGTCGAGTTTGTTGCCATCTTTATTATAGATTTCGGCTGCGCTTGCTGAACCCGCCACCAGCAGCGCCGGGATCATCAGGGAGAGAACGCGACGATTCATTTATTTACCCTCGGTTATGTGCCTTTATAGTTATGCCACTGCAAACTGAATGTTAAAAATTCAGCCGGCAATTCATTGTTGTTTTATAGCGGGCAATAATCTATCACGAAAATGATACTAAATTTCCGAAAGTGTTTCATTTGATTACAAATTTATTGCCAGATGTAAATATCGTGGAACTAATAATCAGCACATATTGACAAAAAATAAAGCACGAATAAACAAACCGGATTAAATTCCTTCGCATTCAAATAGCTACATTAATTTGATGCCGCACTGAATGATAAAACTTTGTTGCTGCCAGCCTCTACAATTATCCACGCTATCATCATTTATTTTATTATTATCTTCATTCATCCCGAATGAGTGTTTTACCCTGATTCCCGCCGGACATATTTGTCCGGCATTTTTTTATCTGCGCTATTTCCCCGCCAATATAATAATGCATTCAGCGCTCGCGCAGCGCTTCGGCCGCTTTATTCAGCGGCTTGAGCAGATAATCCAGCACCGATTTTTGTCCGGTTTTTATCTCCACATCTGCCAGCATACCCGGCAGCACAGGAAAGCGCTGACCGCGCCGGCTGGTAAGCGTTGCCGTCTGTGTCCGCACATAGACCCGAAAATAGGGTGGCTCGCGCAGGTCGCTATCCTGCAGCGTATCCGGAGAAACGCTCTCGACGATGCCCGGCAGATCGCCATAAATCGCGGTATCGTACGCGGTAATTTTGACCGTTGCGGGCAACCCGGCCCGGATCCAGGCGATATCGCGTGGCGCAACGCGTGTCTCGATCAGCAGCCGATCCTCTAGCGGGACAATCTCCATCAGTTTACCGCCCGGCTCTACCACACCGCCCGGCGTGGTAATAGCGATAGCTTTGACGATGCCATACACCGGTGACAGCAGCGCGGTGCGCGTCAGCTGATCTTCTCTGCCTGCCGCAACCTGCAGCTGCGCATCCAGCTCTGCGCTGTTTTTGACCTGCTCCTCATGCGTTCGCACAGCGTAGTCATTATGCACCTCGTCGATTTTTCCCTGCAGATCGCTGACCTGGCGCCGCAGCCGCAGCGCTTCAACTTTACCTGCCGCACCGCGCGCCACCAGCGGTTCAGTCAGATTGAGTTCCGCCTGTACGAGCTTTAGCGACTGCTGAAGGTTTTGCAGCGTTGTCGTCAGGTTTTGCCGGCGCGACTCATAGAGCTGAGTTTCACGGGCGACCAGCTGCGGGTAACGGCGAATATCCGCGCTGAACTGCAGGGGACGATCGCTGAGCTCAGCATCCAGCCGCTCTGCTGTCGCCCGCAGTGTCCGCACCCTGGCGCTCGCTTCCCCGTAGCTGGACTGGTAGCGGGCGGGATCGAGCGTGGCCAGCAGCTCCCCCTTACGGACAATATCGCCTTCGCGCACGCTGAGCTGTTTGAGGATCCCGCCATCCAGATTATCGATAATCTGCGCCCGGCTGGAGGGCGTGACCTTGCCGCTGCCTGTTGTCACCTCATCCAGCACGGCAACGTGCGCCCAGATCAGCAGCAGCAATAGCGTGAGCGCGCAGAGCCAGATAATGCGCGACGACGCCGCCTCGTTATCTCTGTTCATCTGCTACCTCCGTCCGTGAAGCGCTGCGCTGCAGAATGGCATCGCGCGGGCCATCAGCCACAATCTCGCCGTTCTTCATCACAATGATGCGATCGACCAGCCCCAGCAGCGCCGGACGATGCGTGACCAGCACCAGGGTACGCCCCGGCAGCCACTGCGCCAGCTGACGGATCACCTGCGCCTCCAGCGGTTCATCAAGCGCCGCCGTCGGCTCATCCAGCAGCACGATCTGTGGCTGACGCAGCACCATTCTGCTGAGCAGAATCATCTGTCGCTGGCCGCCAGACAGCCCGCGCCCTCCTTCATGAATGAGGCGGTCAAGCGCGGCAGCATCCTGCTGCAGCAGCGATAACGCGCCGCTTATGCGCAGCGCCTGCAGCATCTCCTGTTCAGTGGCGTGCGGATTGCCCAGCAGCAGGTTCTGCCGCAGCGTACCGAAAAACAGGCGCGAATCCTGCGACAGCCAGCCGAGCTGCCGCCGCAAATCTGCCGGATCGAGCTGCTGCATGCTGACGCCATCGATTATGATGCGCCCGCTGTCGGGCAGCGCCTGCCCGGCCAGGATTTTCAGCAGGGTCGATTTACCGGCTCCCGCTCCGCCGACAATCGCGATGCGCTCACCGGGACGGATTGTCAGGCTCCCGATAGCAACCGCACGCAGACTGCTTTCATCATAGTGATAGCGCACCTGCTGCAGCTCATAGTGTCCGCGGAGCACCGCCGCATAAGCCGGCACGCCGCTCTGCGGCTGATCAACCGGCTTTTTAAGCAGTTCATTAAGTCCGGTCATGGCGCTGCGCGCATGCTGCCAGCGCGAAAATACCAGCGTCAGCTGCATCAGGGGAGCGAGCGTACGCGCGGAGAGCAGGCTGCTGGCCACCAGCGTACCGGTAGTGATCTGATTGTTCAGGATCAGATAGACCCCGGCGACCAGCATCCCCGCGTAGGTCAGCTGCTGCACGCTGCCCGCCCAGCCGGTAAGACGCGCGCCCCACAGCCGCTGCTGGCTGGCGAGCGTGGCGCTGACTTCGTGGGTCTGTTCCCACTGCCGCTGAAACCCGGCCTCAGCCTGCAGCGCCTTGATATCCTCTACCCCTTCCAGCGTCTCCACCAGCAGCGCCTGCCGCAGAGCACTTTCACGCTGGCCCTCTTTAGCCAGCCGCGCCATCGGGATCTGTACCAGCAGCCCCGGGATCACGATCAGCGGGATCGCCAGCAGCGGCACCAGCACCAGCCAGCCGCCAATCGCGGATAAAATCACCAGAAACAGCACCACAAAAGGGATATCCGCTGCGGCACTTACCGTCGTAGAGGTCAGTAATTCACGTACCTGCTCAACCTCACGCAGCTGAGCAATAAAAGCCCCGGTGGAGCGCGGCCGCGCCTCATTGCGGATGCGCAGTGCGCGGGCAAAGAGTTGCGCAGAGAGAGCCAGATCGATCCGCTTTCCCATGCCGTCAGCAACCCGGGTACGCGCCAGCCGGATCAGATATTCCATCAGCGCCGCCAGCATCACTCCGCCAAACAGCACCCATAGCGTGGGTTGTGACCGGGCTGGTATCACCCGATCGTACACCTGCATTGAGAACAGGATCCCCGCCAGCGCCAGCATATTGCTGACCAGCGAGGCGAGACTGATTTCCACCAGGCGTCGCTTCATTGGCCGAAAATGCTGCCATAACCAGTGTGGCTGCCAGGGACGAACAAACTCATCCATGCGCGCATCCCGTGCGCGGGTCGCCAGCGTAATCACGCCTACTTCCGGCTGCGCCTGTGCCAGCAGGTCACTCAGCGGAGCTGAGCGCAGGCCGTCACCGCCTGCGCTCAGCCAGTAATGCACCCTCCCCTCATCATCTGCCGCTTCTGCAAGCGCCAGCGTGCCGTCGTTAAGGCGCAGCAGCAGCGGCATTACGGCCTGCCGCCAGCGCAGCCTGCGGGCGCTGACAAACTGCAGCGTCAGCCCCATATGCTGCGCCAGATCTGTCAGCTGCGCCTGCGGTGACGCCGCGGCCAGCCACTGAAGCTGCAGGCGACGGCGATCGGTGGCGATCCCCAGCGCGGCCGCAGCCCGGTTTAGCGCGGCAATCGCTTCGTCGCGCGTATGCAAGGGTGAACGCATCCCTGGGTCGCCTTTTAGAAAAGAGTGATGTCCTGCGTGTGGCGCAGATAATTTATATCAGTGCCGCTACCGGCTGCTGCTGCAGATGATCGGCCAGCGTCCAGGCAGCATCGCTGCTGCCGTAGTAATGGTCAGGCTCACTCCCCGCCGCTGCGGCATCCGGTATGGCCTCTCCGGCACCGTAGTGCGCCAGCAGAGAATCGATAGTGGTCGCGCTGAAATCTGTGCTGCCGGCGTCCTCTACCGTTACCGTCCGGACAGCGCTGGCCAGATTGCCCGCTTTATCCTGCGCGCTGACGCTCATCTGATAGCTGCCCGGCTCCAGCGTCGCCAGCTGACCCGCCAGAATGGTCAGCGACCACTCTCCGCTCTCATCCACTGCGGCGCTGTAGTGCCGATCGCCCAGCGTGACGGTGACCAGGCTTCCCTGCGTCAGATGGTCAGAGCTACCCTGAATAAGGTGCCAGTGATCCATGTCGCCGGGCGCGATGACGCCATCGCCAAACGGCTGCTGCAGGGTCAGCGATGGCAGCTGGTGAACCGCCACGGTGAACAGATCGCTGAGCGTCTGGCTGTCGTGATTACCGTAGCTGTCCCAGCGTTCGGCCATAGCGCTGACCGGTCCATCCGGCAGCGCCTGCAGGTCGGCCACGCTGAGCGTTACCATGCCATTGACTGGCGTATAGGCCTTACCGTTGAGCGTAAGCTGGTTGACACCCTCAAGATAAAAGCTCAGCGGCTGCTGCGCTTCCTGTGCGTTAAGGAAGGTATCGCCGCCAATATTCATTTCACAGTAGATGTCCGGCAACGTCGTCACGACATTCAGCTCCAGCGTGGTGTCGGTGCTGTTGCCGGCGGCGTCGAGCGCGTAAACGCGGACTTCACCGAGCGAAATAAAGCTGCTGACCTCGCCGGCAGGAACGATCGCCTGCCAGTGACCCTGTGCATCAATCGCGGCGTGATAAACGTTATCCCCGACGCAGAGCTCCAGCTTCTGGCCCGGAGTCAGCGCCGAGAGCGTTCCGCTCAGCATCAGATCCTGCTGGCTCTCAGCAAAGTTAATGACGTTGTCAGCGGTAACGCTGTCAAAGCTGATATGCGGCAGGCTCTCCGGATGGGTTACCAGCGTCAGCTCATGCTGTACCGTGCTGGTTTTGCCATTCGGCTCGCGGGCGCTGACCTGCAGCTGATAAACGCCATCCGGCAGCGCGTGCAGATCCTCCGGCGTAAACGTTGCCTGCCATGCGCCGTGCTCATCAACGAGAGCAGTGGTGCTTCTGTTTCCCAGCGTCAGCGTGACATGGCTGTTAAGCGGCATATGCGTCACCAGTCCGCTCACCTCCACGCCGTAAATGCCCTCCGCTACGCTAATCGCGTTATCACCACTCACGGGCGCCACGCTGATCTCCGGACGGAGCGTTTTATCCACATAGACGCCAAACCCGACTTCGGTGGCGGTGCTGTTACCCGCTTTATCGCTGATGGTCAGCGTCAGGCTGTAGTTGCCATCCGCAAGACCCTGTAATATCGAAGGCGGCATGGTTGCATGCCAGTAGCCCCAGTGGTTGACCGTGCTGTGCCAGCTTTCGCCATTAAAGCTGAGCGTGACCGTTGCGCCTGGCTCCTGCTCCGCGCGTCCGCGCAGGTAAATGGCGCGATTGCTCTCCCAGGCGGCGATCACGCCATCCTGCGCCAGCGGTTCATAGGGATGTAGCGCGGCCGGTGGCGTGGTATCGCGGTGCTGCCGGCTGGTCATAATCGGGCTGACACGTTCAGCGCCAGAGGTAAATAACGACGCAAACGATGAAGTGGATTGGCCTGAAAACATAGGTAACCTCGTTACGGAGTATGCATTGCACCAGTGATTACCTGTATTAATGTTTCAGGCAGATCGGTGCGCCATACAGGCCATAACAGCATGGCCCGTTTCACCTGATGAAAACGGGTTACCCGCAGGTAACAAGGTTAAAGGTATGACGTTAAATGCGCGCTCCCGGCCGGGCTGGCGTGCGTGGCGATCTTGCTATAAGCGGCCCCTTCAGCGGTGGCCTGCTTTATCTTAGCGCGCTTTACCGGCTGCTGTCTGGTGGCAAAAATCCGGAAAATGGCTGTAAAACGCGCAACCAGCGAAAACCATAGTCAGCCAGTGATCTCTCGCTTATTGCATCAGTATATGTCATCAATCACCTGACTTAATTTGCGTTATGTCACTTAATATCTGTCAGGCAGTACCAGGAAATATCTGGAAAAAATTCTGGCCCGGGCAAATATCGGTAAGATGTCCGATTCCTGTGCAGCAGCAGGCAACGCAAATTGCGCGTTAATTCCGCTGCACCGCCTGCATTGATGCTAAACTTCGACGCTTTAACAGCGGATCAAAATAACGACTATGACTGCACTGGACGCCGCACAGCCAGCCAAACTGCATCAGCGTGTTAATTTCGGCACGCGCACTGTTTTCCTTATCGCCGGGTTGAGTATGTCTGCCTGGGCGCCGCTTGTGCCTTACGCCAGCCAGCGTCTGCAGCTGAGCGGAGCCTCCCTCGGCGGGCTTTTACTATGTCTGGGCATCGGTTCGCTGGCCGCTATGCCGGTGACGGGGGCGCTGATTGGTCGTTTTGGCTGCCGCCGGATTATGACCTGCTCTGCGCTGCTGATTCTGGCGGTGTTGCCGCTGCTTGCCACGCTGGATCATCTCTGGGCGATGGCGTTTACGCTGATGCTATTCGGCGCCGGACTCGGCATGCTGGATGTGGCGATGAACGTGCAGGCGGTTCACGTGGAAAAAGCGGCGGGCAAGCCGATGATGTCAGGCTTTCACGGCTTCTTCAGCCTCGGCGGCATTATCGGCGCCGGTGCGGTGAGTCTGCTGCTGGGTGCCGGGCTGACGCCGCTGCAGGCCATCGCGATTATGATGGTGCTGATCGCCGTGCTGCTCTGCTGCAGTCTGCCAACCCTGATGAGCGAGCGGCTGCGTCAGGCTGATGAACCCTGGCTGGTGATCCCGCGTGGCTGGGTCGCTTTTCTCGGCTGCCTCTGCTTTATTCTGTTCCTCGCCGAGGGTGCCGTGCTCGACTGGAGCGCCCTGCTCCTGCTGCAGAGCCCGGGCCTCAGCGTAGCCTATGCCGGACTGGGCTATGCGGTGTTTTCGGTTGCCATGACGATTGGCCGGCTGACCGGCGACAAAATCATTCAGCGCTTTGGCCGCTATCACGTCATGCTTACCGGCGCGCTGGCAGCCAGTGCAGGTATGACGCTGGCCGTGCTGGTCCCCTGGCCGCAAACCGCACTGCTGGCGTTTCTGCTGGTCGGATTCGGGCTGGCGAATACAGTGCCGATGCTGTTTAATGCCGCCGGTAACCAGCAGGCCATGCCTGTCAACCTGGCGATATCGGCCATGACAACGTTAGGCTATGCGGGTATTCTCTCAGGCCCGGCGTTAATCGGCTTTATTTCCCAGTGGCTCACACTAAGCGGTGCATTCCTGCTGATTGCTCTGATGCTGCTGGCTGTCGCCGCCAGCGCACGCCGGGTTACGCGTTGATTGCAGGATCCTGAGACTCACTATGCTTTATAAATTTCCACTGACTTCCGGTAACGTTACGCGTTTTGTTGTCGTGTTTAACCTGGTGCTGCTGCTGGCGCTGGGCGCCGTGGTGCACAATAGCGTCAGCGCCTGGATTGCCGAAAAGCGTTATGCCATGGCTGACCTGGCGCGTGATATGCAAAAACGCATCGACGCTTACCGCTTCGCCACCTGGCAGATTTACGAAAATCTTGCCACCAGTGCGGCCGGCTCTGCGCCAAACAGCACGCTGCAGGAGACCCGGCTGCGCCCGGATGTTTACTATCTGGAAAAAACGCGCCGCAAAACGGAAGCGCTGATTTTCGGTTCGCACGACGGCAGCACGCTGGATATGACTATGCGTATGTCCGGCTATCTCGATACTTTATGGGGTGCGGAAAACCCGGCATGGTCGATGTATTTTCTGAACGGTCAGGATAATAGCCTGATCATGATCTCTACCCTGCCGCTGAAAGATATGGCAACGCGCTACAAAGAGAGCGCGCTAAATACGCTGGTCGACAGCCGCCGGGCTGAGATGCTGCAGCAGGCTAACGCCCTGGATGAGCGCGAGAGCTTCTCTCCACTGCGTCATTTTACCTGGCAGAACGATCACTACTTTACGCTGCGCACCACCTTTAACCAGCCGGGTCATCTGGCAACGGTGGTAGCTTTCGATCTGCCGGTTAACGATCTGGTGCCGCAGAACCTGCCGCTGGAGAATTTTCAGCTGCGTCAGGATGCGACCCCGGGCAGCAGCACTGATGACGGCAGCGACGGCACGACCAGCGTTACGCTGGTTAACCCGGATCTGGAGATCGCTGCCTCGCTGCCCAGCACGCCGCTGCAGCTGGTTTATCGCGTACCGCTGGTTAGCCTTGCGCTTGATATGCTGCATAACCTGATGTGGCCGCTGCTTATCAACCTGTTGCTCTTCCTGCTGTCGATTGCCGGCGTGACCCTGCTGCGTCAGCAGGCGCTGCGCCCGAATGAGAATCAGAGCGCAGAGCTCGATTCGCTGCGTATGCTGAACGAAGAGATCGTCGCCAGCCTGCCGGTCGGGCTGCTGGTGTATGACTTCGCCACTAACCGCACCCTGCTAAGTAATAAGATTGCCGATCACCTGCTGCCGCACCTGAACCTGCAGAAGATTATCAATATGTCCGATCAGCATCAGGGCGTGCTGCAGGCGACTATCAATAACGAAGTCTATGAGATCCGTCACGCACGCAGCGTGCTGTCGCCGCACACGCAGCTGTTTATGATGCGCGATCAGGATCGCGAACTGCTGGTTAATAAGAAGCTGCAGAAAGCACAGCAGGTACTGGACCGCAATCACCAGATGCGCCAGCAGCTGATGCAGCAGCTTGGCCATGCGCTGAACCGCCCGCTGCAGGATATGGTGACGCGGCTGGTGCAGCTCAGCCAGCGCAGTGACGATGAGAGCGTGCTGGATCTGCTGGATGAGAGCCAGCGGCTGGCCCGCCTGGTCGATGATATCGTGCTGCTGAACCGGCTGGAAGCGCATGACTGGTCGCCGGAAACCAGCCCGTTTAATCTGCAGGATCTGCTGGATGAGATTGCGCTGGAGAGCCTGCCGCTGCTGCGACGCAAGGGCCTGACGCTGGTGGTAAACAACCAGCTGGCGAATGATGAAATGCGCAGCGGCGATCGCCGCGCGCTGCGTAAGGTGCTGACCACCCTGATGCATTATGCGCTCACTACCACGCAATGGGGAAAAATCACGCTGGAAGTGAAAACGCCAGCGAACAAGCCTGATGTGCTGCAGCTGCAGCTGGTCGATACCGGTTCCGGGCTAACGGCGGATGAACTGACCAACGCCGATTTCCCCTATCTTGGTGAGACGTCGCAGGATCGTTTTGGTCAGGCCTCCGGAATGGCCTTTTTCCTCTGTAAACAGCTCTGCAAGCAGATGGGCGGCCAGTTAGACATTATCGCTAAACCCGATATCGGCACGCGCTATAACATCCAGCTGCCGCTGACGCTGCAGCTGCTGCTGGAGGAGCAGGAAGAAAAATTACTGGAGGGCGTGACCGCTCTGGTCGATATAGCAGTGGAGGATGTACAGAAAATCGTCTGTCGTCATCTGGAGAACTGGGGCGCTAAGTGCCTGACCTCAGATGAACGGCTCTCGGGTCAGGAGCATGATGTCCTGATCACGGACGACCCTGAACATCTCAGCGGCTGGGCATTACTGCTGGCGGGCGATGAGCTGGGGCATCACGCCCTGAACGACAGACAGTATCGCGTGAATTATAACCTCAGCAACGCCCTGCTTGACGCACTGCTGGCCCTGATTGAAAAGCAGCTGGCCAGTGATTTGATGGAGGAGAGTGAAGAAAATGAGGCTGGCACACCGCTGTTAAGCGGCGGCTATTTCCAGCTGTTTACCGAGACAGTACCGCCTGATGTCAGGAGACTGTATACTGAAGCGTCGGATAGCGACTATCCTTCTCTTGCTCAGACAGCGCATCGCCTGAAAGGCGTTTTTGCCATGCTCAATTTGCTGCCGGGTAAACAGCTTTGTGAAGCGTTAGAACAGCACATTAAAATGTGCGACGATTTAACCATTAAAAATACCACCAGTGAAATTGACGCTTATGTCAATCAACTGCTGCAGCAAGGTAACCAATAAGATGAATAACCTGAACGTAATTATTGCCGACGACCATCCCATTGTTCTGTTTGGTATCCGTAAGTCTCTGGAACAGATTGAATGGGTTAACGTAGTAGGTGAGTTTGAAGACTCCACAGCACTGATCAACAGCCTCTCCAAGCTGGACGCGAATGTTCTGATCACCGATCTCTCAATGCCTGGCGAGAAGTATGGCGACGGCATTACCCTGATCAAATACATCAAGCGTCACTATCCCGATCTTTCGATCATTGTTCTGACCATGAATAACAATCCGGCGATCCTGAGTGCCGTTCTGGATCTCGATATTGAAGGGATTGTGCTGAAACAGGGCGCTCCGACCGATCTGCCAAAAGCGCTGGCCGCACTGCAGAAAGGCAAAAAATATACGCCGGAAAGCGTTGCCAAACTGCTGGAGAAGATCAGCGCAGGTGGTTACGGTGACAAGCGTCTGTCGCCGAAAGAGAGTGAAGTACTGCGTCTCTTTGCTGAAGGTTTCCTCGTCACTGAGATTGCCAAGAAGCTGAACCGCAGTATCAAAACCATCAGCAGCCAGAAGAAATCAGCCATGATGAAGCTGGGTGTGGATAACGATATCGCACTGCTGAACTACCTCTCCTCGGTCAGCGCCACGCAGATCGACAAAGATTAATCTTTGCAGGCGGCCCGCAGGCCGCCCGTTCGCTTAATCCCCTGCCCTACGCCTGACGACCGGTACGCACGCGGGCAGCGTAGTGCGCCAGAGTGACTTTCAGCTCATCCAGCGTCACCGGTTTCGACAGGCAGTTATCCATACCGGCATCCATACAGCGCTGCTTCTCTTCCGCCAGCGCGTTCGCCGTTACGCCAATCACCGGGAACACGTGCCCCAGCTGGCGCAGCCGCTGCGTCAGGCGATAACCATCCATATTCGGCATGTTTACGTCGCTCAGTACGATGTCGATATGATTGCGACTCAGCACGTTAAGCGCATCAACGCCATCCTGCGCCGTTTTGGTCTGATAGCCCAGCGTACCGAGCTGCTCCGACAGCAGCATACGGTTGATGGGATGATCATCCACAATCAGAATCATAATATCTTCATTGCTGCTCGCATTCTCTGCCGCAGGCGGCGGCAGCGGCGTGGTGGTATCGCTGTCAATCGTGATGCGATAGATACGACCCAGCAGCAGCGGCAGGTCGTGCAGCGTTGCGCTGCTCTGCACCCAGACGCCCGGCGAGCGCTCCTGCGGCATATCGATATGCTCACCGCAGATCAGAATGCGCGCGCGCACCGCCTGCGCCAGTGAATCGTCGTGATCGCTTATCACCACATCATCGCTTTCTGCCTGTCCCTGCCAGGCTGCCGCTTTCAGTCCCTGCTGCTGCAGCAGGCGCAGCAGAAACGCAGCGAGATAGTCGTTGCGCAGGTCAAGCCAGATCGCTTTCTCCTGCAGGCCATCCAGCAGCGGCGGCGCCGGCTGCTGCCCGGCGTAGATCGGAATACGTACGATAAACTGGCTGCCCATTCCCGGTTCAGAATCGACCTCAATATCGCCATCCATCATGTTGATCAGTTTTTCGCAGATTGCGAGTCCCAGCCCGGTGCCCTGGAAGTTGCGCTGCACGCCGGAGCCAACCTGGAAGAAAGGATCGAACAGCCGCGTCACCTCTCTGGCAGGAATGCCGACCCCGGTATCGCGCACGCGGAAGGCAAGATAGCCCTCTTTAACGTAGGCGTGCAGAATAATGCAACCGGTATGGGTAAATTTGATGGCGTTATTAAGCAGGTTGGAGATCACCTGCTGCAGCCGCAGCGGATCGCCATCCAGCGCCAGCGGCACGTTGTTTTCCATAAAGACATAGAGCGTAAGACGCTTGCGCACCACCAGCGATAAATAGTTGCTGGTGATATGGTTAATCACTTCGCGCGGTGAGAAAGGACGCGGCTCAATTTTCAGCTGCTCTGACTCTATCTTCGAGAAGTCGAGAATGTCGCTGATAATTTTCAGCAGCAGGCTGGAGGAGTTGTTCATGGCGGTGACCAGCGACTCCACCCCTTTGGGCAGGCTTTTGGTCTGCAGCAGATCGAGGTTACCGATGATGCCGTAGAGTGGCGTACGCAGTTCATGACTGACGGTTGCGAGGAACATCGATTTCGACTGGCTCGCCTGTTCAGCGGCGTGCGCCATCTCCTGCAGCGACTGCTCCATACGTACGCGGGATGAGACATCAACCAGCACGCAGATGGCCACATTTTCATTGCGGTAGCGCGAATGCACAAAGCTGATCTGCAGGTTGGTATTGCTGCCGGTCAGCACATCAACAAAATTCACCTGCTGGCCGCTGATAATTTCATTAAGCCGCTGGCGATCCTCCTGCGTCAGCAGCGTAAGATAGTTGTGCGCCAGTTCGTTGCTCAGAATATTGGTGCCATCGCTGGTGCGCAGAATGCAAATTCCTACCGGTGCCGACGCGACAATTTTCCGGTTGAACTGCTCATGCTCCTCCAGCCGGTGCGCGTTATCTTCCGCCGGCAGGAACATGCGGCGCTCAAATATCCACGCCAGAGTAAAAAGCACAATCGCACTGAAGATGTTAAGCAGCAGCGCGTTAAGCAGCAGCAGCCGCAGCTGATCCACCATTACCGACGTGGGCAGAGACCAGATGATATTCAGATCTGACGGCGGCAGCGGCTTTTTCAGCACCAGCTGGCGGTAGCTGTCGAGGTAGCCAAACCAGGTGCTCTCATCGGGCAGATCGTCCAGCGCGTAACCGGGTCCGCTGCGGCGGCTGCTCAGCAGCGGGCGGTAATTTTCATCGGTAATGGTCGCCACCAGCGGCAGTCCGCCGGGCTGAACAAATTCATCCAGCCGGATATTCTGCTCAACGCCCAGCAGCGCCTGAAGTTTGTTGGCGACGTAAACCGGGACGACCATATAGAAGTTGCCGCTTCCGGGCTGCGTGCTGTCGGTGATCCAGTACATCGGATTGCGCCGATCTTCCTCATTGCTGTTGCGATAGTGCAGCACATGTTCGCGCAGCGCCTTCATGCTGCGTTCCCGATCTAACGGATTGCTGCTGCCAATGGTGAAATCAGCCAGGCACTGGCTCTCACCGCCGATAAAAAACACGCGATTCAGCTCATAGGCCGCAGCAAAATTGCTTTTCCAGTAGTTGATATAGTAGCTGAGCGAGTCGAGCGAGTTGCGCCAGGTGTTGCTCATTGAGGTGCAGTCACCGTCGGAAAAGAGCGGCGTAAACTGCGGCAGCGTGCTTTTACCGGCGGGCATGGCGTTGAGCATGTCCAGCCCGTTAGCGCTGCTGCTAAGACGATTTTCCGTGATGTACTTCAGTTCCCGCATGACGTCAGCCGAGTGCCGGACGTACCACTCTGCTTTACCATAATTCGTCGCAAACTCCTGGCGTATTCCGTTCTCTTTTTCATGCAGCACATTGATGATGTAGAAGGTGGTCAGCAATGCACCCAGCGACCAGAGCAGCAGCGCCAGCGCCCGGAAAAGATAGCGCGAGATACGAAGCGTGGTGCGAAAGGAGACGAGATATTTCAAGAGAGGCTCACTGGCGGTAACGGTTAACAGGACCCAAAAAGGTGCACATACACTAGCTTTATCGCTGCGAAAAAGCCAGTTGGTGCAGAGGTGCGGGGCGAAAACTCAGATAATAAAACGGCAGGTCGGTTGCCCTGACCTGCCGCTGATAAGGTGCTTCAGACGATTATGCGTCGTCTTCTGCGTCCGGTGCCTCGTCATCGCTGTCGACTTCCGGCGCGATATCCTCTTCGCCTTCCGCCACGCTGCCGTCGATGGCATCCAGCTCCTCTTCTTCAACCGGCTCCGCCACGCGCTGCAGGCCAACCACGTTCTCATCTTCCGCGGTGCGGATCAGGATCACGCCCTGCGTGTTACGGCCGACCACGCTGACTTCCGATACGCGGGTGCGTACCAGCGTGCCGGCATCGGTGATCATCATAATCTGATCGCCGTCTACCACCTGTACCGCACCGATAACCGGTCCGTTACGCTCGGTAACTTTGATCGAGATAACGCCCTGAGTGGCACGCGATTTCGTCGGATACTCGCTGTTAGCCGTACGCTTACCGTAACCATTCTGCGTAACGGTGAGGATCGCGCCCTCTTCGCGCGGCACAATCAGCGACACCACTTTATCGTTCTCTGCCAGCCTGATACCGCGCACGCCTGAGGCTGAACGCCCCATGGCACGCACTGCACTCTCAGCAAAGCGCACAACTTTACCGCCAGCGGAGAAGAGCATCGCTTCATCATTGCCGTTGGTCAGCGCTACGCCAATCAGCTCATCATCTTCACGCAGGTTGATGGCGATAATGCCGGCGCTGCGCGGACGACTGAACTCCTGCAGCGCGGTTTTCTTCACCGTGCCGCTGGCCGTCGCCATAAAGATATTGAAGCCTTCGGTATACTCACGCACCGGCAGAATAGCGGTAATGCGCTCGTTAGCTTCCAGCGGCAGCAGGTTGACGATAGGACGCCCGCGTGCGCCACGGCTCGCTTCCGGCAGCTGATAAACCTTCATCCAGTAGAGACGACCCCGGCTGGAGAAGCAGAGAATCGTGTCGTGGGTATTAGCCACCAGCAGGCGATCAATGAAGTCCTCTTCTTTGATACGTGCGGCTGATTTACCCTTGCCGCCGCGGCGCTGCGCTTCATAATCTGACAGCGGCTGATACTTAACGTAGCCCTGGTGCGACAGGGTGACGACCACATCTTCCTGGTTGATCAGATCTTCGATATTGATATCCGCGCTGTTGGCGGTGATCTCAGTACGGCGCGCATCGCCAAACTGATCGCGCATCGCTTCCAGCTCTTCGCGGATCACTTCCATCAGGCGGTCAGCACTCTGCAGAATGTGAATCAGCCCGGCAATCTGCTCCAGCAGCTCTTTGTACTCATCAAGCAGTTTCTCATGCTCAAGGCCGGTCAGTTTCTGCAGACGCAGATCCAGAATCGCCTGAGCCTGCTGCTCGGTAAGATAGTAGCGGCCATCGCGAATACCAAATTCAGGCTCCAGCCACTCCGGCCGCGCAGCGTCATCGCCGGCACGCTCAAGCATGGCGGCAACATTGCCGAGATCCCACGCCTGTGCCAGCAGAGCGCCCTTCGCTTCTGCTGGCGTCGGCGCGCGACGGATCTGCTCGATAATCGGATCGATATTCGCCAGCGCAATCGCCAGACCTTCAAGGATATGGGCACGATCGCGCGCTTTGCGCAGTTCGAAGATGGTGCGACGCGTCACCACTTCGCGACGGTGGCGCACAAAGGCTTCGATGATATCTTTCAGCGGCATGATCTTCGGCTGACCCTGATGCAGAGCCACCATGTTGATGCCGAAAGAGACCTGCAGCTGCGTCAGCGAATAGAGGTTGTTCAGAACCACTTCACCCACGGCGTCGCGTTTGACTTCAATGACAATGCGCATACCGTCTTTATCAGACTCATCGCGCAGCCCGCTGATCCCTTCAACGCGCTTCTCTTTAACCAGCTCGGCAATTTTTTCAATCAGGCGCGCTTTGTTAACCTGATACGGGATCTCATTGACAATAATGGTTTCGCGACCGGTTTTGGCATCGGTTTCGATTTCGCCACGCGCGCGAATGTAGATTTTACCGCGCCCGGTACGATAGGCCTCTTCAATACCACGACGGCCATTGATAAAGGCTGCGGTCGGGAAGTCCGGACCGGTGATGTGCTCCATCAGCCCTTCTACGCTGATGTTTTCATCATCGATAAAGGCGAGGCAGCCGTTGATCACTTCAGTCAGGTTATGCGGCGGAATGTTAGTTGCCATTCCCACGGCGATACCGGAGGAGCCGTTTACCAGCAGGTTAGGAATTTTGGTTGGCAGCACTTCCGGGATCTGCTCGGTGCCGTCGTAGTTTGGCACAAAGTCGACCGTCTCTTTTTCCAGATCGGCCAGAAGCTCAGAGGAGATCTTCGCCATACGGACTTCGGTATAACGCATCGCTGCGGCGGAGTCGCCATCAACGGAACCGAAGTTACCCTGACCGTCAACCAACATATAGCGCAGGGAGAACGGCTGGGCCATACGGACAATACTTTCGTATACAGCAGAGTCACCGTGCGGGTGATACTTACCGATAACGTCACCTACCACACGGGCAGATTTCTTATAGGCTTTATTCCAGTCGTTACCCAGTTCGCTCATGGCGTAAAGCACGCGGCGATGCACCGGCTTCAGGCCATCACGGACATCGGGTAAGGCTCGGCCAACAATGACCGACATGGCGTAATCGAGGTAGGAGTTTTTCAGCTCTTCTTCGATATTGACCGGTGTAATTTCTCTCGCAAGGTCGCTCATGGAGCCGCTATCCCTCTACTTAATCCCGGATTTTAAAGGTGCGAAAGTATATCACATTGCTTACGTACGGTGAACGTAAAGCGGGGTTTTCTGGCGCTTTTCGTTCACGCTGAGAGATGCCACCTGACGTTTAAGCGTTTATACTCAGAAGATATTTTGCCAGGAGTCGTTATTCAATGAGTGAACAACCGCAGGAAAGCCGTCAGAACGTCGATCACAGCGAGATTGCCAAGTTTGAAGCGGTCGCTTCGCGCTGGTGGGATCTGGAGGGTGAATTTAAGCCGCTGCACCGTATTAACCCGCTGCGTCTGGGCTGGATTGCGCAGCACAGCAACGGTCTGTTTGGTAAAAAAGTGCTCGATGTCGGCTGCGGCGGCGGCATTCTGGCAGAGAGCATGGCGCGTGAAGGCGCAGACGTAACCGGGCTGGATATGGGCGCGGAACCGCTGGCAGTCGCGCGTCTGCATGCTGAAGAGAACGGCGTCAGCGTCGATTATATTCAGCAGACGGTAGAGGATCATGCGAACAGCCATGCTGGCCAGTATGACGTAGTGACCTGCATGGAGATGCTGGAGCACGTACCCGATCCGCGCTCGGTTGTTATGGCCTGCGCCCGTCTGGTAAAACCAGGTGGTGAGGTCTTTTTCTCCACGATAAACCGCAATCCTAAAGCCTGGCTGCTGGCAATCTTCGGCGCCGAATATGTGCTGCGCATGCTGCCGCGCGGTACGCATGACGCCAAAAAGTTTATCCGCCCGGCTGAATTACTGGACTGGGTAGACGAAACCACACTGCGCGAACGCCACATGATTGGCCTGCACTATAATCCGCTGACCAACAAGTTCCGTCTCGGACCGGGTGTGGACGTGAACTATATGATTCATACCCACGCTCAGGCTGATGCCGCAGGCGAAACACGCTGATAACAGAGGCCCGCTCTGCGGAGCGCGCCTCTCTTCTTCATCCCCGCTAGCCGATCTTCTCCGTTTCGTCTCTGCCTTAATGACGGGTTCCGCGCCTTTGATTGAGATTTACGCGCTCAGTCATACTATTAAAAAAAAGTATGAAGCCGTTGACAGCTAACCCAGGCCTTATGCCACGCGGATCCAGGATTTTTCCCGGCTACCAGGACTGATTCTTTGCCAAAAATCAACTCTTGTTAAGCAAAGAATGCTGACTAAAATACTCACCATATAGTTAGTAAAACTTCCCGAACCCCCTATATATAGTGTTTATCCACAGGCTTACTCACAGCGAGCGGCTTGTGCATAGACCTTGTGAATAGTTAGGGGATAATTTCCTATTTCATGGACAGGTAAACACGCGACATGAACCAAAGTCTGCTCGTCACCAAACGCGATGGCCGTCAGGAACGCATTGATCTCGATAAAATTCACCGTGTACTCGACTGGGCGGCTGAAGGGCTGAACAATGTTTCAGTTTCTCAGGTTGAACTGCGCTCCCACATTCAGTTTTATGATGGCATCAGAACCTCTGATATCCATGAAACCATCATCAAAGCCGCAGCCGATCTGATTTCGCGCGATGCGCCAGATTACCAGTATCTGGCAGCACGTCTGGCTATCTTCCATCTGCGTAAAAAAGCCTATGGCCAGTTTGAGCCACCGAAGCTTTACGATCAGGTCGTGAAAATGGTGGAGCTGGGCAAATATGACCGCCACCTGCTGGAAGATTACAGCACCGAAGAGTTTGAGCTGATGGACAGCTACATCGATCACTGGCGCGATATGAACTTCTCTTACGCTGCGGTTAAGCAGCTGGAAGGAAAATATCTGGTGCAGAACCGCGTCAGCGGTGAGATCTATGAGAGCGCGCAGTTCCTGTATATCCTGGTCGCAGCCTGCCTGTTCTCAAACTATCCACGCGATACGCGCATGAGCTACATCAAGCGCTTTTATGACGCGATCTCCACCTTCAAGATCTCGCTGCCAACGCCAATCATGTCTGGCGTGCGCACCCCGACCCGTCAGTTCAGCTCCTGCGTTCTGATTGAGTGCGGCGACAGCCTGGACTCTATCAACGCCACCTCCAGCGCTATCGTGAAATATGTGTCACAGCGCGCCGGCATCGGTATTAACGCAGGCCGTATTCGTGCGCTGGGCAGCCCGATCCGCGGCGGCGAAGCGTTTCATACCGGCTGTATCCCGTTCTATAAGCATTTCCAGACGGCGGTGAAATCGTGCTCTCAGGGCGGCGTGCGCGGCGGTGCAGCGACGCTGTTCTACCCGATGTGGCATCTGGAAGTGGAAAGCCTGCTGGTGCTGAAAAACAACCGTGGCGTGGAAGGTAACCGCGTGCGCCACATGGACTACGGCGTTCAGATCAACAAGCTGATGTATACCCGCCTGCTGAAAGGCGAAGATATCACCCTGTTCAGCCCGTCAGATGTCCCGGGCCTGTATGATGCGTTCTTCGCCGATCAGGAGGAGTTTGAACGTCTCTACACCAAATATGAGAAAGATGAGAGCATCCGTAAGCAGCGCGTAAAAGCGGTCGATCTCTTCTCGCTGATGATGCAGGAGCGCGCCTCAACCGGTCGTATCTACATCCAGAACGTCGATCACTGCAATACCCATAGCCCGTTTGACCCGGCGATTGCGCCAGTGCGTCAGTCCAACCTCTGCCTTGAGATTGCGCTGCCAACCAAGCCGCTTGAAGATGTGAATGATGAGAACGGCGAAATTGCGCTCTGTACGCTTTCCGCCTTCAACCTCGGTGCCATCAACAGCCTCGACGACCTCGAAGAGCTGGCGGTGCTGGCGGTTCGCGCGCTCGATGCGCTGCTTGATTATCAGGACTATCCGATTCCGGCAGCACAGCGTGGTGCCATGGGTCGCCGTACGCTGGGTATTGGCGTCATTAACTACGCTTACTACCTGGCGAAGCACGGCGTACGCTACTCTGACGGCAGCGCCAACAATCTGACGCACAAAACCTTTGAGGCTATTCAGTACTATCTGCTGAAAGCATCAAATGAGCTGGCTAAAGAGCAAGGCGCCTGCCCGTGGTTTAAAGAGACGACCTATTCACAGGGTATTCTGCCGATTGATACCTATAAAAAGGATCTGGACGCCGTCTGCAATGAGCCGCTGCATCTCGACTGGGAAGCGCTGCGTGAATCGATCACCACGCACGGCCTGCGTAACTCCACGCTCTCTGCCCTGATGCCGTCAGAGACCTCTTCGCAGATCTCTAACGCCACTAACGGTATTGAACCGCCGCGCGGCCACATCAGTATTAAAGCGTCTAAAGATGGCATCCTGCGTCAGGTGGTACCGGAGTATGAGCGTCTGAAAGATCAGTATGAGCTGCTGTGGGAAATGCCTTCTAATGATGGTTATCTGCAGCTGGTCGGCGTGATGCAGAAGTTTATCGATCAGGCGATCTCCTCAAACACGAACTACGATCCGGGCCGCTTTGCCAACGGTAAAGTACCGATGAAACAGCTGCTGAAAGATCTGCTTACCGCCTATAAGTTTGGTGTGAAGACGCTCTACTATCAAAACACCCGCGACGGCGCAGAAGATGCACAGGACGATCTGGCCCCGTCGATTCAGGATGATGGCTGCGAAAGCGGCGCCTGCAAAATCTAACCGGCGACGCGTACTTATGTCAGGGCTGGCGCTGCCAGCCCGCTTCACTTTTTGGACTTAGTCATGGCTTATACTACTTTTTCACAGAATAAAAACGATCAGCTGAAAGAGCCGATGTTCTTCGGCCAGTCCGTGAACGTGGCGCGTTTCGATCAGCAGAAATATGACATTTTTGAAAAGCTGATTGAGAAGCAGCTCTCTTTCTTCTGGCGTCCGGAAGAGGTCGACGTCTCACGCGATCGCATCGACTACCAGGCACTGCCGGATCACGAAAAGCATATCTTCATCAGCAACCTGAAGTATCAGACGCTGCTCGACTCTATCCAGGGCCGCAGCCCGAACGTCGCGCTGCTGCCGCTGATCTCTATCCCGGAGCTGGAAACCTGGATTGAGACCTGGGCGTTTTCTGAGACCATTCACTCACGCTCTTACACCCATATTATCCGCAACATCGTCAACGATCCGTCGCTGGTGTTTGATGATATCGTCACCAACGAGCAGATTCTGGCGCGCGCGCAGGATATCTCAAAGTACTACGACGATCTGATTGAGATGACCAACTACTGGCATCTGCTGGGCGAAGGCACGCATCAGGTTGCCGGTAAATCAGTCACCGTCAGCCTGCGTGCGCTGAAAAAGCAGCTCTATATCTGTCTGATGAGCGTTAACGCGCTGGAAGCGATTCGCTTTTACGTCAGCTTCGCCTGCTCATTCGCTTTTGCCGAACGTGAACTGATGGAAGGCAACGCCAAAATCATCAAGCTGATCGCGCGCGATGAAGCGCTGCACCTGACCGGCACCCAGCATATGCTGAACCTGCTGCGCAGCGGTGAAGACGATCCGGAGATGAAAGAGATTGCTGCGGAGTGCCGTGAAGAGTGCTTCGAGCTGTTTAAGAAGGCGGCACTGCAGGAGAAAGAGTGGGCAGAGTATCTGTTCAGCGGCGGCTCAATGATTGGTCTGAACAAAGATATTCTGTGCCAGTACATTGAGTACATCACCAATATCCGTATGCAGGCGGTGGGTCTCGATCTGCCCTTCCAGACCCGCTCCAACCCGATTCCATGGATCAACTCCTGGCTGGTGTCTGATAACGTGCAGGTAGCACCGCAGGAAGTAGAAGTCAGCTCCTATCTGGTGGGTCAGATTGACTCTGAAGTAGGCGAAGACGACTTCAACGATTTCCAGCTCTGAGCATGAGCCGCGCTGTTGTTATCCTGCGCAGTTCAGGCTCCCGCCTGGAGTGCGCAGATGAACATCCTAATCTGCTGACCACGCTTGAGGCACATAATCTCTGCGTGGAGTTTCAGTGCCGTGAAGGCTACTGCGGCTCCTGCCGTATGCGCCTGGTACGGGGCGAAGTCGATTACGCTGAAACCCCGCTGGCTTTTATTCAGCAGGGTGAAATCCTGCCCTGCTGCTGTAAAGCTCGCGGCGAGATTGAGATTGAGCTGTAACCGCCATTTCTGCTGATAGATCTCCCCGCTATTAGCTTCAGGTAAGTCGTCAGAGACGTTACCCCTTGCTGCACCGGCATGAATCCATCCCTGGAGCCTGCCGCCGCGCCGTCCTGGCGCGGAGGCTGCTGCAAGCGGCAACGTCTCTCACGCCCCTGAGGCATATCTACTGCTGCCAGCAAACTTCAGCTTACCGCAGCACCAGCGCTGAGGGGCAGAGGGGATGTCAAGCTAAGCCGGACGTCACGCGGCATGGATGCCGCGTGCCGAGGCCCGCAGGGATGCGGGTTTTGCCGATCCGGGCGTGCTTAACATCCCCTCTGCCCATGCTGATGCTTGCTGCATAAAATATTTAATGCTTTACCGTCTCCAGGATGTCGAGCCAGCCGTGTCCGGTTGAAACTTCACTGCCGTGCAGCCAGCGACGCAGCATGTTCATTGCCATCATCGCCACCACTTTCTGCCGGGTTTCCTGATTATGCCGACCGTGTGAAAACTTCACCCGCTGTCCCCAGCCCGCTTCCGGCGTCTGCAGCGCAATCGCGATCTCTCCTTCGGCCAGTTCACCGACAGAGAGCGCCAGAGCGCTGCCCTGCTCTGCCGCCAGCGCGCGTGTCCGCTCAACCTGTGCTTCAAGTGTTTCTGCCTGCGGCGCCAGGATTTCGCCAGCGCTTAGCGGCACGTCCGCAGCGGCCAGCTGCCAGTGCAGAAAGCCGGCGGTATACTGCTCACTGGTGGCGAGGCGGAACTCACGCTGCTGCAGCTCACGCGCCAGCAGCGCGGGCAGCCCTTCAGTGCCTTCGAAAATCGTACATTCGGCCAGCAGCAGCTTTACCTGCTGCCAGACCTGCTCCATCGCCACGCGCGCACTGGCAGGCCCGGTAAGCTTGATTTCGATAATCGGCATTGAAGAGCGGTAACCCATTACCACCCCTTCGGGCAGCGCCAGCGGCTCCAGCTCAGCCGCAATATCACTCTCGCCGCGACCAAAGGTCGTCAGGCGCAGGCAGAGCGGGGGTTCAGGCAGGGTAAAACGTGCTTTCAGGCGCGGAATAATCTCCTGCTCCACCATCACTTTGAATTCTGACGGCACGCCCGGCGTAAAGAAAATCCAGCAGCGGTTGAGCTGGAGTGCGAAACCACAGGCGGTACCCACCGGGTTATCGATAAGCGTGGCGTTAGCCGGGATTTCAGCCTGTTTGCGATTGCTGGCGGCCATCACGCGACCGCGACTGGCAAACCAGGCTTCCATTTTTGCCAGCCATTCTGTCTGCAGCACCAGCTCGCAACCGCTGGCGGCCGCGGCGGCCTGCGCGCTCAAATCATCAGAGGTCGGCCCCAGTCCCCCGTTAACAATCAGCACATCTGCCACCTGGCTACGGCTCTGTAATGCATCAATCAGCGACGGCAGCGCATCACCCACGGTCATGCGGCTGGTCATCGGCAGGCCATGCTGAAACAGCACGTCCGCCAGCCAGGCGGCGTTGGTATCCACAATTTGTCCATGCAGCACTTCATCGCCCGTGGCGAGCATCTCAACACGTATCACGTTGCATTCTCCTTGTCCTGGTTACGCTTTACTGTAGAAAGCAGGCGAGGTAAACACAATCATCAGGAAGGGAAATCGGGAAAGAGATCGTAAATAGCGAAGAAAGTATGGCAGGCGAAGCCGGGCGCAGCGTTGCGCGCGCCCGGCAGCGTATTAACGACGGGCCAGCAGTAAACCTACAAACAGGCCTGCAGCGGCGCCAATACCCACGCCCTGCCACGGTTTTTCATGCACGTAATCATCGGCACGATAGGCCGCCTGTTTGGCACGATAGTAGTAGCTGTCCGAAGCCTGACTGACGCGGCTCTTCACATCTTCCAGCGCCTGCTCAGCTTTTTGTTTGAGTTCAATATACTTCTGATCGGCCGGATCGCCGGACGCGCGCAGCACTTCTTCAAGCGTTTCAGTTAACAGCGCCAGATCGTCGTCAATACCTGATTCATAACGGTTATCAAATTGGTCTGAAGATGACATTATGCGGTTCCTCCGTGTTCATAACGTGTCGATTAACTATAGCCATAAATCATAACTTTGCTGGCCGAAATTGCGTCTGTGCGCTCCGTAAAAACGTGACGGCTTTGTAAAAACAGGCCGGATACCCCTGAGCGACAGAGAATCTGCTTCGTTTATTTGATTAATCTGATAAATTTTCCGGCGAGTGAATTTTTTGATTGCGCCACTGTCGTAACCCCCTGTAGCCCGACGCTAACCGTCTGGAAACAGACACAATACACCCGAGCAGCTAAGGATTAGAATTCCGGCATGAATCGTAGAAAATTTGTGAAAGCGTCCGTCGCTCTGTCAGCCCTGAGTGGCATGACCGGGCTCTCCTCGCTGTTTGCGCAATCTGCATGGGCCGATGACGGCATCGCCGACGGCAAAGCCGTGCGCTTCGATTTTGATGTATTGAAACAGAAGGCCGCCGCGCTGGCGAAAAAGCCCTGGGGCGGTGCGCCCGGTGCGCTGCCTGACACGCTGGCGACCCTTACGCCGCAAGCGTACAACGAAATTCAGTATGACGCTCAGCACTCGCTGTGGAACAATGTCGCCGATCGCGAGCTGGACGTGCAGTTTTTCCACGTCGGCATGGGATTTAAACGGCGTATCCGCATGTTCTCTGTTGATGCGGCCAGCCGCGAAGCACGGGAAATCCACTTTCGCCCGGAGCTGTTTAAGTATCATGACGCCGGCGTCGACACGCAGCAGCTGGCGGGTAAAAACGATCTCGGCTTTGCCGGTTTCCGCGCGTTTAAAAAGCCGGAGCTGGCGCGGCGTGATATCGTCTCTTTCCTCGGGGCCAGCTACTTCCGCGCCGTGGATGAAACCTATCAGTATGGCCTCTCCGCCCGCGGCGTTGCTGTTAACACGTTCAGCAACGGTCAGGAGGAGTTTCCTGATTTCACCGCGTTCTGGTTTGAAACGCCAAAAGCAGACGACACTACCTTTGTCGTGTATGCCCTGCTGGATGGTGCCAGCCTGACCGGTGCCTACAAATTCACCATTCACTGTGAAGAGAAACGCGTGGTGATGGAAGTGGAAAACCACCTCTATACACGTAAAGCGATTCGTCAGCTCGGCATTGCGCCGATGACCAGTATGTTCAGCTGCGGTACCAACGAACGCCGCATGTGCAACACCTACCATCCGCAGATCCATGACTCCGATCGCCTGGCGATGTGGAGCGGCAGCGGTGAATGGATCGCCCGTCCGCTTAATAACCCGCAGCGCCTGCAGTTCAACGCCTATAAAGATGAAAACCCGCGCGGCTTTGGTCTGCTGCAGCTGGATCACGACTTTAAAAATTATCAGGATGTGATCGGCTGGTACGACAAACGCCCGAGCCTGTGGGTCGAGCCAACCGGCAAATGGGGTAAAGGCGCGATTAATCTGATGGAGATCCCTACCACCGGGGAAACGCTGGATAACGTGGTCTGCTTCTGGCAGCCAGAGGAGCCGATTCAGGCGGGCAGCGAGCTGAACTTTGGCTATAAGCTCTACTGGAGCCAGCTGCCGCCGGTGCGCAGCGATCTGGCGCGCGTGGATGCGACCCGTACCGGCATTGGCGGTTTTCCCGAAGGCTGGGCGCCGGGTGAACATTTCCCGGAGACCTGGTGCCGCCGCTTTGCCGTAGATTTCATTGATGGCGACCTGAAAGCAGCCGCTGCCAGGGGCATTGAGCCGGTCATTACCGTTTCATCAGGCACGTTCAAACAGGTAGAGATCCTCTACGTTGAACCGATTAACGGTTATCGCATTCTGTTTGACTGGTATCCGAACAGCGATGCGACCACGCCTGTGGAGATGCGCCTGTTCCTGCGCACCAACGATGAGACGCTGAGCGAAACCTGGCTCTACCAGTATTTTCCGCCACCGCCCGATCAGCGTAAATATACCGATGACCGGCAGATGACGCCGGGCTGATAACGATAACGGCGAGGCTTCCCTCGCCGTTATATTTTCTGCATGCCGATATGCGGAATCTCATCTTCAAGGTAAACAGCAGTGACCGCCTGAAAACCGAGCCGACCATAAAACCCCTCAAGGTGCGCCTGCGCCGACAGATAAATTGCCTGCCCGGGCCAGTGCGTTTCACAGCTGTTCAGCACCTGTTCCATCAGCCGGTAGCCCAGCTTCAGCCCGCGCGCCTCTTCAGAGACAATCACCCGCCCCACAACGACTGCCTTATCCGGCTGCGCGGGTGTCAGTATGCGCGCGCAGGCCAGCAGCTTCCCTTCAAGAAAACCGAGGATATGACGGTTTTCTGCAGCCAGATCCTGGCCATCCAGATCCTGATAGGGGCACTGCTGCTCCACAATAAAAACCCGGTTACGCAGCGCCAGCAGCGTATAGAGTTGCTGTGCCGTCAGTTCCTGGTGGTGGCAATCAAGCCATGCTATTTCCACAGATATCCTCCTCTTCAAATGACAATATTCTGAGACTACTCCGCCGGCCGAAGTCACACCATGATGGTAGCGGCCATCGATACAGATAAAAAAAATCAGGCCCGGAGGCCTGATTTTCGTCAGCAGAATACATCGTTACATCAGCGGTTGCGCCATCTGCACCAGCCTGATGAGCGGCTGCGGATAAACACCCAGCAGCAGCACCAGAATGGCGGAGATCAGGACAACCACACCACCCGCGGTAAACGCCCAATTAGCAGGCGTATCACGCGTATGCAGCTCTGGCGGGGTGAGATAGAGGCTCACCGTTACGCGCAGATAGTAGTACAGGCCGATGGCGCTGCCGGCAACGACTGCAGCAGTCAGCCACCAGAGATGCGCATTCACACCGGATGCGATAACGTAAAACTTACCGATAAAGCCCAGCGTCATCGGAATACCCGCCAGCGACAGCATCATCACCGTCATGACCGCTGAGAGTACCGGACGATGCCAGAACAGGCCGCGATAGGAATAGAGCGAGTCAGCATCCGGACCGCGATACGGGCTGGACATCAGGCTGACCACGCCAAACGCACCCAGGCTGCTGAACAGATAACCCGCCAGGTAGACGCCAGCCGTTTCCAGCGACAGCTGATGCGTTTTCACCGCAATCAGCGCGACCAGCAGATAGCCGAGATGAGCGATAGAGGAGTAGCCGAGCAGACGCTTAATGTTGCTCTGCGAAATCGCCATCAGGTTACCCACCAGGATAGAGACAAAGGCGATAATCCCCAGCACGGTGCGTACCGCTTCGCTGTCGGTCAGCGGCGCGTACATAAACAGGCGCATAATGACACCAAAGATAGCGATCTTGCTGGCGGTTGCCAGGAAGGTCGATACCGGTGCAGGCGCGCCCTGGTAAACGTCCGGCGTCCAGAGGTGAAACGGCACCAGCGACAGCTTAAAGCCCAGGCCGATAATCATCATTCCCAGTCCCACCAGCAGCAGCGGCTGCTGGATCATGCTGTCGGTCAGGCTGTTACCCAGCTGAACAAAGCTCAGGCTGCCGGAATCGGCGTAGACCAGCGCAATACCAAACAGCAGAAACGACGAGGCGGCCGCAGAAAGAATGGTGTATTTCAGCGCCGCTTCCAGCGAACGTTTCTGCCGGAAGGCGTAGCCAATCAGGCCAAACAGCGGCAGGGAGAGCAGCTCAATACCGATAAACAGCGCGGCGAGATGGTTGGCACTTGCCAGCACCACGCCACCCAGCGCGGCAATCAGCACCAGCAGGTAAAACTCATCCTTGTTATCCGGGAAGCCCGCCAGCCAGGGATAGGCGAACGTACAGGTCGCCAGACTCGCCAGCATCACCAGCGCGGTATAAAACATGGAGTAGCCGTCAACGCGCAGCAGCGGCGTGACATCCATTGCGCCCGCCTGACCAACAAACCACAGCGACACCAGCGCAAGGTTCAGGCCAATAACGGTCAGCGTGGCATTAACGAAGTGGTTGCGTCGCCACGCAATGGACAGCATCACCACCACCACCGTCAGTCCGACGATCAACAGCGGCAGTAGCGCGATCAATTGTTGAGGAGTTATTGTCATGGCGAATTACGGCCTTGTAGTTGAAATTGAAGCGGTAAACCACTGCTGAATATTACTCATCGCAGCATGGGACGTATCGAGAATCGGCTGCGGGTAGACACCCAGCAGCACCAGCAGCACGACCAGCACGCCGATGGTGGCAAATTCGCGTACTGACATGCCCGGCAGCGGCTCTTTCGATTTCGCTTCGCCATAGTAAGCACGCTGCATCATGATCAGCGAGTAGACCGAGGCGAACACCAGCCCAAAGGTGGCAATCACGATAATCACAGGCACGACCTGGAAGCTGCCGGTCAGGATCATGAATTCGCCCACAAAGTTGCCGGTCCCCGGCATGCCGAGATTCGCTACCGCAAAAAAGAGTGACAGACCCGGGATCCATTTGATTCGCGACCACAGACCGCCCATCTGACGCATATCGCGGGTATGCAGACGTTCATACAGCTGGCCGCACAGAATAAACAGTGCCGCGGCTGAAAGACCGTGAGCAATCATCTGGATAACCGCGCCCTGGAAGGCCAGCTGGCTGCCGGTATAGATCGCGATCAGCACAAAGCCCATGTGCGAAATCGAGGTATAGGCGATCAGACGTTTAATATCGGTCTGCGAGAACGCCATCCAGGCACCATAGAAGATGCCGATAATGCCAAGCCACATCGCAATCGGTGCAAATTCAGCTGAAGCGTTCGGAAACAGCGGCAGGCTAAAGCGCAGCAGACCATAGGCTGCGGTTTTCAGCAGAATACCGGCCAGATCGACGGAGCCGGCAGTCGGCGCCTGACTGTGTGCATCGGGCAGCCAGCCATGAAGCGGCACCACCGGCATTTTCACCGCAAAGGCGATGAAGAAGCCCAGCATCAGCAGCCATTCGACATTGCGTGACATCGGCGTTTTCAGCAGTTCTTCATAGCTGAAGGTCCAGACGCCGGTCGCATTGTAGTGCACAAACACCAGCGCCAGAATCGCAATCAGCATCACCAGACCAGACGCCTGGGTGTAAATAAAGAACTTGGTCGCCGCCGTGATACGGGTTTTACCATCCGACGCTTTATGTCCCCAGAGCGCGATGAGGAAATACATCGGCACCAGCATCATCTCCCAGAAGAAGAAGAACAGGAACATGTCGATGGCAAGGAATACGCCGATAACGCCGCCCAGAATCCACATCAGGTTGAGGTGGAAAAAGCCCTGATACTTCTCAATCTCATTCCATGAGCAGAGGACTGCCATCAGGCCCAGCAGACCGGTCAGTACCACCATCAGCAGTGACAAACCATCAATTGCCAGGTGGAAGCGAATACCAAAGCGCGGGATCCACGCAACATCAAAGCTTGATTGCCACTGCGGCAGACCGCTGGCCTGCGTCAGCGAATAGCCCCCCTGCAGCCACAGCTGCAGGCCAAGCGCCAGCGTGAGCCCCATGGTGATCAGGGCGATCCAGCGTGGTACTTTTGCGCCAAGCCGTTCAGCCAGCCAGCAGAGCAGGCCCCCGACGAAAGGTATTATTATTAGCCAAGGTAATAGCACGGCATACTTCCCTTTTTTTAACCTGGTTTCGAGCTATCCTGCTTGCCCGTTTCGTTTCCGGCAGTGCCTGCAATCTTTACGTACATCAGTACGCTCCGGTTGCTGTGCGCTGGCGATAACGAAACGGGCTGCGCCGATTACGCTTCGTCATTCAGGCAATTTTCACATTCGCTATCAGGAAGAGAAGCAGTTTCTGTCATCTTCTCTTCCAAGCCCATCAATCTTTACATCACCAGCATCAGGGCAAGCACCACAACGGCACCCACACTCATGGAGGCAACATACCAGCGCAGATACCCGTTCTCGCTGACAACCAGACCTTTATTACCAATACGCGACAGCAGCGCAGGCAGGTTCATCAGTGAGTTCAGCGGATCGCGCTGCAGCAGCCAGGCGATACCGAGATAGGGTTTGACAAAGACTTTGTCATACAGCCAGTCAAAGCCCCACGCGGCAAACCACCAGGTGCCGAAGAAGCGGCCCGGTGCGCTGTTGGCTACGCGGGTCACCAGCTGACGCTTGCCCAGCCAGAGTGCAGCAGCAATCAGAATACCGCTGACAGCGACCAAGCCTGAGGCGATCTCCAGTGCCATTTTGCCGTTTTCACCAAATTCATTTTCCGGCAGTACGCCTGCCAGCGGAGGCGTTATCAGCGCGCCAATGAAGGTGGAGAGAATCAGCAGCACAATCAGCGGCAGATGATGGGTAATGCCTTTACCGGCATGCGCGTGGATCTTCTCTTCGCCGTGGAACACGATAAAGATCATGCGGAAGGTATAAATAGAGGTAAGGAATGCCCCGACCAGACCGGCAACCATCAGATTGATGTGACCATTAGCCAGCGCACCAAACAGGATCTCATCTTTACTGTAGAAGCCTGCGGTAATAAGCGGCAGCGCAGCCAGCGCGGCACCGCCCACCAGGAAGCAGGCATAAACCAGCGGAATGCTCTTGCGCAGGCCACCCATTTTGAAGATGTTCTGCTCATGATGGCACGCCAGAATAACGGAGCCAGACGAGAGAAACAGCAGCGCTTTAAAGAATGCGTGCGTCATCAGATGGAAAATCGCCGCATCCCACGCCTGCACGCCCAGCGCCAGAAACATGTAGCCAATCTGACTCATGGTTGAGTAAGCCAGGACGCGCTTGATATCGGTCTGAACCAGCGCAGCAAAGCCCGCCAGTACCAGCGTGATAGCCCCGACAATGCCCACCAGGTGCAGGACGTCAGGCGTCAGCAGGAACAGGCCGTGGGTACGGGCGATCAGATAGACGCCCGCCGTTACCATGGTTGCCGCATGGATCAGCGCTGAAACCGGCGTCGGACCCGCCATCGCATCCGCCAGCCAGGTCTGCAGCGGCAGCTGAGCCGATTTACCTACCGCGCCACCCAGCAGCATCAGGGTCGCCCACTGCAGCATGCTGTTGTCGGCGGCAAAGTGTGCCGGTGCCAGCGCCATCAGCTCGCGGAAGTTCAGCGTGCCGAGTTCGTTGTAGAGAATAAACAGCGCAAAGGCCAGGAACACATCGCCCACGCGGGTGATGATAAAGGCTTTCATGGCCGCTTTGCCGTTGTCCGGATTGCTGTAGTAGAAGCCGATCAGCAGATAGGAGCAGAGCCCTACCCCTTCCCAGCCGAGGTACATCAGCATCAGGTTATCAGCCAGAACCAGTACTACCATGCTGGCGATAAACAGGTTGGTATAGGCGAAGAAGCGCGAATAGCCCTCTTCACCACGCATATACCAGGAGGCGAACATATGGATAAAGAAGCCGACGCCGGTGACGACAGAGAGCATGGTCAGCGACAGGCCATCCAGCACCAGGTTCACTTTAATGTCAAAGTTGCCAACCTGCATCCAGGTCCACAATGCCTGCGTAAACGGCTGTTGCCCCTGACTGAAAAACTCCATGCCCGCATAGAGCGTGGTCAGGGCTGAAAGACCGACCGACCCCATTCCGACAGCGGCTGACAGGTTCTCCGACCAGCGGCCCCGGGAAAACGCTAACAGCAAAAAGCCAATTAGCGGAAACAGTACAGTTAAATAGAGAAGATTCATCCGCGCATCTCGCTCACTGTGTCAATGTTCAGCGTCTGACGACGACGATAGAGCTGCAGCAGCAGAGCCAGGCCAATACTCGCTTCCGCTGCCGCAAGGCTGATTGCCAGGATATACATCACCTGACCATCTGCCTGTCCCCAATAGCTGCCCGCTACCACCAGCGCCAGCGCTGCGGCGTTGATCATGATCTCCAGACCAATCAGCATAAAGAGCAGATTGCGGCGCAGCACCAGCGAGGTCAGGCCGAGAACAAAGAGCACCGCAGCCAGAATCAGGCCATGTTGTAATGGGATCATGCCTGTCCCTCCTTATTGGATGCTGCATCCGTGACGCGATGGCTCATCACTTCAGCGTGACGATCGTCGCGACCGATATGGAAGGCCACCACCAGGCCTGCCAGCAGCAGCATTGAAGCCAGCTCAACTGCCAGAACATACGGGCCAAACAGGCTGATACCGACCGCTTTTGCATCGATAACCGTGCCATCAATACCCTGATCGGTGGCGGTGAGAATAGCGTAAACCATCACCACCAGCAGCAGCGCTGAAACGATGCCGGGTCCCACCCAGAGCGAGGGCTTAAGCCACTCGCGTTCCTGCTCCTGCTGCTGCTTGCCGAGATTAAGCATCATCACCACAAACACAAACAGCACCATAATGGCACCGGCGTATACGATAATTTCCAGCGCGCCTGCAAAGTAGGCACCCATGGCAAAAAACGCGCCAGCAATCGACAGCAGCGAAACAATCAGGTACAGCAGCGCGTGTACCGGGTTCGTATGCGTGATAACGCGCAGCGTCGTCAGCACCGCCACCAGTCCGCAAAGATAAAACGCAAATTCCATACCTGGCTCCTTAAGGTAGTAACCCTTTGACGTCGATCGGTTTGGCTTCGTTTTCCGCGTCGCCCTTCTCTTTTCCGTCGATCGCCATACCCGCCATACGATAGAAATTGTATTCCGGGTATTTGCCGGGTCCCGAGATCAGCAGATCCTGCTTCTCATACACCAGGTCCTGACGCTTAAACTCACCCAGCTCAAAATCAGGGGTCAGCTGAATCGCAGTGGTCGGACAAGCTTCTTCACACAGGCCACAAAAAATGCAGCGTGAAAAGTTGATGCGAAAGAATTCCGGATACCAGCGGCCATCCTGCGTCTCTGCTTTCTGCAGCGAGATACAGCCGACCGGGCAGGCTACTGCGCAGAGGTTACAGGCAACGCAGCGCTCTTCACCGTCAGGATCGCGCGTCAGCACAATGCGACCACGATAGCGCGGCGGCAGATAGACCGGCTCTTCCGGATACATCTGCGTTTCGCGTTTGGCAAAGGCGTGCATGCCGATCATCCAGATACTGCGCACTGTCGTGCCGAAGCCAACGACAATATCTTTTAATGTCATCTCAATACCCCTTACTGCGCGTTGTACAGAATCACTGCGGCGGTCGCCAGCAGGTTCAACAGCGTCAACGGCAGACAAACTTTCCAGCCGAACGACAGCACCTGGTCATAGCGTGGACGCGGCAGCGCAGCACGGATCAGGATAAACATCACCATGAAGAACGCCGTTTTCAGGGCGAACCAGATGAATGGCGGCAGGAAAGGTCCATGCCAGCCGCCAAAGAACAGCGTGACAATCAGCGCGGAAACCGTGGTAATGGCGACATATTCACCCACAAAGAACAGACCGAACTTCATACCGGCATATTCAATATGGTAACCGTCAGCCAGCTCCTGTTCCGCTTCCGGCTGGTCAAACGGATGACGGTGACACACCGCTACCCCGGCAATACAGAAGGTCACAAAGCCAAAGAACTGCGGAATGATGTTCCAGAGGTGCGTCTGGTTTTCAACAATCGCATTCAGGTTAAACGATCCCGCCTGCGCCACTACGCCCATCAGCGACAGGCCAAGAAACACCTCATAGCTCAGCGTCTGCGCAGAGGCACGCATCGCACCCAGCAGCGAGTATTTGTTGTTACTCGACCAGCCGGCAAACAGCACGGCGTAGACGGCCAGACCCGCCATCATCAGGAAGAACAGCAGACCGATGTTCAGATCCGTGACCATCCAGGTGGGTGAAACCGGTACAATCGCAAAGGCCAGCAGCAGCGATACAAAAGCAATAACCGGTGCCAGAGTAAAGATGAAGCGGTCGGTAAACGGCGGTACCCAGTCCTCTTTAAAGAACATTTTGATCATATCCGCCGCCAGCTGGAGTGAACCGCCCCAGCCGACACGGTTAGGTCCGTAGCGGTTCTGCCATAAGCCGAGCAAACGACGCTCGGCAAAGCTCATGAACGCCCCGCAGGCTACCACGACCAGCAAAATTACAATCGCCTTAACCACCTGCAGAATGATGTCGATAACGTCCGATGTCAGCCAGCTCATTGCGCAGCCTCCTGCAGTTGATCAATTTGCGCATGCGCAAGGAACGGCGGCACACCCGGCATGCCGAGCGGCAGACCAATCTGACCCGGCTGCAGGAAAGCGGAGAAGCGTACCGGCAGGCGCAGTGTTTCGCCAGCGCAAACCAGCTCTGCGGCAGCGCCGTGATTGACGCCAAGCTTCTCTGCATCCGTTGGGTTAATCACCAGCTCAGCCGGCACCATACGCTTCTGGAATGTCGGAGAGCGCTGCGTCATCTCTTCACTGCCAAACAGCCGGTAGTAAGGCGCAACGCGGAAATGGCTGCCGCTGGCAAACCGCTCCGGCACGTTGCTAAACCACGGCAGTGAGCCTTCGCCCGCTTCAAACAGCCGGACACCCGGATCGCCATTCCGCAGTTTGCCGCCAACTTCATCCTGGAATTTGTTCCACGCCTGCGGTGAGTTCCAGCCCGGCGCCCAGGCAAAGGGGATCTGCGAGCGCGGTGCTTCAGGCTGGTTGTTCCCTTCCATTGAGAAGGCAAACATAGTGTCTTTATCCTGCGGCTGACGTGGCTCATGTACGCTGATATTGGCGCGGGCGGCAGTACGACCGCTGGCGCGATGCGGTGAACGCGCCAGCTTCTGACCGCGAATGCGGAAGCTGGCATCCGGTGCCGCATCTTTGATGCCTTTCAGCTGTGGCAGCGCAATAATCGCCGCATCAATCACGTGATCCAGCTGCGTCCAGTCGATATGACGGCTCTCCAGCGCGCTGTGCAGCGAATGCAGCCAGCGCCAGCTTTCCAGCATCACAATGCTGTTGTCATAGTAAGCGGGATCGTAAACCTGGAAGAAGCGCTGCGCGCGACCTTCATGGTTGATTGAGGTGCCATCACTTTCAGCGAAGCTGGCCGCGGAGAGCACCATACCGGCTTTCTCCAGCGTGGCGGTCCGCTGATGGTCAACCACAATCACGCCTGACGCCTTCTGCAGCGCAGCGTCGACGCGGGCTTTCGGTGCATGGCGATAGAGATCGTTCTCCAGCACCACCAGCGCATCCGCTTCGCCGTTTGTCAGCTGATCCAGCGCCGCATCCAGCGAGTAACCGCCCATCATGCCCAGGCCCATGCTATTAGCCGCGCCGGCCAGCAGGGTTATCCCTACATCAGCACCGCGGGCTTTCAGCGCTTTCGCCACGTTTGCAGCCGCCTCAATCATCGCGGTCGTGCCGGAGTGGGTGCCGGAGATAATCAGCGGCTTTTTCGCCCCTGCCAGCGCCTGCACTACCACATCAATTTTGCTGCTGAGTGACTTATCGATATCACTTACCGCGGGTGCGCTCTCATCCAGCGCGCTGGCGATGGCAAACCCGAGGCGCGCCTGATCTTCTACCGGGGCGCGATAGCTCCACGCCGCGATATCATCCAGACGGGTTTCATCGACGTTAGTGACAAACAGCGGATGTTTCGCATGCTGACCGATATTCAGGATGGCGGCGATCTGCCAGTCTGCAACTTTCTGCGCGGCTGCCATCTCGCGTGCTTTGCCTTTTACGGCCTGGCGCACTGACAGCGCGACGCGCGCGCCCACCTGCGTCAGATCTTCGCCCAGCACCAGCACGGCATCGTAACTTTCCATTTCGCGCAGTGAAGGCGTATAGATACCGCTGTTCTGCAGCACGTTCAGCATCAGTTCAACGCGCGCCTGCTCTCCTGCCGGCATACCGGTTGAGAAGTTGCCGGCACCCACCAGCTCACGCAGGGCAAAGTTGCTCTCGATGCTGGCGCGGGGTGAGCCGATACCGATCACGCGTTTCGCCTGGCGCAGCATGTCAGCCGCAGCGTTAACCGCCTGCTCTGCGTTCAGCGTAATCGTATCGCTGCCGCGCAGTTGATGCGGGTGACGCGGGCGATCTTTGCGGTTGACATAGCCATAGCCAAAACGACCGCGATCGCAGAGGAAGTAGTGGTTTACCGTACCGTTATAACGGTTTTCAATACGACGCAGCTCGCCATAGCGCTCGCCGGGACTGGTGTTACAGCCGACGCTGCACTGCTGGCAGATGCTGGGCGCAAACTGCATATCCCATTTACGGTTATAGCGCTCAGAGTGCGTTTTATCGGTAAACACGCCAGTCGGGCAGATCTCAACCAGGTTACCTGAAAATTCGCTCTCCAGCGTGCCATCTTCCGGACGACCAAAGTAGACGTTATCGTGTGCGCCATAGACGCCCAGATCTTTGCCGTCAGCATAATCTTTGTAATAGCGAACGCAGCGATAGCAGGCGATACAGCGGTTCATCTCATGGGAGATAAACGGACCAAGATCCTGATTCTGGTGCGTGCGCTTGGTAAAGCGATAACGACGGAAGCTGTGGCCCGTCATTACCGTCATATCCTGCAGATGACAGTTACCGCCCTCTTCGCAGACCGGGCAGTCGTGCGGATGGTTCGTCATCAGCCACTCTACGACGCTTTCACGAAACTCTTTCGCTTCGCCATCATCAATAGAGATAAAAGTGCCATCCGATGCCGGTGTCATGCAGGACATAACGAGGCGGCCGCGGGTATCTTCGGCATTCTGGAATTGCTTCACCGCACACTGGCGGCAGGCGCCTACGCTGCCGAGCGCCGGATGCCAGCAAAAATAGGGAATATCAAGGCCCAGAGAGAGACACGCCTGTAGCAGGTTGTCCGCTCCGTTCACATCATATTCTTTACCGTCTACATGGATTGTAGCCATAGTGAACATGCTTCCGTAAGGCTCGTCCGGGGACGAGCGTTAAACATCAAATTCTGTTATCCCGCTTTTCAGCCGGACTGGCGTCTGGCGCCTTCCGTCTACGGTGGTCTGCTTACCAGCGCGTTTTCAGCAGGTTAGGCTGAATACCGCCGATAGAACGGGTATTGCCAAACACCTGCGGCGCAATGCCGGCTTCAAACTCTTCACGGAAATATTTAATTGCGCTCTGCAGAGGCTCAACCGCGCCTGGTGCATGCGCACAGAAGGTTTTACCCGGGCCCAGCTGACGGCAAAGCTGCAGCAGCGTTTCGATATCACCCGGCTGCCCCTGCTTCTGCTCCAGCGCGCGCAGGATCTTGACGCTCCACGGCAGGCCGTCGCGGCACGGCGTACACCATCCGCACGACTCACGGGCAAAAAACTCTTCCAGGTTACGCACCAGCGACACCATATTGATCTCGTGATCCACCGCCATCGCCAGCGCCGTACCCAGACGGCTGCCCGCTTTACCGATGCTGGCAAACTCCATTGGCAGATCGAGATGCTGGTCGGTCAGAAAATCGGTTCCGGCACCGCCTGGCTGCCACGCCTTAAACTTCAGGCCATCGCGCATACCGCCGGCATAATCTTCCAGAATCTCGCGGGCGGTGATGCCAAACGGCAGTTCCCAGACGCCAGGGTTTTTAACGCGGCCGGAGAAGCCCATCATTTTGGTGCCGGCATCTTCACTTTTAGACAGCCCTTTGTACCACTCCACGCCGTTCAGGAAGATAGCTGGCACGTTGGAGAGTGTCTCAACGTTGTTAACGCAGGTTGGCTTGCCCCAGACGCCGGCGCTGGCCGGGAACGGTGGCTTTGAGCGCGGGTTAGCACGACGCCCTTCCAGCGAGTTGATCAGCGCCGTCTCTTCACCGCAGATATAGCGGCCCGCGCCGGTGTGAACAAACAGTTCAAAATCAAAACCGGTGCCGAGAATATTTTTACCGAGATAGCCCGCTTCTGTAGCTTCGGCGATGGCGCGACGCAGGTTCTCTGCTGCTTCAACATATTCACCGCGCAGGAAGATGTAGCCGCGATAAGCTTTTAGCGCGAAAGCACTGATCAGCATGCCTTCCACCAGCTGATGTGGCAGCTGCTCCATCAGCAGGCGGTCTTTATAGGTGCCTGGCTCCATCTCATCCGCGTTACACAGCAGATAACGGATATTCATGGACTCATCTTTTGGCATCAGACTCCACTTCAGGCCGGTGCTGAAGCCCGCACCGCCGCGCCCTTTCAGGCCAGAGTCTTTGACCGCCGTAACGATTTCATCCTGGCTCATGCCGTTCAGCGCTTTTTCGGCGCCAGCGTAGCCATTTTTGCTGCGGTACTCTTCCAGCCAGACCGGCTGCTTGTCGTCGCGCAGACGCCAGGTCAGCGGATGCGTTTCCGCAGCACGAATAATGGGTTTCATCATTGATACTGCTCCAGTAGCGAGGCGATACCTTCCGGCGTCAGGTGAACGTGCGTATCGTCATTCACCATCATGGTCGGCCCCTTATCGCAGTTGCCGAGGCAGCAGGTAGGCAGCAGCGTAAAGCGGCCGTCTGCCGTTGTCTGGCCGGGTTTAATATGAAGATTCTGTTCCAGCGCTGCCTGAATGCCCTGATAACCGGTAATGTGGCACACCACGCTGTCGCAGTAGCGGATCACGTGACGGCCAACAGGCGTACGGTAAATCTGGCTGTAGAACGTTGCCACGCCTTCGACATCGCTGGCCGGAATACCCAGCACATTAGCAATTGCGTGAATAGCGCCATCCGGCACCCAGCCCCGCTGTTTTTGCACGATCTTCAGCGCTTCAATTGAGGCTGCGCGCGCATCCTCGTAGTGATGTTTTTCATGCTCAATAGCGTGGTGCTCGGCCTCGCTCAGCACAAAGACCTCATTCGGGTCGATGGTTTGAATGGCAATTTTTTGATCGTGCATAATTAGCGGTCCACGTCTGACATAACAAAATCGATACTACCGAGGTAGACGATGAGATCGGATACCAGGCTGCCGCGGATCACTGACGGGATCTGCTGCAGGTGCGGGAAGCTTGGCGTGCGCACGCGGGTGCGGTAGCTCATGGTGCTGCCGTCGCTGGTCAGGTAGTAGCTGTTGATCCCTTTCGTCGCCTCAATCATCTGGAACGATTCATTGGCGGGCATCACCGGTCCCCAGGAGACCTGCAGGAAGTGGGTGATCAGGGTTTCAATGTGCTGCAGCGTACGCTCTTTCGGCGGCGGCGTGGTCAGCGGATGGTCCGCTTTGAACGGCCCTTCCGGCATATTGTTCAGGCACTGCTCCAGAATACGCAGCGACTGCCACATCTCTTCCATTTTCAGCTGTACGCGGGTGTAAGCATCGCTGATGCCTGCGCCAACCGGAATTTCAAAATCGAAGTTTTCGTAGCCTGAATAAGGACGCCACTTACGCACGTCAAAGTCGAGACCGGTTGCACGCAGACCCGCACCGGTTGTGCCCCACGCCAGCGCTTCATCCATATTGTAAGCGGCTACGCCCTGTGAGCGTCCCATCAGCACGGTGTTGCGCAGTGCCGCTTTGTCATACTCTTTCAGGCGTTTTGGCATCCAGTCGAGGAACTCACGCAGCAGACGCTCCCAGCCTTTCGGCAGATCGTGCGCCACACCACCGATACGGAACCAGGCGGGATGCATGCGGAAACCGGTAATCGCTTCCACGACATCATAAATTTTCTGACGATCGGTAAACGCAAAGAACACCGGCGTCATTGCGCCAACGTCCTGAATAAAGGTTGAGATGTAGAGCAGGTGGCTGTTGATACGGAACAGCTCAGAGAGCATCACGCGAATGACGTTAACGCGGTCTGGTACCGTGATCCCGGCCAGTTTCTCTACGGCGAGTACGTAAGGCATTTCATTAACACAGCCGCCCAGATACTCGATACGATCGGTATAGGGGATATAGCTGTGCCAGGACTGCCGCTCGCCCATCTTCTCGGCACCGCGATGGTGATAGCCAACGTCAGGTACGCAGTCGACAATCTCTTCACCGTCGAGCTGCAGGATGATACGGAAAGCACCGTGCGCAGAGGGGTGGTTCGGGCCAAGGTTAAGGAACATAAAGTCCTCATTGGCCGTGCTGCGTTTCATGCCCCACTCTTCTGGTTTGAACGTCAGCGACTCCATCTCCAGATCTTCTTTCTGCTTAGTCAGCGTAAAGGGATCGAACTCAGTCGCGCGCGCCGGATAATCTTTACGCAGCGGGTGCCCTTCCCAGGTCTGCGGCATCATAATGCGCGTCAGATGAGGATGCCCCTGGAACGTAATGCCAAACATCTCCCAGGTCTCGCGCTCATACCAGTTGGCGTTGGCGAAAATAGTGGTGATGGTTGGCACATTCAGATCGTTTTCAGATAACGCCACCTTGAGCATAATGTCGCGGTTACGTTCAATAGAAAGCAGATGATAGAAAACGGAAAAATCCGCAGCAGGCAGGCCTGCGCGGTGGGTACGTAAACGCTCATCAAAGCCATGCAGGTCATACAGCATGACATAGGGCTTAGGCAGCTTGCGCAGAAACGTTACAATTTCCAGCAGCTGTTCGCGCTTTACCCAGACTACAGGAATGCCGGTGCGGGTTGCCTGAACAGTAAAGGCGTCCGGCCCAAAACGATTACGCAGCTCGCCGATCACCGGGTCATCCAGGTGCTCACGGGTTTGCCATGCTGGCTGAGCGAGATCTTGCGTGGTCAAATCTGTCATACGTTACTCACCATTCCGGCCTGTTATCAGGCACTCAAAAGAAGGCGTCAGGATGGCGGCACACACTACGTTGTCATTTTCTGCTGTGGCCGTTACTCCATCCGTGTACGGGATACTTACACTTCGTCCGGGGTTCTCAGGTTAGTGACGGCAATGCGCTCGCCACGTTTCCTTTCACGTTCAGACTGCATGTTGGCGCGATATACACCCTGGTCACCGACTACCCATGAGAGTGGACGGCGCTCTTTACCGATCGACTCACGCAGCAGCAGCAGCGCCTGCATATAGGCTTCCGGACGCGGCGGGCAGCCCGGAATGTAAACATCCACCGGCAGAAATTTATCCACACCCTGTACGACAGAATAGATGTCATACATCCCGCCTGAGTTAGCGCAGGCACCCATAGAGATCACCCATTTAGGTTCCAGCATCTGATCGTACAAACGCTGAATAACGGGTGCCATTTTGGTAAAAGGCGTACCGGCAATAACCATAAAGTCAGCCTGGCGCGGCGAGGCGCGCATAACTTCAGCGCCAAAGCGTGCCACGTCATGCACCGCAGTAAATGACGTGGTCATTTCTACGTAGCAGCAGGAGAGGCCAAAGTTATAGGGCCAGAGAGAGTTCTTACGACCCCAGTTCACCATGTCATGCAGAGCGTGTTCCAGCTTGCCCATATAAACGCTACGGTGAACGTGCTGTTCCAGAGGATCGGTAACAATCTCCTGTTTCTGCAGAGGATAGCGATCGCCATCCCCGCCGTTCGGGTCTACGCGTGTCAGCGTGTAGTCCATCTTATTGCCTCGCTTTTACTGCTTATGAGGGTTGGTGTGACTGTGGCTGACCGGGTTTGATTTGACCACTACGCGACGACGCGCAGGAGCCCAATCCAGCGCGCCGATGCGAACCAGATAAACCAGGCCTGCCAGGAGCACCAAAATGAAAATTGCGGCTTCGACAAAGCCGACCCAGCCGCTTTCGCGAATGGAGGTCGACCAGGCGTATAAATAGAGGGCTTCCACGTCGAAAATAACGAAAAACATGGCAACCAGATAGAATTTTGCAGAGAGGCGGATGTGGGTATCGCCAACCGATTCAATACCAGACTCAAACGGGGTGTTTTTGTAACGCGCTTTAGCACGTCCACCAAGCAGCCAGCCGCCGGTTAACATAAAGGCACAAAGGCCAAATGCGATCACAATAAATACAATAAACGCCCAGTGATGAGCGATGACTTCGGTGGTTGTTGACATACGCTTTGCTTACTCATCAAAAGTGGCGATGGCATCCTGCACTGTTGCAGCAAACACACCACATCGATTCAAGGGAAGGATAAAAACCTTATAAACGTTGCTGTCTTTCCTGATTAGGCAGCAATTTTATGGGGTTTTTTACTCCTTTCTATAACCTTTTGTCAACTTTGACAAAAGTATCCAAACATTATTTTACACCCGCATCATATTATTAACATATACCCTCATCAGCGCCAGCTAAATCGCTTCAGTTTGTGCGGTTAATTTCAGTGTAGCGGGGTTTTACATGCATGGATCGTGCGTTTAACACTCACATTTTGACAGGTCTTCCGCAGATTTCCCTCTCCCTGACAGGGTTATTTTTTTGATCCAGAACACACTTCTGCGCTTTTAGCTCTAAAAAGCAGCGCATATGGCAGGATCGGTTAGAGCAAAGAAGGCATTTTTTGATAAAAAATTTCTAAAATGACGGGAATTGAAACAACTGCTCGTTTTTCGGAAAGCCTGATAATTATCGGCCATAAAAATGCTTATCTGGCCCCGGATAACAGGCAAAAAAAAAGCCTTAGTCGCAGTTACGCCGACTAAGGCTTTTTTATAGCAATTATACAGCGCGTAACGCGCGTATTACTGCAGTGTCGCTACGGCTTACTCTTCATCATCCAGCAGCAGTGAGCTATCCGGATTTGCACTGAGATTGTAAGGATCGTTCGTCGATTGCATGGCGTTGAAAATGGCCAGCGCCAGTTCATTATCGCTGTCAGCGTTACGGCACAGCAGGTATTGCGTATCCGGTAACACTGGCAAACCTTCGGCTGCGCCCATTACGCGCAACTCAGGACTCATCATTTCAACCGGACGTGCCGTTACGCCCAGACCGGCTTTAACGGCCGCGCGCACTGCTGCCAGCGTTGATGCCACGTAAGAGATACGCCATGGAATACCCGCTTCGTTCAGATGGTCTATCGCCATATCGCGATACGGGCTTGGTTCATCCAGCAGTACCAGAGGAATCGCTTCGCCGCGCTGGAAAATATAGTCAGCGGCACAGTACCAGAGCGTTGGTGAAGTACGCAGTACCTGATGCGTGAAGTTACCCGGGCTGGACGTGGTCACAACCAGATCGACTTCTCCCTGGTTCAGCATCTCCATCATAAACGGGTTACGTTTTACACGTACATCGATGGCGAGCTTTGGATAGACTGACGTCACCCGGTTCAGCAGGAAAGGCAGAATGGTATCTGACGTGTCATCAGAGGCTCCGATAGTCAGAACGCCCTGAATATTGCTGTACATGAGTGAGGTGCAGGCTTCGTCATTAAAACGCAGGATTTTCCTGGCATAGCCAAGCAGCTGGATACCGTGCTCCGTCAGAAGTTTGTTACGTCCATGTCGGGCAAACAGCTCTTTACCTACCAGTTGCTCCAGACGTTGCATCTGCTGGCTTACCGCTGACTGGGTTCTGCACACGGCCGCCGCCGCCGCTGCAAACGTATTCAGGTCTGCAACAGCAACAAATGTACGCAGCAGATCGAGGTCGAGATTCAGTATCGGACGATTTGCATTAGTCATGATTTTTTTCTTCACTTTATAAGATTTTTAGAACTACTACCCTGGTGTATTGCCACAAAATCAAAGAGATAAGTGGCAATGGTGCTTACTGACAATCTCCAGAGGAGATCGTCTTAAAACCGAGTTCAGGCGGGTAATGACGAGCGTACGTTCTCTGGCAGCAGAGAGGCGGCGTCATTAGAGACAGAACAACTTCAGGGCCAAAGACAAGAGTCGTACCGGTGCTGGAAGCTGTGTAGTTGCCTGGTTGCCTGCATAAAAGGTTGCAGAGCAAAAAAAGAGATAACACGTTGTTATGTCGAAACGAAGCCATAAAGTGCTTCAAATAATAAATTATACTTAATCATTTTTACGCTTTAAAGGGAAATGTTTTCGTGCAAAACATCAAATTTTTTGCTTAATAAGCCCGTTTAGTCCCTCCGGCAACGCCAGGGTCAAATTTTGACCATCTGGTTTGTAAACTTATTTGGAGCGATAAAGTTACAGAAAAACGCTCATTGCCCGCCAGTATTGCGATCGTACCCGTTGCTATTCGCGCAATTTCTATGCTGAGACTGCGCATAAGAATGCAGATATTGCCGCTGCGCCATGCATGAGTTAACGCCAGCTGAATAAAACAGCATCATTTAGCAAGATACGCTTAACTATTTCATTGCGCAGCTAATCATTAGTATGGAAAGCATAACCCGGTTTTCTTATGACAGAGGGGCAGCTGGCGTAGCCGTTACAGGCAAATCGCATCGCTATTTACCAAAATAATAGTCTTTTAAATTAACCACAGGCAGTCATAAAAACCAATTTAACCGGCATATCACCATAATTACGCTACCCACACCGGGAATCTGTCTCAATCACGCCAAAAGCCGCTGCCACCCTTCTTTTGTTATCGGGAGAGGAGTAAATTGGGCAGGTTTTAACTGGGTGGCGGGTTAAAGGACTCTGCCCGAAAAGGCGGCAACGATGAATTTCCAAATTGATAAATCCGGTAAGCTGGAAAATGTCTGTTACGACATTCGCGGACCGGTACTAAAAGAAGCAAAGCGACTTGAAGAAGAAGGCAACAAGGTTCTCAAGCTGAATATTGGCAACCCAGCGCCGTTTGGTTTTGAAGCACCTGATGAAATTCTGGTCGACGTTATACGTAATCTGCCTGGCGCGCAGGGATACTGCGACTCCAAGGGGCTCTACTCTGCTCGTAAAGCCATTATGCAGCACTATCAGGCGCGTGATATGCGCGACGTTACCGTTGAAGATATCTATATCGGCAATGGGGTATCAGAGCTGATCGTGCAGGCGATGCAGGCGCTGCTCAATAGCGGCGATGAGATGCTGGTGCCGGCACCGGATTACCCACTGTGGACGGCAGCCGTTTCACTCTCCAGCGGCAAAGCTGTCCATTACCGATGCGATGAGTCAGCCGGCTGGTTTCCGGATCTGGATGATATCCGTAGCAAAATCACACCGCGCACGCGTGGAATTGTGATTATCAACCCCAATAACCCGACCGGCGCGGTTTACAGTAAAGAGCTGCTGCTGGAGGTGGTAGAAATAGCGCGTCAGCATAACCTGATCATCTTTGCTGATGAAATCTATGACAAAATCCTCTACGACGATGCGCAGCATCACTCCATTGCGGCGCTGGCACCCGATCTTCTGACGGTGACCTTTAACGGTTTGTCTAAAACCTATCGCGTGGCCGGTTTTCGTCAGGGCTGGATGGTGCTAAACGGGCCGAAAAAGCACGCCAAAGGCTATATTGAAGGCCTGGAAATGCTCGCCTCTATGCGCCTGTGTGCCAACGTGCCCGCTCAGCATGCGATTCAGACCGCGCTGGGAGGCTACCAGAGCATCAGCGAGTTTATCGCCCCTGGCGGACGGCTCTACGAGCAGCGCCAGCGCGCCTGGGAGCTGATTAACGATATTCCCGGCGTAAGCTGCGTTAAACCGCAGGGCGCGCTTTACATGTTCCCGCGTATCGATCCGAAAAAATTTAATATTTATGACGATCAGAAGATGGTGCTCGACTTCCTGCTGCAGGAAAAAGTGCTGCTGGTACAGGGCTCCGCCTTTAACTGGCCACATCCGGATCACGTGCGCATTGTTACTCTGCCGCGGGTAGACGATCTGGAGATGGCGATCGGCAAGTTTGGACGTTTTCTGCAGGGTTACCGGCAGTAAGTCACCTTCTGCTGCAGCCAGCCAGGCGCTTAACCTGTCATGTACCTGGCTGCAGTCAGGTATATACTGTATGCATTCCGGGGAGGGGTTTCCTCCCCGCTGTGCTGACAGGATGCTGTAATGACTCAAAGCCACTTTTTCGCTCACCTCTCCCGCCTGAAACTCATCAATCGCTGGCCGCTGATGCGCAATGTGCGTACAGAAAATGTCTCTGAACACAGCCTGCAGGTCGCGATGGTGGCGCATGCGCTGGCAGTGATCAAAAATCTGAAATTTGCAGGTGAACTCAATCCCGATCGTATTGCAATGCTGGCGCTCTATCATGATGCCAGTGAAGTGCTGACCGGCGATCTGCCAACGCCGGTTAAGTATTACAACGCGCAAATTGCGCATGAATACAAAAAGATTGAGAAAATTGCCCAGCAAAAGCTGATTGAAATGCTGCCGCCCGAATTGCAGGAAGCGTATCGGCCGCTGATTGATGAACACCACTATAGCGCGGCCGAACAGGCTGTGGTGAAACAGGCTGACGCTCTCTGCGCCTATCTGAAATGCCTTGAGGAGCTCTCTGCCGGCAACCATGAATTTTCACTGGCTAAAACACGGCTGGAGAAGACCCTGACCGAGCGGCGTTCACCTGAAATGGATTATTTTATGGAGGTGTTCGTCCCGAGCTTTACTCTGTCGCTTGATGAGATTTCACAGGAGACCCCGCTCTGAGCGAGCGGGTATCATTCAGGCGCGCAGGCTCAGCGAAAAGGCGCCGGTGTCGTTCTGCGTAATTTTCAGCGTGCTCAGATCGGGCAGATTAAACAGAACCTGGTTCAGACCAGGCGTATCTGCCGCTGGATCGATGGCGATCACTGCGCTGCCGGCCGCAAGGCCTGCCGCAATACCTGCGGGCGCATCTTCTACCACCACACATTCAGACGGATGCAGGCCCAGACGCTCAGCACCCAGTAAATAGGGTTCCGGATCGGGCTTGCCGCGCCGGATATCGTTAGCCGTAATAAACACCGCTGGCAAAGGGAGCTCAGCTGCGCGATGCCGGGCGTGGGCTACCGGCACCGAACCGGAGGTGACAATCGCCCAGGGGATGTTCTGTTCATTAAGCTGCGTCAGCAGCGCGCGCGCGCCGGCTATCTCCCGTATGCCCTGCGTATCCCGGGCTTCCTGCTGCTCCAGCCAGTGAAATTCCGCCTGGATGGCGGCCTCACTCTCGCCGCGCATGAAATGGCGCAGTGAATCGATAGCGGGTTTGCCGTGAATATAATCGAGTACCACCTCAGCGCTGAGCGCATGACGCTCGCCCCACTGCGTCCAGCAGCGGTTTACTGCCGGCAGTGAATCCACCAGCGTGCCATCCAGGTCAAACAGAAATCCTTTAAAATTCACCTGCTGCTCCTTATCCGATTGTGCAGAATTAAAGATCGTCCAGAAAGGTGCGATCCAGCTGTCTGAACGCCCGTTTAAGTACATCAGCCAGCGCCTGATAGGTGGGCTTTCCCTCTACCGGTGCAATCGCCTGCCCCGCCTCTTCCAGTTTGCTGCGGACTTCGTTGAACCACTGCAGCAGCGCAGGCGGCAGCGGCGTACCGGCTCGTTTACCCAGCCACCACAATCCCTGCATCGGCAGGCTGCAGGCAAACAGCGCGGTGGCGATGGCTGGCCCCAGCTGCCCGCCCAGCGCTATCTGCCACGTCAGGGTAAATACGGCCAGCGGCGGCATAAAACGGATGGCAAAGCGGGTCGCCGTAACGACCCGGTTTTCCGGAAATACTGGCGCCAGACGTTTATCCGCAGGCCAGGTTTTCATGTAGTGTTGTCCGCGCTGAAATAAGCCAAACCAGCCCGGATTACCTGCGTCATTCGCCATTATGCACCTCAACTAATACTGCATTATTTAAAATAAATTTGTAACTACACAACTTTACGTGACATCCTTCAAAACATTTTGTTTTTGCAGGTGACAGTGGGTATTCTGACGCCGTTTTCAGTAACATTACCGGAAGCTGCCGCCTGATTAAAGCACAGCCAGAGCCAGGTATTGCTACAACGCTTTAAAAAATTTGCGTAAAATTACCGAATTTTTTTGCGTGTCGTTTTCTTTTTAGCTGGCGCATGATGTTAATCATAAATCGCCCCGCTCTCATGGGCTACGCTGTTAGTCTGATTGCGTTATTTTTAGCCACTATTTAACAAATAGGTACTTCCATGTCGACGAAGTTAGTACTGGTTCTGAACTGCGGCAGTTCTTCTCTTAAATTTGCTATCCTCAATCCAGCTACCGGCGATGAGTACCTGTCGGGACTGGCTGAATGTTTCCACCTGCCGGAAGCGCGGATTAAATGGAAGCTGGAAGGCAGCAAGCAGGAAGCACCATTGGGTGCAGGCTCAGCCCACAGCGAAGCGCTGAACTTCATCGTTAAATCTATTCTGGCACAAAAACCAGAGCTTTCGGCACAAATCGCTGCAATCGGCCACCGTATCGTACATGGCGGTGAGCGACTGACCCAGTCCGTCATCATTGATGAGGCGGTCATTCAGGGCATTAAAGATGCCTCTTCTTTTGCACCGCTGCACAATCCGGCGCATTTAATCGGCATTGATGAGGCGATGAAAAATTTCCCGCATCTCTCTGATAAGAATGTGGCGGTTTTTGATACGGCTTTCCATCAGACAATGCCTGAAGAATCGTATCTCTACGCCCTGCCTTATCATCTCTATCGCGAGCATGGCGTACGCCGCTACGGCGCTCACGGCACCAGCCACTATTATGTGACGCAGGAAGCGGCAAAAATGCTGAACAAGCCAGTCAGCGAGCTGAATATCATTACCTGCCATCTTGGCAATGGCGGCTCTGTTTCGGCTATTCGCAACGGTCAGTGTGTTGATACTTCTATGGGCCTGACGCCACTTGAAGGTTTAGTCATGGGCACCCGCAGCGGTGACATCGATCCGGCCATTGTTTTCTTCCTGCATGACGCTCTGGGTATGAGCGTTGATGCAATCAACAAGCTGCTGACCAAAGAGTCAGGGCTGCTGGGCCTGACGGAAGTAACCAGCGACTGCCGCTACGTTGAAGATAACTATGCGACTAAAGATGATGCAAAGCGTGCGATGGATGTTTTCTGCCATCGCCTGGCCAAATATATCGGCAGCTATACGGCGCTGATGGATGGTCGCCTGGATGCAGTCATCTTTACCGGCGGTATTGGCGAAAATGCTGCTCTGGTACGCGAACTGGCCCTGGGCAAACTGGGTCTGCTGGGCTTTGACCTTGATCACGAGCGCAATCTGGCTGCCCGCTTTGGCAAATCCGGTTTTATCAATAAAGAGGGTACCCGCTCTGCACTTGTCATCCCGACCAATGAAGAGCTGGTGATTGCGCAGGATGCCGCGCGTCTGACGGCCTGATCCCTTTCTTCTCCGTCAGCTCAGGCTGACGGAGCGATTTTGACACCCTGTAACACCGCGAGGTTTTTAACGTGTCACGTACAATTATGCTTATCCCCACCGGCACCAGCGTCGGCCTGACCAGCGTCAGCCTTGGCGTGATCCGCGCAATGGAGCGCAAAGGCGTGCGCCTGAGTGTTTTCAAGCCGATTGCACAGCCGCGCGCCGGTGGTGACCGACCGGACCAGACGACCACCATTATTCGTAAGAACTCCGCTATTCCTGCCGCTGAACCGCTGCAGATGTCACGCGTTGAGTCACTGCTGGGTTCAAACCAGCAGGATGTACTGATGGAAGAGATCATTGCCAACTACCACGCCACGGCCAGAGAAGCAGAGGTGGTGCTGGTCGAAGGTCTGGTGCCGACACGTAAGCATCAGTTCGCTTCGGCGCTCAACTACGAGATCGCCAAAACGCTGAACGCAGAGATTGTTTTTGTGATGGCGCTGGGCAATGACTCGCCGGCTCAGTTAAAAGAGCGTATTGAGCTAAGCCAGAGCAGCTTTGGCGGCAGTAAAAACAAAAACATCACAGGCGTTATCATCAACAAGCTGAATGCCCCGGTTGATGAGCAGGGTCGTACCCGTCCCGATCTGTCAGAGATTTTTGATGACTCCTCTAAAGCCAGCGTAGCCAACATCGATCCGAAACAGCTGTTTGCCAACAGCCCGCTGCCGGTGCTGGGCTGTGTGCCATGGAGCTTTGACCTGATCGCCACGCGCGCTATCGATATGTGCCGCCACCTCAACGCGGAAATCATCAACGAAGGTGAAATCGAGACGCGCCGCGTTAAATCTGTGACCTTCTGCGCACGCAGCATCCCGCACATGCTGGAGCATTTCCGTCCCGGCTCACTGCTGGTGACCTCGGCCGATCGCCCTGACGTACTGGTTGCTGCCTGTCTGGCAGCGATGAACGGTATTGAAATTGGTGCCATTCTGCTGACCGGCGGCTATCAGATCGAAGCGCCTATTGCCCGTCTGTGCGAGCGCGCTTTCCAGACCGGCCTGCCGGTGTTTATGGTGAAAACCAACACCTGGCAGACGTCGCTGAGCCTGCAGAGCTTCAACCTGGAAGTACCGGCTGACGATACGCAGCGTATTGAAAAAGTGCAGGAGTATGTTGCCGGCTTTATCAACGCCGACTGGGTTGAGTCGCTGACCGCCACTTCCGAACGCAGTCGTCGCCTGTCGCCTCCTGCTTTCCGCTATCAGTTGACCGAACTTGCACGTAAAGCGGGCAAACGCATTGTCCTGCCGGAAGGCGACGAACCGCGCACGGTTAAAGCGGCGGCAATCTGCGCCGAACGCGGCATTGCCACCTGCGTCCTGCTGGGGGATCCGGATGAGATCCAGCGCGTGGCGGCGGCTCAGGGCGTGGAGCTGGGCACCGGCATTGAGATTGTCGATCCGAAAGTTGTGCGCGGAAACTATGTGCCGCGCCTGGTTGAGCTGCGCAAAAGCAAAGGCATGACGGAAGTCGTGGCGGAGGAGCAGCTGGAAGACAATGTGGTGCTGGGTACCATGATGCTGGAGAGCGGAGAAGTGGATGGCCTGGTCTCTGGCGCGGTGCACACCACTGCCAATACCATTCGTCCGCCGCTGCAGCTGATCAAAACTGCGCCCGGCAGCTCGCTGGTTTCATCCGTGTTCTTTATGCTGCTGCCGGAACAGGTACTGGTTTACGGCGACTGCGCCATCAACCCCGATCCTAACCCGGAGCAGCTGGCTGAAATCGCGATTCAGTCTGCAGATTCCGCCAGCGCCTTTGGTATCGATCCGCGCGTAGCGATGATCTCTTACTCAACCGGCAACTCCGGTGCGGGCAGCGACGTTGAGAAAGTGCGCGAAGCCACCCGCATTGCGCAGGAGAAGCGCCCCGATCTGGTTATTGATGGTCCGCTGCAATATGACGCGGCCATTATGGAAGATGTTGCCAGGTCCAAAGCGCCCAATTCGGCGGTTGCCGGACGCGCCACGGTCTTTATCTTCCCGGATCTCAATACCGGTAACACTACGTACAAAGCGGTGCAGCGCTCTGCCGATCTGATCTCTATCGGCCCGATGCTGCAGGGCATGCGTAAACCGGTCAATGACCTGTCACGCGGCGCGCTGGTCGATGATATCGTCTACACCATCGCCCTGACGGCCATTCAGTCGCAGCAGGCGGAAGGATAAGCTCTCCTCCCCTGCTCAGGTATAAAAAAAGCATGCGCCAGGCGCATGCTTTTTTTTCGCGTCGTGCAGATACAGCGGTCAGCTTTCGCTGTTCTGCTTGCTGCGTGCTGCATCGCTATTACGGCTCAGCCACAGCGAGAGCGCTTTCAGTGAATCGTCGGTAAACTCATCGCAGCGCGCCGTGATCTCTTCTGGCGTCATCCAGAAAATCTCATCAACTTCACTCTCCTGCATCGCAAACGGACCGTGAGAAACACAGCTGAACAGCCCGCCCCAGACGCGGCAGTGCTGATCTTCAAAGTAGAATTTGCCGTGTTCAGCGAAGGGTACTGCCGCGATCCCCAGCTCCTCTTCCGCTTCGCGCCGTGCAGATTCGAGCATCTCTTCACCGCTCTGCACCACGCCACCCGCGGTGGCATCCAGCATACCGGGCATGAAATCTTTGGTTTCTGTGCGACGCTGTACCAGGATCTTGCCCATACCATCATGAACCACGATATAGGTGGCGCGATGGCGCAGACACTGTGCCCGCATCTGTGCCCGGCTGGCCTGCGCAATCACTTCGTTCTCTTCGCTGACGATATCCACCCACTCAATAGCGTCATCTGCCGTTTGATCCACCATCCGTAACCCTTTTGACGTTTCAGCGTGCGCGGCACGCGTCGGTTTTTTTATTGCTTTATCAGAATGCGCGTAAGGTAAAGCGTTCTTATCACTGTCGCAAGCGCTTAGCGTGCTTTGCCCGATCCCGCCAGCCTCAGCATAAGCAGCCGGGGTGCCACATCTTTACCGGCTTTTTTCACCTAAGGCAATAATCTGCTGGTCGGATCTTTGCCTCTCCGGCAGCGTCAGGGCCGCTTTTTCCCTCACGCTGCAGGCGCTGTCACACTCACTCTCCGCTTCTCTTCTATGCTCAATGCTGAGCAGATAATAATTTACAGGGAGGCTCACGATGCAATTACTGATTACCGGCGGCACCGGGTTGATTGGCCGCCACCTGATCCCGCGACTGCTGCAGCTCGGGCATCAGGTGAATGTAGTGACGCGTGACGTGGCAGCCGCGCGGGAAAAACTCGATGAGCGCGTCAGGCTCTGGTCCGGACTCGATCAGCAGTCCGACCTTAATGGCATAGAGGGCATTATAAATCTGGCTGGCGAACCTATCGCTGATAAGCGCTGGAGCGCCAGCCAGAAGCAGCAGCTGTGCGAAAGCCGCTGGCAAATCACTGAACAGCTGGTTTCACTGATCCACGCCAGCAGTACTCCTCCCGCGTTTCTAATCTCCGGTTCAGCTACTGGCTTCTATGGCGACAGCGGCGAGGTCATTGTGACCGAAGAGGATCCCGGTCAGGATGAATTTACCCATACGCTGTGCGCGCGCTGGGAACAGCTGGCGCTCAAGGCCGAGAGCGAGCAAACCCGGGTCTGCCTGCTGCGTACCGGCGTTGTGCTGGCGCGTGAGGGCGGTGCGCTGGAAAAGATGAAACTGCCTTTTCGTCTTGGCGTGGGCGGGCCGATTGGCAGCGGCAAACAGTATCTGCCGTGGATCCATATTGATGACATGATCGATGCCATCATCTGGCTGATGGATCACCCGTCGCTGCGCGGTCCGTTCAACATGGTTGCCCCCTATCCGGTGCGTAACGAACAGTTTGCCGCGACGCTGGGACAGGTCATGCACCGGCCCGCTTTTATGCGCACGCCGGCGGCCGCCATCAAACTGATGATGGGTGAATCAGCAGTGCTGGTGCTGGGCGGTCAGCATGTGCTGCCCAAACGGCTGGAGGCGTCCGGCTTTACCTTTCGCTGGTATGATTTACAGCAGGCGCTGCAGGATGTGGCGGGATCACCGCCCCGTCCATAACCATCGAAGCGGCTCAGGCCTGCTTCGGCTGGCTATTCGACGCCGTCAGACCTCCGTCGACCGGCAGGTTAACGCCGGTGATATAACGCGCGTCATCGCTGGCGATAAAAGCAGTTGCGCTAGCGGTATCTTACGGCTCACCAGCGCGGCGCTGCAGAATGCGATCATAGAAGCGTTAATGCAGCGCCTCATCTCTTTTTATCTCTTCGGTAAGATCGGTGAGAGCAAAGCCAGGGCAAACGGCGTTGTTAACCAGCATATCGACGCGCCCATATTGCCGCTGCGGCACCCATGCCGGCTCCGGTGATCACCACCACTTACTCTGCAAAGCGCGACATCTTTCCTCCGGGTTATTTCGCGGTTGACACGGCTAAGCCTGACAGCCAGTACGCTGAGTTCAAGCGAAGCCTGCAGATTTAACGTGCCGCTTAGCTGAGGCAATAACCTGCGGATATTCAAATAGTGCACTTTTTCGTACAGTCTCAACTGCGCTGCTGCGCGATACGTGATTTCACTGCGGATGCTTCCCGGGTGTGTCCCGGTTGCGGCACGCGAATAATAAACGTCAGCACGCCGGCAAACACATACAGCCCGGTGTACGCCCATACCACGCCGACGATATCGAAGAACGGCAACATAACTGAAGCAATCGCCGGTGCCACAAAGTTGCTGAGGCCTGCCGACAGATTGTAAATCGAAACGGCTGCGCCTTTATGATGCGGTTCAAGCGTCGGGAACACGGCGGTCATTGGCACAAATGCCGCGACAAAAATCCCCAGCATCACCGCCGGAATCAGCGCGACCCAGAAATTGTGGCCGGCATACAGCGGCAGGTAGTAAAACGCCAGGCTGGAGATCGCCATACCGAGGCAGCCATACCAGCGCACCTGGCGGATCCAGCCAATTTTCTCGCCGATGATGCCCCAGAAGATGTTGGTGAAAATGGTGACAAAAAAGAACACTGCCCAAATCTGCAACCATTCAGAGATGGTAAAGCCGAGACGATCAACAAACAGCAGCGGCATGATAATCGCAAAACCAAACAACGATAGCGTATTGATGATGCGAATCAGACAGGCGTAAAACACGTGCTGGTTGGTGAACAGAATGGTCACTGCGCGTGACATTTCGGTCATTTTGTCACGCAGCGGCAGATTCACACGCGAACGGTCCACCGGCACATTGCGCAGGCTGAAAAAGGCCAGTACGCCGCCCGCCGCTACCCAGCCAATCGCCAGCCACAGCGTGCCGGTTTCACCCAGCATCGGGATAGTCAGGCTGGGCAGATAGCTGCCAACCACGCCAATGCCGACCGAATACATCGCCCAGAACCATCCGGTGGCGGCAGCCAGTTTCTCGCGCGGCAATACCTGCACCAGCATCATCATGAAGGAGTAGATGAACAGCGGATAAGCCAGCCCGCGAATGCCGTAAAACAGCACCATCAGCGGATAATTGCGCAGGCCAAGACCGAGCGACATAAACAGCGTGTGCATCACTATCCACAGCACAAAGCCAATCAGCATTGCACGTTGCGGGGTAATCAACTCCGCAACCACGCCGGAAGCCCAGGCCGCCAGCGCCGCCGCCAGTCCGTAAAAGGTAAACACCAGCGCCGACTGGCCCGGCGTGAAGCCCATGTCAGTAATATGGCGGGAGAGAAACGCCATTTCGAAGCCGTCGCCCGCCATAAAGATGGCAATCGCGAGGAAGCCCCGGAACATTTTTTCGGTAAGCCAAACCAGTAATCGTTCGCTTGCATCACCATCTTCCTCTGTTCAGTAAGCCGTCAGGCAGGCAGCAGCGCGCGTGCCTGCTGTTGTTGAGCGTAGAGTTCGCGGAACAGGCGCAGGCGCTGCTGCAGCACCGCACCGCGCGCCGCATCGGGCTGGTAACGCGCCTGAACCGGCGGTTTCAGGCATACCTGCTGCTCGTTGCCGCCGGCACTGAGCCAGGCCAGACGCGCGGCCCCAAGAGCGCCCGAGGCGCTGGCTGGATGAGTGACGATCGGCAGCTGCAGCACATCCGCAATCAGCTGTGCCCACAGCGTGCTGCGCGCGCCGCCGCCGGTCAGGCTGCACTGGGTAATTTGTCGCTGCGCATCGCCCAGCACCGCCAGTCCGTCCGCCAGGCCAAACGCTACGCCTTCAATCACCGCATAGCCCAGCAGCGCACGCGGCGTTTCGTGGCGCAGATTGAAGAAGGCGCCTGAGGCATCAGGATCGTTGTGCGGTGTACGTTCACCCGAGAGATAGGGCAAAAACAGCGGTGCGCGGCGGCACTGCTCCGCGCTCAGTTCTGCCATCTCTGCCATTAGCTGGTTCTCGCTCACCGATAACAGCTGGCACAGCCAGCGCAGACAGCTGGCAGCACTTAGCATCACGCTCATCTGATGCCAGCGCCCCGGCAGCGCGTGGCAAAAAGCGTGCACGCCAGATTGTGGATCGGCCTGCAGACGGTCGTTAACCACGAAGATCACGCCGGATGTGCCGAGTGAGATAAACGCATCGCCGGGATTAACCGCGCCAACGCCTACCGCAGAGGCCGCGTTATCACCGCCGCCGCCTGCCACGCTCACCGTGGCGGACAAGCCCCAGGCGCGGGCAACATCTTCACGCAGCGTGCCGCTGACTGCACTTCCCTCCACCAGCGTGGGCAGTTGCGCGCGCGTCAGTCCGCTTATCGCCAGCAGTTCATCTGACCAGTCGCGCTGTGCCACATCCAGCCACAGCGTGCCCGCCGCATCGGACGGCTCGCTGACGAATGCTCCGGTGAGCCGCCAGCGCAGATAATCTTTCGGCAGCAGCACTTTCGCGATGCGCCGGAAGATCGCGGGTTCATGCTCAGCCACCCAGTGCAGTTTGGGGGCGGTAAAGCCCGGCATGATCATGTTGCCGCTGATGTGCATCATCTGCGGATGTCGGGTGCGCAGCGTCTCGCACTCGGCGGCGCTGCGCGTGTCGTTCCACAGTATGCACGGGCGCAATACCTGGCCGTCGGCATCCAGCAGCACTGCGCCGTGCATCTGGCCGGAGAGACCAATGGCGCGGATGGCGTGCCAGGCATCCGGCACCTGTTGTCGCAGTGCGGCCAGCACCTGTTCGCACGCCTGCCACCAGCTTTCCGGATCCTGCTCAGCCCAGTGCGGATGTGGACGCTGCACGCTAAGCGTGGCATGGCTGGAAGCCACAATGTCGCCCTGCGCGTTGACGATCAGCGCTTTGAGTTCGGAGGTGCCAATATCAATGCCGAGATACATCACACGCTCCTTATACCGCTGCCAGCATCTGTTCAGGCTGTTTCAGCCAGCGCTGCAGATCCGCTACCGTACGGTGCATCAGCGTGTGAAATGCGGCATCATCCGCCAGTTCAGCAAACAGCGCTTTGTCGCGGATAAACACGTCCAGCGCATCGGCGGCCGCAAATTGCTGATGCAATGCCTCTGCCTGCAACGCGCCATCCTGATAGGTATAAGGCAGATCGTCAGCGGCCCAGCGCTGCAGAAACAGGAAGAACAGCGCCGGCAATACCGCCGTAGCGGCGGGCTCCGCGCCGCGCTGCCAGGTCTCACGCAGCGTCGGCGTTACCATGCCAGGGATTTTTGACAGGCCATCCGCGCCGACGCGCTGGTTGGTATCTTTGATATAGGGATTACTGAAGCGCGCCAGTACCACATCGCGGTAATCGGCGAGATCGAGCGGACTCGGCGTGAGCGACGGAATAACATCCTGGGTGATGTAGTCGTGCGCCAGCTGATAAATCGCCGACTGGCGCGTGCTGTCGTCAATGTAATTCAGTCCGGTAAGCGTGCCCGCCCAGGCAATCGCCGCGTGCGTGGCGTTGAGAATGCGGATTTTCGCCTCTTCCCACGGTAACACACTGTCCACCAGCTCAACGCCCACTTTCTCCAGCGCCGGGCGACCGGCGATGAAATTGTCTTCGATTACCCATTGAATGAAGGATTCAGCCATCACGGCCGCGCCATCCTCCTTACCGGTAGCGGCCCTGACGCGTTCCGCCACATCGGATGTCGGGCGCGGTGTGATGCGGTCTACCATGGTGTCAGGCGACGTGGTGTTATCACGCACCCAGGCCGCCAGCGCGATATCGCCTTTCGCCGCCAGAAATGAGAGGAACCCGTGGCGGAAGCGCTCTCCGTTGTGGCGCAGGTTATCGCAGCTCAGCAGCGTAACCGCTGCGCCGCCGCTGGCCATACGCTGCTGCAGAATCCGCGTCAGCGCGCCGTACAGCGTGCGGATTTCACCGTGAATATCAGCCTGCACGTCCGGCTGCGCCAGATCCAGCTCATGCTCTGGCGTCAGGTAGTAACCGGCTTCGGTCACGGTAAAGCTGATCACGCGGGTGTGCGCCTCTGCGCCCTGGGCGACCAGCGCACTGATGTCACTGTCCCACGGCAGGATTTTGCGCAGCGAGGTGATGGTTTCATACGCGCGTTCGCCCTCTGGCGTGACAGTCTCCAGCACATACTCGCCGTTCTGCGCCTGCAGCTGATTGAGCTGTACCGCTGCATCATTGCGGATGTTGCCCAGCGCAATGCTCCAGCTCTCATCACCCTGCTCACGTAGCTTGTGCAGATACCACGCCTGATGGGCACGGTGAAAGGAGCCAGCACCGATGTGCATCCATACTAAATTCGTCGTCATAATCGCCTCTAAGTAAGCTTTTGCCATTGCGAAGGGCATTTGCCCGATACGACGTAGCATAGTCGTCGGCTAACATTTTGTTCTGCGAGATGCATCACAATTAATACATTTGCTCTTATTTAGGGCTTTTGCCCGATTAGCACTTGTGTCTGATTCCGCGATAAACTGACGCTTCAGTTTTCAACGGAAGCGCGTGATGAGCAGAGAAGAGAAAAAGCAGGAGCTGGCGGCGCGGGCGGCATGGATGTATTACGTCGCTGGCGTAACACAGCAGGAGATTGCGCGCGCGCTCGGCTTATCGCGTCAGGTGGCGCAGCGGCTGGTGTCAAGCGCACGGGAAATGGGCATGGTCAGCGTCAAAATCGATCATCCGGTTACCCACTGTCTGCAACTGGCGCACGAGGTGCAGACGAAATTTGGTCTTGATCTGTGTCGGGTGGTGCCCTCTGCCCGTCTGGAGGATGACGCTATTCAGCAGATGCTGGCCGTTGAAGGGGCCTCAGTGATGAGCCAGTTTATCAGCGAGGAGCAGCCGCAGGTGTTCGGCATTGGATCCGGCAAAACGCTGCGTTCGATGATCGACGCGCTGCCGTGGATTGAACGACCACAGCATCAGTGCGTGTCGATGATTGGTGCGATTGCGCGCGATGATTCCGGAACGCGTTACGACGTGCCGCTAAAGATGGCTGAGAAAATGCAGGGAAAATATTTTTTTATCCCCGCGCCGCTCTATGCCGACACGCCCGAAGACAAAACTATGTGGGTGCAGCATCAGGTCTACCAGCGTGTGACGCAGCGCGCCCTGCAGGCGGACGTTGCGTTTGTTGGCATTGGTGAAGTGCAGCCGGGCTGTCCGCTAAATGCCGAAGGCTTTATAACCGATGTGCAGGTCAGAGCGCTTAACACGCGTGGCGTGGTAGGTGAGATGCTTGGCCATTTCTTTAATCAGCAGGGCGAGCGGGTATGGGGCGAAACTGATGCGCTGCTCACCAGCGTGCTGCTGGAGAGTCAGACGCAGCGGAAGATTATCGGCTTTGCCGGCAGCGCACGGAAATATCCGGCCATTCGCGCCGCGCTGTTGGGTGGGTGGATCTCCGGGCTGGTGACCGACGAAGACACGGCGCTGAAGTTGCTTGGCGGGTGATTAAAACGTTTTTGCGATACGTAGCGGCGCGATTTATCGCGCGGGGTTGATTGCCAAATGGCAAACAAGTGCGCCATGAATTGCGCCGCTACGGCTCAGCAGCCTATTTTAACGAGCCTTTTAAAAACTGCTGCAGGCGCGGACTCTTTGGATTGCCAAACAGCTCATCGGGCGTCCCCTCTTCCTCAATTTTTCCCTGATGCAGGAAAATCACATGGTTAGAGACGTGGCGGGCAAACTCCATCTCGTGCGTGACCACAACCATGGTTTTTCCCTCTTCCGCCAGCTTCTGCATAATACGCAGCACTTCGCCTACCAGCTCGGGGTCGAGCGCTGAGGTCGGTTCATCAAACAGCAGCACTTCCGGTTCCATTGCCAGCGCACGGGCAATCGAGACGCGCTGCTGCTGGCCACCAGAGAGATGTACCGGATATTTTGCCCGCGCGCGCGCATCAATCCCGACTTTATCCAGATATTTAATCGCCCGTTCGCGCGCTTCCGCCTTGCTCAGACCAAGCACCTGAATGGGTGCTTCAGTCACATTATCCAGCACCGTCATATGACTCCAGAGATTGAAGTGCTGAAACACCATGGTGAGGCGCGTGCGCAGCGAGCGCAGCTGCTCCTTGTTCGCCACTTTCAGCTGGCCGTCGGTATCACGCACCAGCGCAATCTGTTCGTTATTAACAGCGATAGCCCCTTCGCTCGGCTTTTCGAGGAAGTTAATGCAGCGTAAAAACGTACTTTTCCCGGAGCCGGAAGAGCCAATGATGCTAATCACATCGCCGGCATTGGCGCGCAGTGAGACGCCTTTCAGAACTTCATGTTCACCGTAACGTTTGTGCAGTTCGGCAACCTGTAATTTATTTTCAGCCATAGTGATACTCAGTGCGACGAAGAGGGTTTCACATGTGCCAGAAAGCGGCGCTCCGCAAGGCGGAACAGGCTAATCAGCACATAAGAGATAATCAGATAGAGCACGGCAGCGAGCCCAAACGCGGTAAACGGCTGATAGGTGGCCGAGTTAATATCACGCGCGATTTTCAGCAGATCCGGCACGGTCGCAGTAAACGCCAGCGCGGTGGAGTGCAGCATCAGGATCACTTCATTGCTGTATGCGGGCAGCGCGGTACGCAGCGCGGAGGGCAAAATGATGCAGCGGTAAAGCTTTACGGTTGAAAAACCGTAGGCGCGCGCCGCTTCAATTTCGCCATGTGGCACAGCGCGGATGGCGCCCGCAAAGATTTCAGTGGTGTAGGCGCAGGTATTCAGCGTAAATGCCAGCAGCGTACAGTTCAGACCGCTGCGAAAAAAGGCGTTCAGCAGCTCAGATCCTTTCACCACTTCCAGCGTATACATGCCGGAGTAGAACACCAGCAGCTGGACGTAGAGCGGCGTGCCGCGAAACACATAGGTAAACAGCCAGACCGGGGTTGAGATAAACCGGTTGGGTGATACGCGGGCGATGGCCAGGATCACAGCCAGACAGCCGCCGAGCACAACAGAAAGAATAAGCAGCCACAGCGTGATCGCCACGCCGGTGAAGCGATAGCCATCGGTCCAGAGCAGTTGTTTCCAGTACTCCTGAATAATCTCAATCATAATTCTGCCCTTTTTACCCCGACCGAGTAGCGGCGCTCAAGCCACCACAACACGCCATTAGAAAGCGTGGTAAACACCAGATAGATCACCCCTGCCACAATGGCAAAGTAGAACGGCTGCCAGGTACTCTTGCCCGCCAGCTGCGTCGCTTTGACCACATCCTCCAGCCCCAGCAGCGACACCAGTGCGGTAGCCTTGAGGATCACCTGCCAGTTGTTTCCGATGCCGGGCAGCGCAAAACGCATCATGGCCGGAAACAGAATGCGCCGGAACGTCTGCGAGCCGGTAAAACCAAAGGCGGTAGCGGCTTCAATCTGTCCCTTCGGCACCGCCAGAAACGCGCCGCGAAAGGTTTCAGTAAAATAGGCGCCGTAGATAAACCCGAGGGTAATGATACCGGCCACCATCGGGTCGATATCAAACTGCGCCAGGCCCAGCGCGTCAGTTACCGCGTTGAGCGCAATCTGCAGCCCGTAAAAGATCAGCAGCATCAGCACCAGATCGGGCACGCCGCGGATCAGGGTGGTGTACCCCTCCGCAATGATGGCCAGCGGCCGGCTGCGCGACAGTTTGGCACCCGCCCCGAGCAGGCCGAGGATAACCGCCAGCAGCACGGCGCTCAGCGCCAGCTCCAGCGTCACCAGCGTGCCTTTGAGAATGACTTCAGAATAGCCGTACAACATGATTTCGATCCTGTCGTGAGAGGAAAATAACACACGCTGCCCGGGAAATAGCGGACAGTCCTGACCAGGGATATGAATCACGGAAGGATAGCGGCAAGCGTATGAACCCCGGGAGTTTACATAAGTAAGCGCCCGGAGTGAATAGTTATGGCCCCGGTTCCTGTCACTCAACCCGCAGTATCAGGAAACAGGTCGATCAGTCACCGTAGACGTTGAAATCGAAATATTTTTTCGCAATCTTGTCGTAGGTGCCATCTTTGCGCATCTCATTAAACGCCTTATCGATGGCGGCTTTAAGATCGCTGTCATCTTTGCGCAGGCCCATGCCGGTGCCTACACCAAAGATTTTGTCATCTTTCACCGCCGGGCCAGCAAACGCATAGTTTTTGCCTACCGGCTGCTTCAGAAAGCCTTCGCTCGCCTGCACTTCATCCTGGAAAGCGGCATCAATGCGTCCGGCGTTCAGGTCCTGATAGACCAGATCCTGATTTGCATAAGGCGTCACGGTAACGCCCTTCGGCCGCCAGTATTGATTCGCATAGGTTTCCTGCGTGGTACCCTGCAGCAGACCGATATTTTTGCCCTTCAGCGATTCAATCGTTGGCTGCAGCGGAGAGCCTTTTGCCGCCACCAGACGGGCGTTAGCCGCATAGAGTTTTTCCGAGAAGCCAATCTCCTCCTGACGCTTTTCGGTGATAGAGAGCGACGAAATAATGGCATCAATTTTTTTCGCTTTCAGCGACGGAATAAGCGCATCGAAATCACTTTCCACATAGGTACATTTGGCCTGAATGCGTTTGCAAATCTCATTGGCAAGGTCGATATCAAACCCCACCAGCTGGCCCTGGGCATTTTTTGACTCAAACGGCGGGTAAGTTGGATCGGTCCCGATACGCAGCGACTGCGGTACTGCGGCAAAAACGCTGGCGGTGCCGGTCATTGCCAGCAGCAGGGAGAGAGCCAGAACTCGCTTTTTCATAGTTTACCCTCAAGTGACGTGCTTATTGTTATGTGGTGTGATGTGTGTTTTGCGCTGAATGGATTGCAGTTTTCATGCCAGGTCTCAGAGCTGGCGATGCAGCATGCAGGCGCGCTAACGAGAGCGTCGTAACGGGACGCAGAGAGTTCGTTATGAAGGGAATATAACAGCGGGATGCAGAAGAAAAAGCGAGTTTGCTAACTTTTAGTGCAGATTATGCACGAAGAGTGATCGACACCGCGAATTTGCACATCCATTGTGCAGCGCGCAACGTTTATGCGCCATTCCAGCGCATAAACAGATCTTCCGGCAGCGTGATATCAAACTGATCCACCACGCGATTAACCGTCTGGTCGACCAAATCCTCAATACGCTGCGGCCGGTGATAGAAAGCCGGCACCGGCGGCATGATCATCGCGCCCAGTTCAGCCGCCGTGGTCATCATACGCAGATGACCGACGTGCAGCGGGGTTTCGCGTACGCAGAGCACCAGGCGGCGCTGCTCTTTCAGCACGACGTCAGCGGCGCGCGTCAGCAGGCTGTCGCTGTAGCTGTGTACAATGCCGGAGAGCGTTTTCATTGAGCACGGCAGGATCACCATACCCAGCGTTTTAAATGAGCCGGAAGAGATGCTTGCCCCGATATCCCGCACGTCATGCACCACGCTGGCAAGCGCCTGCACATCCCGCACGCTGTAGTCAGTTTCCAGCGCCAGCGTCTGGCGCGCTGCCGGGCTCATCACCAGATGGGTTTCCACTTCCGGCACCGATTGCAGCACCTGCAGCAGCCGCACGCCGTAAATTGCGCCGCTGGCGCCGGAAAGACCCACGATGAGACGTTTCATAACTCTGCCTTACTCTGTTCAGAATCGGCAATGATAGCCTGCCACAGGCAAAAATGCGCTGGCGCCCGGTGAAAAAGCGCAAAACAGACGGGGCAGACTTTCGCCTGCCCCGCGGGAGTGCCGGATAAAAGCTCAATCAGCCTTCGTTATGGATCTCCAGCCCTTCCACTTCGTTCTGACGCTGCAGCGCTTTGGCGTCGTCGTTACGCAGCGACTGCAGATACTCGAGGTATTGCTGATCCACATCCTTAGTGACGTAAACGCCGTTGAAGACGGAGCACTCAAACTGCTCAATGTCCGGATTCTCTTCGCGTACCGCTTCGATCAGATCGTTCAGATCCTGGAAGATCAGCGCATCCGCCTTAATCAGCTTGCGGATCTCCTCCACCTCACGGCCATGGGCAATCAGCTCGGTAGCGCTTGGCATGTCGATGCCATAGACGTTTGGAAAGCGGATCTCCGGTGCAGCCGACGCGAGATAAACCCGTTTAGCACCCGCCTCGCGCGCCATCTCGATAATCTGTTCAGAGGTCGTACCGCGCACGATAGAGTCATCCACCAGCAGCACATTTTTATCGCGGAACTCTGCACGGTTGGCGTTGAGCTTACGGCGAACGGCGCTGCGGCGCAGATGCTGGCCCGGCATGATAAAGGTACGGCCCACATAGCGGTTTTTCACAAATCCCTGACGGTAGGGCTTGTTCAGGATGCGCGCAATCTCCAGCGCGGTATCGGTCGAGGTTTCCGGAATCGGAATCACCACGTCGATATCGAGATCTTCCCACTCCCGGGCAATTTTTTCCCCGAGCTTGGTGCCCATGCGCACGCGCGCACTATAGACGGAAATCTTATCCAGGAAAGAGTCCGGGCGGGCAAAATAGACATATTCAAACAGGCAGGGATTACTTTTCGGGTACTCTGAACACTGGCGGGTCGAAAGCTGGCCCTGTTCAGTGATATAGACCGCTTCACCCGGCGCAACGTCACGAATGAACTCAAATCCCAGCGTATCCAGCGCCACGCTCTCCGAGGCAACCATATACTCTGTGCGGCCATCCTGCATGTCGCGCTTGCCGAGCACCAGTGGACGAATCCCGTTCGGATCGCGAAACGCCACCATACCGTGTCCGATAATCATCGCCACCACGGCATAAGCGCCACGCACCTGCTGATGCACTGCCGCTACCGCGGCAAAAATGGTTTCCGCATCGAGCGGATAGTGCTGAAAGCGATCCAGCTCCTGCGCAAAAATGTTGAGCAGGATCTCTGAATCGGAGGTGGTATTAACGTGACGGCGACCGGTCTCAAACAGCTGTTTGCGCAGCTCATGCGCATTGGTGAGATTGCCGTTATGCGCCAGCGTAATACCGTAAGGGGAGTTAACGTAAAACGGCTGCGCTTCAGAGGCGCTGGAGCTGCCGGCGGTAGGGTAACGCACGTGGCCGATACCGATATTGCCCTGCAAACGCTGCATGTGGCGCGCTTCAAACACGTCGCTGACCAGACCATTTGCTTTGCGCAGACGGAAGCAGTTCAGCGCATCGATAGTACAAATGCCGGCGGCATCCTGTCCGCGGTGCTGCAGCACCGTTAACGCGTCATAGATCGACTGGTTTACTGGCATAAAACCGGTGATACCAACAATACCGCACATATTGTCATTTCCTCATTAGCCGCACTCCCGATGGTGTCACCGGGGTAAAAAACTTGACGTGCTTTTCAGGTAATCAAAAAACCACCTGATGATATAACTGAACTGGGGAATGAGCTGAGACTGTTGCCAGTCCGGGCTTTTTGAAAAGCCGGTGAATGTATCAAGGAAGAAAAGAATGGCGGAAACAATCAGCACGCCACGCAACGCCCCGAAACAGACCCCCAACACCCTGTCGGTTCCCGACAAGCCGGTTTTCTCAACCAGCGAGCCGATCACATAGTTCACGATGGCACCCACAATCAGGGTGGCAACGAATAACACCGCAATTGCGATGCCGTTGCGAACCAGTTCGTCGTTAAAACCTGTAAACCAGACTGCCAGGTAGGCGTAGTAATGACTGGCGACAAAAAACGCGCATCCCCAGGTAACAAGAGATAAGGCTTCCCGGACAAACCCGCGAATCAGGCTGACCAGAGCCGAAAAACCAACTACCGCAATAATGACGTAATCAATCCAGATCATGAACGCTTCCAGTACAGTGCTTCGCACCCCTGCATCCAGTTCGGGGCGCATTCTAACAGAAAAAGAAAACGTTTGCGTAGCCTTTTCCCGTTCGCGGTGATGAAAAAGGGCGAGGAAAAATAATTCCATCGCCCGTTACTATCAGCAATATTTAAATAGCTGATTTTAAAGTTAATTAACTGCTTTAACCCGGCATTTACGCGCTATAAGCCACGCCTGTTACTGCTATCGGCGTGGCTTATCAGCCTGTCAGCGCACGCTATAAGGTTTCACCACGCCGCCCAGTCCGGAAACGCTCTGCAGCTCGCTCAGCGAACTTTGCAGCTTCGCTTTAGAGGCGTCAGGTCCGACGTAGATACGGGTGATTTGCCCCTGCACCGGCGATGACGGCACGGTAAAGGCGCGGTAGCCAGAGAGCCGCAGCTTCGCCACAATCTCGTCCACTTTCGCAGCGTTCTTCAGTGCGCCAAGCTGTACCACATACGCCTGCCCCGCTGGCGCGCTGGCTGGCTTCGACGTTTCTGCCGGCTTGCTCTGCTCCGCTGCTTTTGGCTGCTCTGCGGGTTTTTGCGTCTCCACCGGCTTCGGCTTCGGTTGCTCTGCCGGCTTCGGCCTGCTCTGCTCGGTGGTTTTAGGTTTCGTCTGCTCAGCCGGTTTCTGCTGGGTTCTGGGCTGCGTCTGCTGATGCACCGCCGGTGGCGTGACTACGCTCGGCTGGCTGTTCTGCACCGGCTGCGCGCTGCCGCTGACGGCCGGATTTTGCGTGGCCTGAGTGGTCGCTGACTGCTGCGCAGCACCGGCGCCTTCCGGCGGCTGCGACGGCAGCGGCTGCGTGACCGGCGGCACCATTTCGCTATCCTGCTGATCGTCAGGTTTTGGCACCAGCGGAATCGCTGCAAACTCTTCCTTATAATGCTTTTTCTTACCGTCCAGCAGGCCCGGCAGCACAATGACACCAATCGCCACCAGGATCACCGTGCCCACTAACCGATTTTGAAACTTACTCGCCACTGCCGTTCTCCGCTGCCATCGATTCCATAACCTGTGCTACGGTGTGAAATGATCCACACACCAGAATCACATCCTGCCGGCTGGCCTGCGCACGCGCCGCCCGCCACGCCGCATCAACGCTGGTATACGCCGTACCGCTCTCCAGATGCGCAAGCAGCTCCTCTGCCGATGCGCCACGCGGACCCGCCAGCGGCGCGCAGTACCAGTGCGTCACCTGCGGCGCCAGCGCAGCGAGCGTACCGGCAATATCTTTGTCGTGCAGCATACCCGCTACCGCATGAACCGTTCCGCCCGCGGGCAGCGCTGCCAGACGCGACGCCAGCCAGGCAGCCGCGTGCGGGTTGTGCGCGACGTCCAGAATCACCTGCGGCGCATGGCTTATGGTCTGGAAACGCCCTGCCAGTACCGCCTGCGGCAGATGCGCGCGGATAATGGCGTCAGGCACCTGCAGACCCGATGCGCGTAACGCAGCCAGCGCCGTGGCCGCATTCGGCAGCGGCACCTGCGGCAGCGGCAGATCGCGCAGCTCACCCTGCGCATCCTGCAGCATCCAGCTATCACTACCGCCCTGCCACTGCCAGTCGCGATTGACCTGATGCAGCACGGCACCGGTCTCTGCTGCCACCGCAGCGATGCTTGCCGGCATCTCCGCTTCGCCCACTACGGCAGGTTTACCGGCGCGGAAAATACCCGCTTTCTCCCGCCCGATACTCTCGCGGTCGGGGCCAAGCCAGTCCGTGTGATCGAGTGCGATACTGGTGATCACCGCCACATCACTGGCAACAATGTTGGTGGCATCAAGACGGCCACCCAGTCCGACTTCGAGGATCACCACGTCAAGATTCGCCTGGCGGAACAGATTAAGCGCAGAGAGCGTGCCAAATTCAAAATAGGTGAGCGAGGTATCACCACGCCCCGCCTCGATTTCAGCAAAGCTGGCGCTGTGCTGCGCCTCCGGCAGCTCCGCACCCTGCACGCGTACGCGCTCGGTGTAGCGCACCAGATGCGGCGAACTGTAGACGCCCGTACGGTAGCCTGCTGCCATCAGCAGCGTTTCCAGCGTGCGGCAGGTGGTGCCTTTGCCGTTGGTGCCGGCGACGGTAAAGATAAAGGGAGCGGGTTTCAGCAGGTCAAGCTGCGCGGCAACGCGCTGAATACGATCCAGACCCAGTTCAATCGCCTGTGAGTGAAGATGCTCAAGATAGTGAAGCCACGTGGCCAGCGGCGACGTGCCCTGAGGAGGCTGATGCGTGTTCATGAGTCCCGTCTGTTGCGTAGTACAGCTCATCGTTCAGCGCAGCGGCGGAAAGAGAGGCCTGCGCGCGGCTGATGGCTATCAACAGGCAGGAACCGGCACGGCTGCTCACTGAATAATGGGATGTACGGAATGAAAGTAAAAAGGCGCATCGCTGCGCCTTTCGGTTGCCTGTCAGGCGTCGTTGCTTTCTGGTTCCACCACCACCGGTGGCTCGCCATCCAGCTGCGGAGCCGGCAGGTTCATCATTTTTGCCAGCAGGCTGGCCAGCTTAAAGCGCATTTCCGGACGACGGATGATCATGTCGATCGCGCCTTTTTCAATCAGGAACTCACTGCGCTGGAAGCCCGGCGGCAGCTTTTCACGTACCGTCTGCTCAATCACGCGTGGACCGGCAAAACCGATCAGCGCTTTTGGCTCCGCCACGTTGAGATCGCCCAGCATCGCAAAGCTGGCAGAAACGCCACCCATGGTCGGGTCAGTCAGCACGGAGATATAAGGCAGACCGCGCTCCTGCATTTTCGCCAGGGCCGCACTGGTTTTTGCCATCTGCATCAGCGACTGCAGCGCTTCCTGCATACGTGCACCGCCGCTGGCCGAGAAGCAGATCAGCGGGCAGTTATCTTCCAGCGCCTGCTCTACGGCACGCACAAAGCGCGCGCCCACGACTGAGCCCATCGAGCCGCCCATAAAGGCAAACTCAAACGCCGCCGCCACAACCGGCATGCCGTGCAGCTGGCCTTTCATGACGATCAGCGCATCTTTTTCGCCGGTGTCTTTCTGGGCCGCTACCAGACGATCCTTATACTTTTTGGAGTCGCGGAACTTGAGCAGATCTTTTGGCTCCAGCTCGCTTCCCAGCTCAACCATCGACCCTTCATCCATCAGGCTATGCAGACGCTCGCGCGCGTGCATACGCATGTGGTGGTCGCACTTCGGGCAGACCTCAAGGTTGCGCTCCAGCTCGGCGCGGTAGAGCACCTGACCACAGCTGTCGCACTTGGTCCACACCCCTTCCGGGATGCTGGCTTTGCGCGTAGGCGTCGTGGTGCTTTTATTCAGTATGCGTTCAATCCAGCTCATTGATGACCTTTCTGTTTAATGCTGACCTGGTCCAGTCTTTTCGTTACTGCTGAAATCACCTTCAGCAGGCCGTAAATGTCGCTCATTAAACCACAACCTGTTCACGCTGTGGATAAAAATCTGGTGACGGGCTTACTGCGATTTCTGCTGACGCGCCTGACGGCGATGACGCCATACTTCAATCACGCCTGGCAGTATCGATACCACGATAATGCCGACAATCAGCAGCTTGAGGTTCTCCTGCACCACCGGCAGATCGCCAAACAGATAGCCAGCATAGGAGAACAGCAGTACCCACAACAGCGCGCCCGTAACGTTGAAGAGCGCAAAGTGGCGATAGGACATATGTCCCATACCCGCCACGAAGGGGGCAAAGGTTCGCACGATTGGCACAAAGCGCGCAAGTATAATGGTTTTACCGCCGTGGCGATCGTAGAACGCATGGGTTTTATCGAGATAGCTGCGGCGGAAGATTTTAGACTGCGGATTACTGAACAGCTTCTCACCAAACAGGCGGCCAATGGTGTAGTTCACCGCATCGCCGAGAATAGCAGCGATAACCAGCAGCGTGACCATCAGATGCACGTTTAAGTCGTTGCCCGGTAAGGCAGCAAGCGCGCCTGCCACAAACAGCAGCGAATCACCCGGCAGGAATGGCGTCACCACCAGACCGGTCTCGCAAAACAGGATCAGGAACAGGATGGCGTAGATCCAGATGCCATACTGCGCCACCAGTTCGGCCAGGTGCACATCAATGTGCAGAATAAAATCGACAACAAAATGGATAAACTCCATACCAGCTAACTCCCTGACACCCTACGGTTAAAAATTAATCTGCGAGGAACAGTGGTCCCGGCGCAGGCTGTGGTAACGCAAAATGGGACGGGTAATCCACCGCCACCAGGTATAACCCTTCCGCTTTCGCGGTTGCCGCTGCCAGCGTGCGATCTTTTGCCGCCAGCAGATCCGCTATCCAGCTCTCCGGCTGATTGCCATTGCCAACCTCTATCAGGCTGCCGACGATGTTACGCACCATATGGTGCACGAAGGCGTTCGCTTTGATATCGACAATGACAAATGCCCCCTGCCGTATGACGTTCAGATGGATCACGTTACGCCATGGCGTACGCGACTGGCACTGAACGGCACGAAACGAGGTGAAGTCATTTTCACCCAGCAGATGCTGACCGGCACGCTGCATTTTCTCTGCGTCCAGCGGATGGTAGTAGTGCGTCAGCCCGTTGCCGAGAATAGCCGGGCGCAGCCGCTGATTATAAATCACATAGCGGTAGCGTCGCGCGGTCGCGCTGAAGCGCGCGTGAAAGCTCTCCGGCACCGCTTTTACCCAGCGTACGGCGATATCTTCCGGCAGATTGGCATTGACGCCCAGCGTCCAGGCGCTGTCAGCGCGCCGGGAAGTGGTTTCAAAATGCACTACCTGACCGGTGCCGTGTACGCCTGCGTCTGTCCGCCCGGCGCAAAACACGCTGACGTCATGGTTCGCTACTTTCGCCAGCGCTTTCTCCAGCTTCTCCTGCACGCTGCGTACTTCATTTTGCCGCTGCCAGCCATAGTAGCGGCTGCCGTCATACTCAATGCCCAGCGCCAGCTTCAGGGTTGTCGCCTCCGCCTGCATCAGTAGAAATACTCCTGCACCAGCTTCTCCGCCGTTTTCACTGCCATCAGCGCGCCGCCAAAGCGTACGTTATCCGCCACCGACCAGAACTGCAGCAGCTCCGGAATGCCGTAGTCGTTGCGCAGGCTGCCAATGCTCAGCACTTCATTACCGGAGGCGTCGCCCACCTGCGTCGGGTAATCCCCCTCTTCGCTCAGGCTGATATCTTCCGCACGCGCCAGTTCATCACGTGCCTCTTCGGCAGAGAGCGGACGCAGATTTTCCAGATAAACGATTTGCGCATTACCGTAAAACACCGGCGCCTGCACGCTGCTCACGGCAATCGGCAGTCCCTCATCCTGCAGCACTTTACGCACCTGCTCCACGACGCGACGCTCGCTTGCCACGCTGCCGCTGCTGTCTGCCTGCTGCGGCAGCAGGTTAAATGCCAGCTGACGGCCAAAATAGTGTTCGTCAGGCGGAATGCCATTCAGCAGGCGCGCACTCTCGCCTGCCAGTCCATCCACGGCAGCTTTGCCCTGGCTGGATACTGACAGCAGGTTTGTTACCTGAATGCGGCTCAGCCCGGCGGTTTCAACCAGTGGCTTGATGGCGCATAACAGCTGGCTTACCAGTGCATCCGCCACGCTGATGATATTACGGTTGCGGTAGTCCGCCAGCACCTGCGGGTTCACATCCGGTACCACCAGCGGCACATCCGGCTCCAGCGCGAACAGATCGCTGCTGTCGATCACCAGGCATCCCTGGCTCGCCGCCTCTTCTGCGTAGCGGGCTGACGCCTCGCGACCGGCAGTGAAAAACGCCAGCTGCGCCTGGGTCCAGTCGAACTCAGCCGCATCCTGTACGCGCACCGAACGGCCGGCAAAACGCAGTGTTTCACCCGCGCTGTTTTCGCTTGCCAGCAGATGGATCTCACCAACCGGGAACTGGCGTTCCGCCAGCAGTTCCAGTACAGCGTTTCCTGTGGCGCCTGTTGCGCCCAGTAGCGCAATATTCCAGCCGTCAGACATGTTGGTTTACTCCAGACAATGACATAAAAACAGAAGGCGGTAATGATACCGCCTCATAATTCAGATTCGTTCCCGCTGTGCGCCGTGGCGCATCATTCCGGGAGGGAAGAGGGCTTTGGCAGCAGGCTGACGCGAAAGCCCAGCTGCTTCAGCATGCTGGCGCTGGCAGCGTTGTCGCAGATCACCTGCAGCGAAGACCACTCGCGGCGCTCCTCATACTGCCGGCGCAGCCGGTCAAACTCGCCCGGCTGGCCTGCGGCTTTACGCAGCGGCGCGTCGTCGCGGCGCACATCATACACCAGGTGTGCCAGACGTTTCAGCGTTGCCTGATCGAGTTCGCCGTGCAGCGTAATGCTGCTGAACTCCGGCTGGGGCAGCAGACTCTCCAGCGCCACCTGCTGCGGCTGACCGATAAAGGCGCTCCAGGCTTCAAAGACCTGCGTCGTACCACGCGCTTTGCCCTCCAGCGTGTAGCCCGCGATATGGGCGGTGGCGATATCCACGCGCGCCAGCAAATCGAGACTGAGGTCGGGTTCCGGCTCCCATACATCCAGTACCACGCGCAGATCGCCACGCATTTTCAGCACTTCCAGCAGCGCAGCGTTGTCAACCACCGGACCGCGGCAGGCGTTAATCAGAATGGTATCGGGCCGCAGCGCCATCAGCAGCGCCGCATCCGCCAGGTGCCAGCTTTTATAGCGCCCCTCTTTGTTGAGCGGCGTATGAAAAGTCAGGATATCCGCCTGTGCCACCAGCGTTTCCAGCGTATGAAACGGTCCGGTATCGCCACGATCGGCACGGGGCGGATCGCACAGCAGCGTTTTAACGCCCCAGGCTTCCAGTCGCGCCTGCAGACGGCTGCCGACGTTACCCACGCCCACGATGCCCACGGTGCGATCGCGCAGCGCAAAGCCGTCGCGTTCAGCCAGCAGCAGCAGCGCAGAGAAGACATATTCCACCACGGCGATAGCGTTGCAGCCTGGTGCGGCAGAGAAGCCGATGCCGGCTGCCTGTAGCGAGGCCTGATCCACGTGATCGGTGCCCGCGGTGGCAGTGCCGACAAATTTTACCGGCGTGTCCGCCAGCAGCGCCGCATTGACCGGGGTGACCGAGCGCACCATCAGCGCGCTGGCATCGCGCAGCTCCGCTTCAGGCAGCGGACGGCCCGGTACGGCAACCACCTCACCGGTGCGGCTGAAGAGTTCACGGGCATAGGGCATGTTTTCATCAACGAGAATTTTCACGGCGGTGGTCCTGTCTGCGGGAAATGAACGCCGGCTAGTGTGCCACAAAGGCGGCTGTTAGCCTAACCGGCTGCGATAGCGTTCCGGGGAGGTGCCCGCCTGCTGCTGAAACATAACAATCAGCGCCGAGGCGGAGCTATAGCCGAGTTCATGAGCGATAGCCTGCACGCTCTTGCCCTGCTCCAGCAGCGCAAGCGTGCGCAGAAAACGCAGCCGCTGCCGCCACTCGCTAAAGGACATTTTCAGCTGCTGCTGGCAGCGCCGCGCCAGCGTACGTTCTGTGGTAAACACGCGCTGCGCCCACTGCGCCAGCGTGGTGTTATCGCCGGGATTGGCCTCCAGCGCACGCAGTACCGGCGCAAGAAACTTATCATCTGAGGCGGGCAGATAGCTGGTATGCGCGGGTGCCTGGCGCAGGCGATCCAGCAGCACATCACACAGGCGCCACTCCGCCTCGCTCTGCGGCTGCGCCAGCGCGCGCTGCGCGAACTCATTCATAATCGCATGCGTTATCGCATCCGCCGTCAGCAGGCAGGCGCGCGTTGGCAGGCCGTGACACAGTTCGGCTGCCAGATTCAGGGTACGAAACTGTGCCTGACAGTGGTTATAGCTGCTGTGTCGCTGGCCGGGAGGGATCCATACCGGCATCTCAGCCGGGGCCAGCAGGCGCTCGCCTTCAATGTCCAGCTCCAGCACGTGGCGGGTAACAAAAATCGCCTGGCCCCACGCATGCTGATGCGGCAGATATTCGGTGCGCGCATGCGTCTGTTCGTAACGCATAAAAATGCGCGGCGCGTCAGCGGGCGGGCAATAGGCAACCTGAATAGTCATTCTGTCCGGTCATTAACAAATATTGTCCGATTTTAACTATCTGTTTTAAACCGGTCAAACGTATGCTGGCGGCACTTTTTTACGGAGCCTGTTATGAATCTGCTGTTCCCGCTCATTGCGGTGCTGATCTGGTCAGTCAACACCATCGTCAGCAAACTCTCGGCTGACGCTATCGATCCTGCTGCGATCTCTTTTTATCGCTGGCTGCTGGCGCTGCTGGTGCTGACCCCGTTCTGCCTGCCCGGCGTATGGCGGCACCGGCGCACAATAAAAAGTCACCTCGGTCAGCTGCTGCTGCTGGGGCTGCTTGGCATGGTGCTCTACCAGAGCCTTGCCTACTATGCGGCACACAGCGTGTCGGCGGTGATGATGGGCATACTCGGCGCCACCATTCCGCTGCTGACGATTCTGCTCAGCCTGCTGGTGCTGCGCCTGGCCCCCACGCGCGGTATTCTGCTGGGCGGTATTCTCTCGTTTATCGGTCTGGTCTGGCTGGTCAGCGGCGGCAACCCGGCTCAGCTGCTGGCGCAGCGTCCCGGTAATGGCGAAGTGATGATGCTGGCGGCCTCCACCTCTTATGCGCTCTATGGCGTGCTGACCAAACGCTGGGCGATCCCACTCCCCACCTGGCAAAGCCTCTATGTGCAGATTTTCTTCGGTGTTGTGCTGCTGCTGCCGGGCTTTCTGCTCGCGCCGGAGGTCGCGCTGACGCAGCAGAACCTGCCGCTGGTGCTGTTTGCCGGCCTGTTTGCCTCGATCGTGGCGCCCTTTTTGTGGATCCTTGGCGTGCAGCGGCTGGGTGCCAGCACCACCAGTATCTTTATGAACGTGGTGCCGGTATTTACAGCGCTTATTGCGGTGCTGTTTCTGCATGAGCAGCTGCACAGCTATCACTGGATTGGCGGCGGTATTACGCTTACCGGCGTGATCCTGGCGCAGCGGCTGAAGACGCCGCTGCGCCAGCCGGCCATCAGGGAAAGCTGACGGTGACCCGCAGTCCGCCCAGCTGCGGGCTGCGATCGAGACGCAGCCGCGCGCCGTGCCAGGCGCAGATATCTTTCACCAGCGCCAGCCCGATACCCGCACCAGGCTGCCCGCTGGGATCGAGACGTGCAAACGGCTCGAGCGCCTGCTGCTGCTGCGCAGCGTCTATACCGGGGCCGCTGTCTTCAATCTCCAGCTGATGCCCCTGCAGCCGTGCCGTTACCGTTCCCTGCGCCGGCGTATATTTAATCGCATTATCCAGCAGGTTGGCGCACAGTTCAGCCAGCAGCAGCGCGTCTCCCTGTACGCGACACGCCTCTTCGCCCTCGAAACCTAAATCAATCTGCTTGTGCCGCGCGGCGGTATAGCCGCTCAGGCACGCCTGCTGCACAATCTGACTGAGATCAACGCGGGTAAAGGGTTTATCTTCGCCGTGGCGCGCCTTGATCTGCGCCAGCTGCAGCAGCCGGTCAGTCAGCTCTACGGTATCGTTCAGCGTGTGGCGCATGCCCTGCAGGCTCTCACGCCACTGCTGCGGATCGTCACTGCTGAGCGCCACGCTGACCTGGGTTTTCAAAATGGTCAGCGGCGTACGCAGCTGGTGCGACACATCGGCGCTGAAGCGCTCCTGCCGCGCCAGCAGCCCGCGCAGCCGCTCCAGATGCCGGTTAAATGCCACAATCAGCGGCTGCAGTTCTGACCAGGGTACCAGCGACGGCAAGGGCGTCAGCTCTCCTGGCGCACGGCGCAGCATAATCCGCGACAGCCGGCGCAGCGGCCGCAGCACCCGGCGCAGCAACATCCCCGCCAGCAGCAGCGTGATCAGCACCAGGAAACTCTGGCTGATCAGCGCCGTACGCAGCAGGCTGTCGGCAAAGGCGTGCCGGGAGTTAAGCGTCTCCGCCACCAGTACCAGCGCCATGCCCTCTACCCCCTCTTCATTCACCGGCTGCCACAGCGCCGCCACCCGAATCGGCTGCCTGCGGTAATGCGCATCATAAAAATGCACCAGCGCCGGGTATGCATCAGAGAGCGGCGCGTTACGCGGCAGCAGCGGCAGATCGGGATAGCCGGAGAGCGTATTTCCCTGCGGGGAAATAACCTGATAGAAGAGCTGATCGTTCATATTGCGTTCAAAGCTGTCCAGCACCACCCAGGGCACATCCACTTCCAGATGGCGCTGGCGCACCGCCAGCCTTTCCGCCACGGTGCGCGCTGACGCCAGCAGTGAGCGGTCATAAGCCTGATTCGCTGCCTGCAGCGCGCTCTGATAATGGGTATAAACCGACAGCGCCCACAGCAGCAGCAGCGGTGCGCCCAGCCACAGCAGCAGTTCACCGCGCAGCGAGTGCATCAGCCGCACGGCTGCTGCTCCAGGCTGTAGCCGAGCCCGCGCAGCGTCACAATCGCCACATCGCTGCCGGAGAGCTTTTTACGCACCCGATGCACATAGAGCTCAATGCTCTCCGGACTGGCGTCGTCGGCCAGCGTAAACGTCTGCTCATAAAGATGCTGGCGCGATACCGGTCGTCCCGGCCGCTGCATCAGCGTGGAGAGCACGCTCGATTCGCGCGGCGTCAGCGACAGCGGCTTATGATTCAGCAGGAAATAGCCTTCGCTGTCGCGCTCCAGCTGTCCGAGCCGCTGGGTCTGCGCCGTCTGGCCGTGGCTGCGGCGCAGCAGCGCGCGCAGTCGCGCATCCAGCTCATCCAGCTCAAACGGCTTGGTCAGGTAGTCGTCGGCGCCGCCGTTTAAGCCCTGCACCCGCTGCGCCAGGGTACTTTGTGCCGTCAGCAGCAGCACCGGCACGTTCTGTCCGCGTTTGCGCAGCCGGGCCAGTACTGCCAGGCCATCCAGCCGTGGCAGTGACACATCCAGCACCACCAGCGCGTAGTCCTCACTTTGCAATATATGATCGGCGGCCAGCCCGTCCGCGACCCAGTCGACAGCAAACCCTTTTTGCGTGAGCGCCTTTTGCAGCCATGAGGCCAGTTCAGTGGTGTCTTCCACCAGTAAGAGACGCATATCACATCCTGTCATTTTTGCTGATAGCTGAAAGGTAAATGAAAGGTTACCGGTTTAACAATTCAGCAACCGAAAATGTTCGGTAGCAATCACAATCTGGAAGAATGACTGGAGCGAACCATGAAAAAAACAGGCTTTCTCATCCTCGCCACCTCCCTGCTGGCTTTTTCAGTGTCTTCGGCGCTGGCAGAGGCGCCAAAGCGCCCTGAGTGTATCGCCCCGGCTAAACCCGGCGGCGGTTTTGACCTCACCTGCAAGCTGATTCAGGTCTCCATGCAGGAGACCGGCCAGCTCACCTCACCCATGCGCGTGACCTACATGCCAGGCGGCGTAGGCGCGGTTGCCTATAACGCCATCATCGCGCAGCGCCCGGCCGAAGCGGGTACGCTGGTAGCCTTCTCCGGCGGGTCGCTGCTTAATCTGTCACAGGGCAAGTTTGGCCGCTATTCAGTCGACGACGTGAAGTGGCTGGCCGCCGTCGGCACGGATTACGGCATGGTGGCGGTACGTGCCGACGCGCCGTGGAAAACGCTGGGTGAGCTGATGGAGGCGATGAAAAACGATCCTAATAAAGTTGTGGTCGGCGCCGGGGCGTCTATCGGCAGCCAGGACTGGATGAAAACCGCCCTGCTGGCGCGCGAAGCCGGCATCGATCCGCGCAAAATGCGCTATGTCGCGTTTGAAGGCGGCGGCGAGCCGGTGACCGCGCTGCTTGGCAACCATATCCAGGTGGTATCCGGTGATATGAGTGAAATGGTGCCGCACCTGCAGGGCGGTAAAATGCGCGTGCTGGCGGTGATGAGCGACAAGCGCCTGCCGGGTGAGCTGGCCGATATCCCCACGGCTAAAGAGCAGGGGTATAACGTCGAATGGCCGGTGATTCGCGGCTATTACCTGGGTCCTAAAGTCAGCGATGCGGAGTACCAGTGGTGGGAAGATTCGTTTAAAAAACTGGTTACTACCAAAGAGTTCCAGCAGCAGCGCGACGCACGCGGTCTGTTTGAGTTCAACATGTTTGGCAGCGAGCTGGATGCTTATGTGAAAAAGCAGGTTGCTGACTATCGTGAGAAAGCGAAATCGTTCGGGCTGGCGAAATAGCGGAGGCGATAATGAGCGATCGTATTTTTGCCGTTGTCTGGCTGGCGCTCTGTATTGCCGGCCTGTTTATCGGCTGGCAGATCCAGAGTGAATATAGCTATGAGCCGGTCGGTCCGCGCCCTTTCCCGCTGCTGCTGCTCGGGCTGATGGCGATCTGCGCCGTCATGATGCTGCTGCGCAAGCCTGATGTCATACAGTGGCCCTCAGCCACCACGTTTAAAAAACTGATTGTCCTGTGCATTCTGCTGATGGCGTATGGCTGGCAGTTCGAACATCTGGGCTTTCCGCTCTGCACGACCCTGCTGACCTTTGGTATCGGCCTGCTGTTTGGTGCGCGCTGGTGGGCGGCGGCGATCTCTGGCGTGGTGATGGGCGTGGCGCTGTTTTACGCCTTCGACCGGCTGCTTGACGTAACGCTGCCGATGGGCAGCTGGCTGAGTTAACAGGAGTCAATAATGGATACCTGGTCTTTTCTGATGCAGGGCTTCGCCGTCGCTATGACGCCGGAGAACCTGATGATCGCCCTGATCGGCTGCTTTATCGGCACCATTGTCGGCTTACTGCCGGGGCTGGGCCCGATTAACGGCGTGGCGATCCTGATGCCGCTGGCGTTTGCTCTGCACCTGCCGGCTGAATCAGCGCTGATCCTGCTGGCTACTGTCTATATCGGCTGTGAATATGGCGGACGTATCTCTTCAATTCTGCTGAATGTGCCGGGTGACGCAGGTGCTATCATGACCGCACTGGATGGCTATCCGATGGCGCAGCAGGGTAAAGCGGGCGTAGCGCTCTCTATCTCCGCCGTCAGCTCGTTTGTTGGCTCCACCATCGCCATCATCGGCATCATTCTGTTTGCCCCGATTCTGGCGAACTGGTCGCTGGCATTTGGTCCGGCGGAATATTTTGCCCTGATGGTGTTTGCCATCGCCTGCCTCGGCAGCATGATGAGCCACAACCCGCTGAAATCGTTCCTGGCCGCCCTGATCGGTCTGAGCATGGCTACCGTGGGCGTCGATGCGAATACCGGTGTTTATCGTTTTACCTTCGACAGCATTCACCTTTCCGACGGCATTCAGTTTGTGGTGGTGGTGATTGGCCTGTTCTCGGTCAGTGAGATTCTGCTGATGCTGGAGTCTACCAGCGGCGGTCAGAAAGTCGTACGCGCCAGTGGCCGCATGATGTTCAATATGAAAGAAGCGGCCCAGGCAACCGGCGCCACGCTGCGCTCCTCCTTTCTGGGCTTTTTCGTTGGCGTGCTGCCGGGTGCGGGTGCCACTATCGCCAGCGCTATCGCCTATATGACGGAGAAGAAGATTAGCGGCAGTGACCAGTTCGGCAAGGGGGATATTCGCGGCGTGGCAGCACCGGAAGCAGCAAATAATGCCTCGGCGTGTGGATCATTTATTCCGATGCTGACGCTGGGCATTCCGGGTTCCGGTACCACGGCGGTGATGGTAGGCGCGCTGACGCTTTATAACATTACGCCGGGTCCGGCGATGTTTATCGAACAGCCTGACATTGTCTGGGGCCTGATTGCCGCACTGCTGATCGGCAACGTGATGCTGCTGATCATGAATATCCCGATGATCAATATCTTTGCCCGTATGCTGACCATCCCGCTCTGGTTCCTGGTACCTGCGATCGCCGCCATTTCCGCCGTCGGCGTGTATGCGGTGCACAGCACAACCTTCGACCTGCTGCTGATGGTGGGACTGGGCATCTTCGGCTATATCCTGCGCAAGATGGATTTCCCGATGTCGCCGCTGATCCTCGGCTTTGTGCTGGGGGAAATGCTGGAGCAGAACCTGCGCCGTGCGCTTTCAATCAGTAACGGCAACCTGCCTATTCTGTGGGAGAGTCTCATCTGCAAAGTGCTGCTGGTGCTGGCGGTCGCGGTCCTGGTGGTGCCATTCGTCTGGAAACGCTGGCGTCGCAGCCGCTTCAGAGCGGCAGAGGCGGAATAAATCCGCATCTTCTCGCTTTTCTGATACCAGCCCCCGTGGATTTCCCGGGGGCTTTTGCTATCATATGCCCCTCTTTTTCCGGCGCACCCGGATCTGACTCGTTTTTCAAGGATTCCGCCATGCAACCTCTCAGCGGTCCCGGTGTGCCCGCGGGCGATCGTTCTGCGCTTACCGGTGTTTCCGGCCCGGCCCGCCCCGGCGGTCCGGCTGGCGAACAGCCTCTCTCTCCGGCGCAGCGCACCACGCTGGAACGGCTCATTGTACGCATTATGTCTCTCAGCACCCTGAAAGCGCCTGAGCTGTGGGCGGGCGTACGCCATGAAGTGGGCGTGAAGAGCGATGCTGACTTTCAGTCGCGCCATTTTCCGGCTGCTGAACAGCACCTTAATCGTCGTCTGAGTCAGGTGCAGGACAGTCACGCCACGCGCCAGCTGCTCCAGCAGCTGCAGGATAAGCTGCCGCAGGGCAACAACCGTCAGGCGGTAAGCGACTTTATCCGCCAGCAGTTTAACCAGACGGTGCTGAGTGCGCTGAGCCAGGATCAGCTGCGGCAGGTGCTGACCATGCTGCAGAACGGCCAGATGGCGATCCCGCAGCCGCAGCAGAGCCGCAGTACCGATCGCACGCTGCTGCCGGCAGAGCAGCAGGCGCTGAACCAGCAGGTGACGCGGCTGGCGGCCACGACCGGCGAGTCGCCGGTAAAACTGCTGACCGACGCGCTGAAGCTGGTAAATCTTAAAAGCGGCGATCCGGTGCCGTCGCGGCACTTCCCGCTGCTGACGCAGTATCTGCAGGTGCGCCAGACGCTGGGGCAGCATAGCGCACCCACGCTGCAGCTGCTGGAAAGCTCGCTGAAGCAGCCGCTGAATCGTGATGAACAGCAGCTGCTGCAGGATTATAGCCAGCAGCGTTTTCAGGCGACGCCGCAAACCGTGCTGACCGCCGCGCAGTGTCAGGATCTGCTGAATCAGCTTTTCAGCCGCCGGGCTGAGCGCGGTGAAACGCTGCCGCTGACGGACAGCGTGCGCCAGCCACAACCTATCTGGGCACCGTTTACAGAGATCCTGCCGCGCCCGCTGGCGCAGCGCCCGGCGCTGTCGCTGATAATCGCAGTAGCGGTGGTGCTGTTTCTGCTCTGGCTGCTGGCCTGAGTCAGCAGCCGCACCCGGCCGCAGCGCTGTGCTGTGGCCACTCTCCCGCGTCGGTTCCCCACGTCAGCGGATGCCCGTCGCGCTTCCAGAAATCCAGCCCGCCAATAAGCTCCTTAACCTGAAACCCCAGTGCCGCCAGTTTCAGCGCCGCTTTGGTTGAGCCATTGCAGCCGATGCCATCACAGTAGGTGATATAGACCTTGCTGCGATCGAACGCCGCCGTGCTCTGCGCACTGATGGTACGGTGAGGAAACGAATGCGCGCCGCAGATATGTCCTGCAGCATAGTGTTCAGGGCTGCGGGCATCAAAAACAACAATGGCAGCCTCGCCGCGTGCCAGGTCTTCTGCCAGATCCCAGGCATCGGTGTAATAACTCAGCTTCTGCTGCAGATAGGCGTAACTCTCTTCCGCACTGGCGGCGGGATAGTGTAAGACAGCGGACATACTCTTCTCCTGTTGCGATGTGCACCCACTTTACGGCAAATTGGTCTCTGCAATGAGACCCTTTCTGTCAGAGTAATAAGACCATTATGTATCAGGAACTGGCCACGCTTTTTCAGCAGCAGGCGCAGGGTGGACGACGCGAGCGCCTCTGTCGCGCCCTGCGGCAGGCGATCGTCAGCGGCCAGCTGCGCCACGGTGAGAAGCTTCCCTCCAGCCGTCAGCTGGCCGCAGAGCTGTCAGTCGCGCGCGTAACCGCGGAAGCGGCCTACGCGCAGCTGGAAAGCGAAGGTTATCTGCAGCGCCACACCGGACGCGGTACTTTTGTCGCGATTACGCTGGCTCCGCCGCCAGATACGCCGTCAACCCGCCGGGCACCGCACTTCTCGCAGCGTGGCCTGCAGCTGCTGGCGACCGGCGGCTGTCAGGATCCGCCCTTCCCCGCCGCGTTTGCCGCCGGATCGCCTGATTTACGGGCTTTCCCGCATACGCAGTGGCGGCGCATCAGCAGCAACGTGCAGCGCCGGCTCGGCAGCCGCGTAATGGGCTACGGCGATCCGCTCGGCTACCTGCCGCTGCGCGAGGCGGTCTCGGAGTATCTGAGCCTGTCGCGCGGTATGCGCTGTCGTCCGGAACAGGTCATCATCCTGACCAGCTCGCAGCAGGCGCTGCAGCTGCTGGCGCTGCTGCTGCTGGATCCGGATGATGAGGTGTGGCTGGAGGATCCCGGCTATCCGGGGGCGCGTAACGCCTTTCTTGCCGCAGGCGCGCACTGCCGTGCGATGCCACTGGATGAGCACGGTGCGGTCCCGCTCTCCGGTCGCGCCCGGCTGGTTTACCTGACGCCCGGGCATCACTATCCAACCGGTATAGCGATGAGTCTGGCACGGCGGCTGCAGTGGCTGGCGTGGGCGCAGCAGCATAACAGCTGGCTGATTGAAGATGATTACGACAGCGAATTTCATTACGGTGATCGGCCTGCTCCGGCGCTGCAGGGCATGACGCGCGACAGCAGGGTTATCTCACTGGGGACCTTTTCCAAAACCCTGTTTCCCTCCCTGCGCCTGGCGTGGATGGTGGTACCGCCGCAGCTGACTGAGCCGCTGGGCCGGGCGCGCAGCGTGCTGGATGGGCATAGCGCGCTGCTGCCGCAGGCTATCACCGCTGAATTTCTGCAGCAGGGCCATTTTGCCAGCCATCTGCGGCTGATGCGGCAGCTCTATCACTACCGGCGCAACCGGCTTCTGGAAGAGATTCATAGCCGTATGCAGCCGTGGCTGCGCCCGCTTCCGGCAAACGGTGGTCTGCAACTGGCCGTCTCGCTGCTGCAGGGCAATGAGGCAGCGCTGACACAGCGGGCAGCGGCAGCGGGTCTGCTGCTGCCGCCTCTCTCACCGCTCTGCCATACAGCTGCACCGCAGCCCGGCTGGCTGCTCGGCTTTGCAGCGCTGACGCCGGCTGAGATCGCCGGCGCCTGCGATAAGCTGGTTATGCTGCTGGCGCGCGAAGCACGCAGCACCAGGTGATAACGGAACCGGCCACGGCACAGAGCGCGCCCGCCAGATAGACGGCGCCATAGCCAGACGCCGTCGCCAGCAGTCCGGTTAGCGGGCCGCTGATCCCATAGGCGATATCCTGAAAGGCAGAGAAAGCGCCCAGGGCAGTACCGCGTATCTGCGGCGCGACGCGACGCACCACTTCAACCCCCAGCGCCGGAAAGATCAGCGAGCAGCCACAGCCGGTGAGGGCCGCCCCCGCCAGCGCCAGCCAGCCTGAGGTGGCAACGGCAAGCAGCAGCAGACCCAGCGCTTCCACCAGCAGTGACACCAGCGCGACCCGGCTCCCGCCATAGCGATCCGGCAGATGACCAAAGAGGATCCGCACCCCGGTAAAAGCGCAGCCAAAGGCGGTGAGCGCAAAGCCGGCGTGTCCCCACGCCTGAGCAGCAAAATAGAGCGAGGTAAAGGTGCCGATTACGGCGAAACCGGCGCCCTGCAGCGCCAGCACCAGCCCCGGTGAAAAAATGGCGCTGATAACGCTCCACAGCGACGGCCGCGTACCGCCGGCAACCGGCACCGCACGGATCCAGCCGTTAACCAGCAGAGCCAGCAGCGGCAGCAGCAGCGCCGCACCGCTGATAGCCAGCAGCCCGCCATGCTGATACATCAGCACTCCCAGCGGAGCGCCTGCCGCCAGCGCGCCATAAATCGCCATTCCGTTCCAGGACATGACCAGACCAGAGCGCCTGGCCCCCGCCAGCCCCAGCCCCCAGGTCAGGTTACCGGTCAGCAGCAGGCTTTCCCCTGCGCCCAGCAGCAGACGCGCCACTATCAGCAGCATAAAGCGCACGCCGGGTGCGACCGGCAGCAACACGGCAGCGGCATAGGCAGCCCCTGTCAGCGCAATCGTCAGCATACCGTAGCGGGTGGTAGCGCGTGCTCCCTGCTGATCCGCACGCCGGCCGGCAAAACCGCGCGTCAGCAGGGTGGCAATAAACTGACTGCCGGTTGCAATGCCCACCATCAGGTTACTCATGCCCAGTTCCTGATGCACATACAGCGGGATCACCGGCAGTGCCAGTCCGGCGGTCAGATAGCTGAGAAACACGGCAAACGAGGTACAGGCGAGCGGCAATACGGACGCGTTAGCGTGAGCGGTCATGTTTGCGCACTCCTTGTCAGCGACGATAGCGCAGGGAAATTACGGGAAGGTAAAACAGGAGTGTATGCAGGTCAAAGCGGGGTTGTCAAAACGGCTCAGGCTGAGCAGAGAAAGCCAGGCTGCCATCGCGGCAGCCTGTGATATCCCGTCAGGGGGCGACGGGACGCGGGCAGATTCAGCCCTGATATTTACGCATGGTCAGCGTGGCGTTGGTGCCGCCAAAGCCGAAGCTGTTGGACATGACCGTGGTCAGCTCTTTTTCCGTTGGCTGCGTCACGATGTTCATCCCTGCTGCGGCCTCGTCCAGATCGTCGATGTTGATGCTCGGCGCGATAAAGCTGTGCTCCAGCATCAGCAGGGTGTAGATCGCTTCCTGCACGCCCGCTGCACCCAGGGAGTGACCGGTCATGGCTTTGGTCGCTGAAATGTACGGGGTGTTGTCACCAAACACTTCACGGATTGCGCCCAGCTCTTTCACATCGCCAACCGGCGTGGAGGTGCCATGCGTGTTCAGATAGTCGATCGGTGCATCGAGGCCCTGCATCGCCATCTTCATGCAGCGCACCGCGCCTTCACCTGACGGTGCAACCATGTCAGCGCCATCAGACGTTGCGCCATAGCCAACAATCTCAGCATAGATATGCGCACCACGTGCCAGCGCATGCTCCAGCTCTTCAACCACAACCATGCCACCGCCGCCGGCGATAACAAAACCGTCACGGTTAGCATCATAGGTGCGCGAGGCTTTCTCAGGCGCATCGTTATATTTGGTCGAAAGTGCGCCCATCGCGTCAAACTCGCAGGACATTTCCCAGGTCAGCTCTTCACCGCCACCGGCAAAGACCACATCCTGTTTGCCCAGCTGAATCTGCTCAACGGCGTTGCCGATGCAGTGTGCTGAGGTGGCACAGGCGGAGCTGATGGAGTAGTTCACGCCATGAATTTTAAACGGGGTCGCGAGGCAGGCAGATACACCTGAGGCCATGGCTTTGGTCACTACATAAGGACCCACGCCTTTCAGGCCGCGCGGACCGCGCATAGCGTCAGCACCGAACACCTGATAGCGCGGTGAACCACCGCCGGAACCGGCGATCAGACCCACGCGCGGATTGTTCTGATACTGCTCGTCAGTCAGGCCTGAATCTTTGACCGCTTCCGCCATAGAAAGATAGGCGTAAACAGAGGCATCACTCATGAAACGCACGATTTTGCGATCGATGAGCCCGTTGGTATCCAGTTTGACGTTGCCCCACACGTGGCTGCGCATACCGGCTTCTTTCATCTCTTCAGAGAAAGTGATACCGGAACGGCCTTCACGCAGAGAAGCCAGCACTTCCTGCTGGTTATTACCAATGCTGGAAACGATACCCAGGCCAGTAATCACTGCACGTTTCATTCAATAGTCCTCATTCCACATCTTTTTGGATTGACGTGCACTCTAGCGTACAGTTGTACGCCGAACAAGTCCGATCAGCCATTTCCTTTTGTAAATTTGCGTCATGTGACGCCACTCGCTAAAATCGCGCCACTGCCTGAAAAATGAGCCTTTCCCGTGAAATTATCCCCGGTTGAACACGCGCAATTAACCTGGAACGATCAGGGTACACCTGTTTCCCGAGCGTTCGATGATGTCTACTTCTCTAACGATAATGGACTGGAAGAGACCCGCTATGTGTTTCTCGGTGGTAATCAGCTGCCGCAGCGTTTCAGCACGCATACGCGCGATCTGTTTATTGTGGCGGAGAGCGGCTTTGGCACCGGTCTGAACTTTCTCACATTATGGCAGGCGTTCGATCAGTTTCGCGCGCAGCAGCCTGCTGCGACGCTGCAGCGGCTGCACTTTATCAGCTGTGAAAAGTATCCGCTAACGCAGGCCGATCTCGCTGCCGCGCAGGCGCGCTGGCCGGAGCTGGCGCCGTGGGCAACGCAGCTGCAGCAGCAGTGGCCATCGGCGCTGCCCGGCTGTCAGCGGCTGCTGTTTGACGGTGGACGGGTTACGCTTGATCTCTGGTTTGGCGACATTAATACGCTGATATCAGAGTTTGATGAGAGCCTGCAGGGTCAGGTTGACGCCTGGTTCCTGGACGGCTTTGCGCCGTCTAAAAATCCGGATATGTGGACCCCGGCGCTGTTCAGCGCTCTGGCACGGCTGGCACGTGCCGGAGGAACGCTGGCGACCTTTACCGCTGCGGGTTTTGTCAGGCGTGGCCTGCAGGAAGCGGGATTTACCATCAGTAAACGTAAAGGCTTTGCGCATAAGCGCGAAATGCTGACCGGCACGCTGGCGCATGCGGTGCCGCTGCCAGCCGTGCAGCCGTGGTATGCGCGGCCTGCAGCAGCGGGCCAGGATGTCGCCATCATTGGCGGCGGCGTCGCCAGTGCGCTGCTGGCGCTGGCATTACTGCGCCGCGGCTGGCGCGTGACGCTCTACTGCGCCGATGAGGCCCCGGCACTGGGTGCATCCGGCAACCGTCAGGCAGCGCTCTACCCCTTACTGAACCAGCACGATCCCGCGCTGGCGCAGTTTTTCCCCGCCGCTTTCAGCTTCGCGCGTCGTCTTTACGATAGCCTGCCGGAGCGTGCTGAACAGAGCTGGTGCGGAGTGCTGCAGCTGGCGTGGGATGAAAAAAGCGCCGATAAGATTGCGCAGATGCTGGCCCTGGCGCTGCCGGCGGAGATCGCTTACGGCGTCTCACCGGCCGAGGCGGAGCAGCTGGCGGGCGTTGCGCTGGGTATGGGCGGCATCTGCTATCCGCGTGGCGGATGGATCTCCCCTTCCCAGCTTACCAGCAACCTGCTGGATCAGGCGCAGACGCAGGGTCTGCACCAGCACTGGCTGCACCGGGTTACGCAGCTGACGCCGCATGAAAACGGCTGGACGCTGCACTTTTCCGACCGGGCTGATGTGCAGCATCAGAATGTCGTACTGGCCAACGGGCATGCGCTGCGGACGCTGGAACAGAGCCAGGATCTGCCGGTCTACCCGGTCGCAGGCCAGGTAAGCCATGCGCCCTCATCAGCCGCGCTGGCAAACCTGCAGAGCGTGCTCTGTTACGATGGCTATCTGACACCCGTCAGCCCGACGTTTGGCACCCACTGCATCGGCGCCAGCTATCATCGCGGTGACACCGCGACCGCTTTTCGTGCCGATGATCAGCAGAGCAACCGTCAGCGTCTGATGGCGTGCCTGCCGCAGGCCGCCTGGCCGCAGCAGGTTGATCTCAGTGATAACGAGGCGCGGACTGGCGTGCGCTGCGCCACGCGCGATCATCTGCCCATGAGCGGCGGCCTGCCAGACTACGCTGCCACGCTGGCGCAGTATGCTGACCTGCCGGGACAGCGCGCCCGCGGGGAGAAGATTGCTGAAGCCCCGCACTATCACGGGCTGTTCGTGCTGGGGGCGCTGGGATCGCGCGGGCTCTGCAGCGCGCCGCTGGCAGCTGAAGTGCTGGCGGCACAAATGAGCGGTGAGCCGCAGCCGCTCGATGCCGCAACGCTGGCGGCGCTGAATCCGAACCGCTACTGGGTACGTAAATTGCTGAAGGGAAAAAAGGCGGGGCGCTGAGAGCCGGGGCGAAAAGTCGCCCCGCGCATCAGGCGGTCTGACGTGCCTGACTAAACAGGTTATCCCACATGCCGACCACCAGCGCCTGATCGCGTGGCGAGAGTTCACCGGCGGCGATAGCATTCTGCAGGCTCCGGGAGACGACAATCTGCAGCGCTTCCGGCGTGTGTTCGCCGCTCTGCTCAATTTCCGCAACCGCCAGCGTCAGATGGCCGCGCAGATAACCGCTGGCAAACAGCTCATCATCACTGGCGTGATCGACCATATCGTCAATCAGCGCCAGAATGCGGGACTCAAATTCTACGATCATCTCTCATTCCTTTCATTTTAAGCAGGCGAATTAAAGCGTTTCCGGCCACGGAAACTGCGCTGCAGTGAGCGCTGGCGTACCATAATAGCGGTTCAGCGCCGCAATAAACTGTGCCGGGCGAGCCGGGATCCCCTGCTCCAGATAGTGCATCACCTGGGCATGGACCCGGCGCTGAAACGCAATGCGATCGGGTTCACAATCGCCTTCGAGATTGTCACAGCTGACATTAAAGGGGAAGTCCGCCGCAACGCAGAATAGCCACTCCAGCGCCTGCGGTTTTACTTCAACCGCTTCAAACTGGCTCTGCGTCTGCGCATCACGCCCGTCGGGGCAGTACCAGTAGCCAAAATCAACCTGCTGCCGACGCGCGTCGCCCGCAATACACCAGTGCGAAATTTCATGCAGCGCGCTGGCGTAAAATCCATGGGCAAAAACTACGCGGTGCCAGGGTGATTCCGCATCTGCCGGAAGATAAATCGGTTCATCATCGCCTTTAATTAGACGTGTCTTAAAAGTCTCAGCAAAGCAGCCGTCGAAGATGTCGATCAGCTGCTGATAGTGGTGTTCTGTCGGCATAGTCATCTGTCAGTTAATCATCTGGCGCCATTGTCGCACCGGCGGCACGATTTGACGAGTCGGTTTATCCTGCGGCAAACCAGGCCAGTAGCTCAGCCCCGTGGCTGTCCCACAGCAGTTTGGCGCTCATGACCGCAGAAACGGTCACAACCATCGGGCGGATCAGCCGCTGGCCACGGCTCAGCACCAGCCGCGCACCCAGCCGCGCCCCGATAAATGCGCCGAGCAGCATCACTACGCCGGTTCCCCACACCAGTTTGCCGCCAAACATAAAGAACAGCAGGCTGGCGAAGTTGGAGGTGAAATTCAGCACCTTGGCATGCGCCGTCGCTTTGGCGAGATTGAAACCGCAAAGCGTGACAAAGGCGAGCGCATAGAAGGAGCCGGCTCCCGGACCGAAGAATCCATCATAGAAGCCCACACAGCCGCCGCCCACCAGCGCAAACGCCACGCCCTGCAGACGATGCTCGCGATCCACCTCTCCCAGACGCGGCATCAGCAGAAACCAGAGTCCGATGGCGATAAGCAGCAGCGGCAGGATCTGACGCAGAATATCCGCCTGAATATGCTGGATCAGCAGCGTGCCGCCGACCGCGCCGAGAAACGTCATCGCGATGTTCAGCCGCTGGTCACGCAGGTTTACGGCGCCACGGCGGACAAAATAGAGGCTGGCGGAGAAAGAGCCGCCAACCGACTGCAGCTTGTTGGTCGCCAGCGCCTGTGCCGGTGACAGCCCGGCCGCCAGCAGCGAAGGAACGGTCAGCAGTCCACCGCCGCCGGCAATGGAGTCGATAAAAGCGGCCAGTATGGCAACAAAAAACAGTACGCCAAGGATAAGCGGGCTGACGATAAAAAGGTCCATTTCACTTCTCGCAGCAGGTAGCAGACAAGCCCGGCGCGGGGCAATAGCCGTTGCGCGCCGGGAGAGGTACTCAGAGCCGGTGGTTATCCAGCAGCGCCTGGCAGGATGGCGGCAGCGGCGGCGGGGCTTTTTTTACCGGTGGCGTGCTGCCGGGCTTTTTCGGCAGGAACCAGCTCTCAAGCTCTGCACCGCAGCCGTCGCCCGGCGGCGGTGGCGCCTGATCTTCACACTCCAGGCTGCCGGCCGGACAGCGCAGGCGCACATGCATATGCGCCCGATGCGCAAACCACGGGCGAACTTTATGCAGCCACTCGCGATCGCTGCCGGCATCGGCGCAAAGCTGTTTTTTGATCGCCGGATTCACAAAAATTCGCGTGACGTCGCTGTCTTTCGCGGCCAGCTTGATCAGGCTATCAATCTGCGGCTGCCAGTGACGGGCGATCACCTGTTTATCATCCGGCGCCACCAGATCCAGCGGCTGCGGCTTCAGCAACTGCTGTGCGCTCCAGCGGGTTTTTGGCAGCTGCAGCCAGATATCCACATCCAGTCCGGTCTGATGACTGGCGTGGCCGCTGCTGAAACGTCCACCCGCCGCCATTCCCATATCGCCAATCAGCACCTGCCCCAGATGAAGCTGACGGGTGCGGGTGCTGAGGCGCTCAATAAAGGCGATCAGATCGGGATGACCATAGTAGCGGCGCTGATCCTGACGCATGACCTGATAGTCCGGTGCGTCCAGCGGCAGCGCCTGCGCGCCGACGATACAGCCATTGGCAAAGCCGCCAATCGACTGCGGCGCACCAGAGACAGGGTGCTGGATCTGCTGCCACGGCGTGGCGGCAACGGCGGCCGCGCTACCCAGCAGCGCGGCGAAAGTGAGCAGAGCGCGGCGCATCATAAGGCTCACCAGCGCGGTACGCTGCTGTTAACGTCAGCGTTTTGCCCGCGCTGGCGTAACAGGTGATCCATCAGCACAATCGCCATCATCGCTTCGGCAATGGGCACGGCGCGAATGCCGACGCAGGGATCGTGACGCCCTTTGGTGATCATCTCCACCTCCTCCCCCGTGCGGGTAATAGTGTTACCCGGTACGGTAATGCTGGAGGTCGGTTTCATCGCCAGGTTGGCGCTGATGGTCTGCCCGCTGCTGATGCCGCCGAGGATGCCGCCGGCGTGATTGCTCTGAAAGCCGCTGGCGCGGATTTCGTCGCGATGCTCGCTGCCGCGCTGGTTAACGACGGCAAAGCCATCGCCAATCTCTACGCCTTTAACGGCGTTGATGCTCATCAGCGCATGCGCCAGATCGGCATCGAGGCGATCGAACACCGGCTCACCGAGGCCCGGTGGCACGTTTTCCGCCATCACGGTCACTTTCGCGCCGATAGAGTCGCCCTCTTTCTTCAGGGCGCGCATCAGCGTATCCAGCGCCTCCAGCTTGCTGGCGTCCGGACAGAAAAACGGATTCTCTTCAACGATGCTCCAGTCTTTCAGCTCACAGGCGACGTCGCCAATCTGCGCCAGATAGCCACGCACCACGATACCGTGCTGCTGCTGCAGATATTTTTTGGCGATGGCACCGGCGGCCACGCGCATAGCGGTTTCGCGTGCTGAGGAGCGTCCGCCTCCGCGATAGTCGCGCAGACCATACTTCTGCTCATAGGTGTAATCCGCGTGGCCGGGCCGGAACAGATCTTTAATCGCGCCGTAATCCTGCGAACGCTGATCGGTGTTCTCGATTAACAGGCCGATAGAGGTGCCGGTAGTGACCCCTTCAAACACACCAGACAAAATTTTCACCTGATCCGGCTCGCGACGCTGGGTGGTATAGCGCGAGGTGCCGGGACGGCGGCGATCGAGATCGTGCTGGATATCGGTTTCAGTCAGCGGAATACCGGGTGGCACGCCGTCAACGATGCAGCCCAGCGCAAGACCGTGCGACTCGCCAAACGTAGTAACGCGAAAAAGTTGTCCAATGCTGTTTCCGGCCATGATGGCTCCTTGTTGCCATAGTGCGGGCGCTCAGGCGCGCCGCAAATTAATCTTTAAAAAAGGAGAAATGGTGCTGCGCCGCCACGATCTGATCGCGCGTCAGCATAAAGACGCCGTCGCCGCCGTTATCAAACTCCAGCCAGGTGAAAGGCACGTCAGGATATTGCTCAATCATATGCACCATGCTGTTGCCGACTTCGCAAATCAGCACGCCCTGCTCGCTGAGATAGTCAGGCGCACAGGCGAGAATGCGGCGTACCAGCTTCAGGCCATCGCTGCCAGCCGCCAGGCCAAGTTCCGGTTCATGATGATATTCGCCAGGCAGATCGCCCATATCTTCCGCATCCACGTACGGCGGGTTGGTGACGATCAGGTCATATTTTACCGGTGGCAGGTTGCGGAACAGATCGGCGCGAATCGGCGTGACGTGATGCAGCAGGCCATGCTCTTCAATGTTTTGTTCCGCCACCGCCAGCGCGTCGTGGGAGATATCGACCGCATCCACTTCCGCTTCAGGAAAGGCATAGGCGCAGGCGATAGCGATGCAGCCGCTGCCGGTACACATATCCAGAATATGCTGTGGCTGGCCGGGGATCAGACCCGCAAAGCGGTTTTCAATCAGCTCGCCAATGGGTGAGCGCGGAACCAGCACCCGTTCGTCCACGTAGAACTCATGTCCGCAGAACCAGGCTTTGTTGGTCAGGTAAGCGACCGGAATACGTTCATTCACGCGGCGGATCACCCGCTCAACGATACGGTGCCGTTCACTGGCGGTCAGGCGCGCATTGCGCATATCTTCAGGAATATCGAGCGGCAGCCACAGAGTGGGCAGAACCAGCTGGACCGCTTCGTCCCAGGGATTATCCGTGCCGTGACCGTACCAGATGCCAGCCGCTGAAAAACGGCTGACGGCCCAGCGCAACATATCCTGAATAGTGTGCAGTTCGTTTACTGCCTCATCGACGAAAATCTTGTCCACGTAGCCCTCCGCAGGCCATAAAATCAATCGGCCGATAGTTTGCCATGAAGCGGGCCAGAATTCAGCGCAGCGAGGCGAAAAAGCTGACATTTGTCAGCGCTTAGCGGTAAGGTAACAGCCCGGTAAACTGCAACGTTGAAAGAATTTTCCCGCCATGAGTAAAAAGACGCCGCTGAACGACGACGATCAGGCGCTGTTTCGTCAGTTAATGATCGGGACGCGTAAGCTGAAACAGGACACTATCGTACATAAACCTGCGGTTAAAACCCGGGAAGTCCCGCTGAAACGTCTGCTTTCCGAACAGGCTGACAACAGCCACTATTTTTCCGATGAGTTTCAGCCGCTGCTCTCCAGCGACGGGCCGGTGCGCTATGTCCGTGCTGACGTCAGCCACTATGAACTGAAGAAGCTGCGTCGCGGTGACTACACGCCGGAAATTTTTCTCGACCTGCACGGGCTGACGCAGATGCAGGCGAAGCAGGAGCTGGGCGCGCTCATCGCCGCCTGCCGCCGCGAACATATTTTTTGCGCCAGCGTCATGACCGGCCACGGAAAACATATTCTTAAACAGCAGACGCCGCTATGGCTGGCGCAGCACCCGCATGTGATGGCGTTTCACCAGGCACCTAAAATGTTCGGCGGCGACGCCGCACTGCTGGTGCTGATTGAGGTAGAAGAGTGGCAACCGCCCGAACTGCCTTAGCAGATGAGGTGGCAGGTGGCAGCAAGGCGGCAAGCAAATGAATCCCCGGGAGCTTACATCAGTAAGTGACCGGGGTGAAGGCGCGCAGCCAGTGCAGCTGCAGCCTGTACGCGCGTATTCCCCGAAATAATTCAGGTTGCAGCAAGGCGGCAAGCAAATGAATCCCCGGGAGCTTACATCAGTAAGTGACCGGGGTGAAGGCGCGCAGCCAACGCAGCTGCAGCCTGAATTATGAAGGGGAATCAGATAGCTTTAGCAAGCCTGGCCGGACTCACCTGCCACAAAAGCTTACCTTCGCACTCGTCGGCATTAAAATCGATACAGGCGATAGCCGACGTGGCGAACATGGGCGGCGCTTCCTGCGGGCACAGCTCAGAAACCAGGTATCCTACCAGCGGCAGATGCGAAATCACCAGCACGGCTTTCACGCCCTGCACCGCCAGCGCCTGCAAATGCAATGCGACCTGTCCCGGATCGCCGCCCGGCGTCAGTTCAGAAAGAACGTCCTGGTTTTGCGGCAAATCCAGTGCCTCGCGCACGGTGGCGAGCGTCTGCCCGGCGCGCAGATAGGGGCTGACCAGCACCCTTCCGATATCCGGCGTCTGGCTGTTGAGCCAGCTCGCCATCTGACGTGATTCGTTACAGCCGCACAGCGTAAGGGGGCGAGCAGAATCGCTCGCGGCTTCCAGAGCTGCATCGCCATGACGCATGATAAAAACTTGCATAAAGCACCGCTGTTGTTGGTCGATATCGTCCGGTACCACGGCACCAGACGCTTCATTCTGCGAATGAAGGCTGTGTTTTACCCCAATGGCTTCAGTATAGTCAACCGGTTGCTTATTAAATAAGCGCCCGCTAAATCGGTACCGGCTGACCTGTACTGCATCTTCTCTGCTAAGCGGCTGAATATGCACCGCTCTTGCTGAATGTGATTAAATGTAAAAATGCGCGCCGCTTTCTGCCCGCTTTAGCAGCGCCTCGCACGGGGCAAAGCGATCGCCATGCTGCTGGGCGAGGGCCGTAAGTCTCTCCACAAGCGCAGCGCTGCCGTATCGATCCATATAACGGAACGGTCCGCCAAGAAAAGGTGGAAAGCCGATGCCGAATACCGCAGCAACGTCGCCATCGCGTGCCGAACGGATCACCGACTCATCCAGACAGCGCGCGGCCTCATTTAACAGCATCAGCATGCAGCGTTCAGCAATCTGCTGCTCACTCTGACGCGCCTCAGGTTTCAGAGCGAGCAGCGTATAGAGGCTGCGATCCGCTTTATGCGCGCCGGGCCAGCGTCTCTTCTCATAGTGATAAAACCCTTTCCGGTTTTTTCGTCCTTTGCGATCGTCAGCGAGAATAGCATCAACCGCGGCCTGCGGTGCGGCAAAGCGCGCGCCATAAGCCTGCTCAAGCAGCGGGCTGATTTTACTGCCAGTGTCGATACCGACTTCATCAAGCAGCTGCAACGGCCCTACCGGAAAACCCGCTTTTACCAGAGCCTGGTCAATATGTTCGACCGGTTCCCCCTCCAGCAGACAGCGCAGCGCTTCGTTGATATAGGGGGCGAGGATACGGTTAACGTAGAAGCCAGGGCGATCCGCTACCACTACTGCAGTTTTACCCTGCTTTTGCGCCAGCCGCAGCGTGGTAGCCAGCGTTTCCGCTGACGTTGCCGCATGCGGGATCACCTCCACCAGCGGCATTTTATCTACCGGACTGAAGTAGTGCAGCCCGATGATATTTTGCGGCCGCTGCGCCTGCGCGGCGATAGCGCTGATAGCGAGCGAGGATGTATTCGAGGCGAAAATGGTGTCGGGCTGACAGTGCTGCTCCATTTCCGCCACCATCTGCTGCTTCAGTGCCAGATCTTCAAATACCGCTTCAATGACCACATCGCGCCGGCTGAAGCCCTGATAGTCGGTACCGCCGCTGATGCGCGCCATCTGCTGCTGACGCTCTGCGGGTTTCAGCTGACGCCGCCTGACTTTTTTTGTCAGCAGATCCCAGCTGTAGCGCAGCGCGTGATTGATTCCGCTGAGCTGGATATCTTTGATACGCACCGGCAGTTCCGCTTTCAGCGCCGTCACGCTGGCAATCCCTCCGCCCATCAGCCCACCACCCAGTACGCCCACCTGCTGCAGCGTGCGCACTTCGCCCTCTGCGGCGGCGGCTTTTTTCAGCGCGGTGGACGCGAAAAACAGGCTGCGCAGCGCTGCCGATTCCGGCGTGAGCGCCAGCTCGCCAAACGCCTGCGCTTCAGCCTCATGTCCCGCCTGGCTACCCTGCTCCAGCCCGATGCGCACCACCTGCAGAATGCGCCCGGTCGCCGGATAGTTACCCTGAGTTTTTTTATCCGTCTGACGCTTTGCCAGCGCAAACAGCAACGGGCGCCCCGCAAAGCTCTGCATCAGGCGCGCCCGCTGTGGCAACGTCCGCGCCGCGCCCTTTCCTTTATGAACGCGCGCCACCGACGTTGCCAGTAAAATGGCCGGCGGCACCGCATCATCGACCAGGCCCAGCTTAAGCGCCTGCCGGGCGCGCAGGGCTTTACCGCTGAGTATCAGCGACAGCGCCTGCTCTGCGCCAATCAATTGCGGCAACCGCTGTGTGCCGCCGGAACCAGGCAGCAGGCCCAGCTGAACTTCAGGCAGACCAAGCCGGGTCTTCTCATCCAGCGAACAGATGCGGGCGTCGCACGCCAGCGCCAGCTCCAGACCGCCCCCCAGACAGGCGCCGTGTATCGCCGCCACAACCGGAAACGGCAGCGCTGCAATCTCCGCCATCACCTCCTGCCCCTGCTTCGCCAGCGCCTGCGCTTCAGCTGATGAGTGGCAGCGGTCGATCATGCTGATATCAGCACCCGCAATAAAATTGTCCGTTTTGCCGGAAATCAGTACCAGACCCGCCAGCTGCGGATGCTGACGGGCTGCGGCGATCACCGCGCGGATCTGCGCGGCAAACTCAGCGCGCAGCGTATTCATTTTTTCACCCGGCACATCAATGGTGATCACACCAACATGATCCGGGCGCAGGGTTAACTCAAACGCGGTATGCTGCATTATTCAGCCTCCAGAACCATTGCAGTGCCCAAACCGCCCGCCGCGCAGGCGGTTACCAGTCCCAGTCCGCCACCGCGCCGCCGCAGTTCATGCAGCGTCTGGGCGATCATGCGGGCACCGGTGGCGGCAAACGGATGCCCGTAGGCGATGGAGCCGCCCAGCACATTAAAGCGGTCATCATCAACCTCGCCCAGCGCCTGCGGCCGGTTGAGCACCTCACGCGCAAAGCGCGCATCGCTGAACAGCTTCAGGTTGGCTAACGTCTGGGCGGCAAAGGCTTCATGCATGTCAATCAGCGTTAAATCACCCAGCGTGACGCCAGCGCGATCCAGCGCCAGCGGCGAGGCGTAAGCCGGGCCCAGCAGCATGTCGGTCTGCACATCGATGGCGGTAAACGCGTAGCTGCGCAGGTAGCCCAGCGGCGCTATTCCCAGTTCGCGGGCGCGCCCTTCACGCATCAGGATGAGGGCTGCCGCGCCGTCCGTCAGCGGCGTACTGTTTGCTGCGGTTACCGAGCCGTGACGCCGGTCAAACGCAGGCCGCAGTCGGGCATAATCGGCCGCGCTGGCGTTAAAGCGGATGGTGTTGTCCTGCTCAACCGGCGCTTTCCACGGCGGCACAAAGGCGGGCATGACCTCCTGCTGCAGTACGCCGCTCTGCCAGGCCTGTGCGGCACGCTGATGTGAGCGCAGGGCAAGCGCATCCTGCTGCTCACGCGTAATACCCCAGGTTTTAGCCATCTGCTCAGCCGTATCTCCCATGCGCAGTCCGGTTGAATACTCCGCCACGGCAGGCGGCACCGGCAGCAGATCGCGCGGGCGCAGACGCCGCAGGAGCTGCAGCTTTTTGCCCACTGTCCGCGCACGGTTAAGATCGACCAGCGCACGCGCCAGCGTTTTGCTGACACCAATCGGTAACACGGAGGAGGAGTCTGCGCCGCCGGCAATTCCGGCATCGATGGTGCCCGCCATCAGGCTCTCCGCTACGTTAGCGACGGCCTGAAAGCTGGTTGCACAGGCGCGACTGACGCTGTAGGCGTCCGTGTGCACGCTCAGCCCGCTGCTCAGCACAATTTCGCGCGCAATATTTGGCGCTTCCGGCATCTGTATCACCTGACCAAACACCAGCTGATCGATTACCTCAACCGGCAGTTCGCTGCGCACCAGCAGTTCGCTGACCACCATACGCCCCAGCTCCAGCGCCGGAATGCCGTGGAAATCGCTCGCCTGCCGGACAAAAGGCGTACGCAGCCCGTGAGTAATAGCGATACGTTCGCCCTGACGCGTCAGCAACGGCTGCGCTCTGCTCATGCTTTTCCCCCTGTAACCGACGATCTGACACCATTGCCAGAGAGGTCTGACCTGATCGTCAGTGTTAACCATCCGGCGACGGCTCGCCAATAGCAAAGAGAAAAAAGTGCGAGGAAAAACACGAAAATAGCGATTCGCCGTCGCGGATTGACGGCGATGCAGAATTAACGCAGGGCGAGCTGAAAAATCAGCGCTTCAGCCTGACAGGCAAAGGTAAATTCAGCGTTCAGGCGTATACCTTCCGGCTCTGAGGTAAATTGCGACGTAATCTCACAGGGTTCAGAGGCAGTTTGCTGCGCTTTCTCCGTCAGTGTTAACAGCATCGCTTCGGCAGCTGCGCGATCGGGAAACAGCGCTGACCAGCGGGCACTGCAGTCGCTGTTATCAATCACAATGCCCGTATCCACACAGCAGCAGGCAGCGGTCTCGCGGGCACTGCATTTATTAATGGTCTGACTCATGAGGTTTCTCCGGCTGAAAAAGCGGGCGATCTAAGGGGATGTTCTGTCATAAAGTGTACGCCTGCGGGCCATTTTCCTCTATCATTGCGCCGCTAAGTGACGAATATCACAATAAAATTTGATCCAAAACAAACCTGAGCCGGTATGCTGACGGCGCAGTATAAAGAAATTGTTAAGCAGATCTGATTTTATCGATCAAGTCTGTAATATTTGAAAAACATTATTGCAACTTACACACAGGTCAGACCTATACTCGTCGCACTGGTCTGATATGTCTGTTTAGTCTCAGTCCCTACAATCCGCCGTCCTTTGTTACGCGACGTGACAACGTTTAATAATAATTTTGATGAGGTTGTGGTCATGAACCATAAGAACCTGTTTGCAAAGTCAGCTGTGGCAGCTGCAGTGGCGCTCGTCTCCTCCCAGGTTTACGCCGCAGGCTTTCAACTTAACGAATTCTCAGCAATTGGATTAGGTCGCGCTTATTCAGGCGAAGGCGCGATGGGTGACACAGCAGCATCGGCCAGTCGTAACCCCGCCACCATGGCACTGATGGATAGCCCGATGTTCTCGATCGGCGCAGTCTATATCGATCCTGAAGTGGATATCAGCGGACGCAGTCCGCTCACCGGCAATAGCCTGAACGCGAATAACATTGCGCCTAATCAGTGGGTACCAAATATTCACTATGTTCAGCCGCTTACCGATCGGTGGTGGGTGGGCGCATCCGCAACCTCAAACTATGGCCTGGCCACTGAATTCAATAATGGTTATGCCGCAGGGGGCTATGGCGGTAAAACCGATCTGATGACCGCTAACCTTAATCTCAGCACCGCCTATCGTCTGAACGAGCACCTGAGCGTTGGCGTTGGCTTTGATGCGGTTTATGCCCGCGCCAAAATTGAGCGTTATGCCGGTGAAGCTGGCCCGGCAGTGGGCTTCCCGTCCGATCTGCAGGTCGCACACCTTAAAGGCAATGAGTGGGGCTATGGCTGGAACGCCGGCGTGCTGTATGAAGTGGATAAAAATAACCGTTTCGGCTTTACCTACCGCTCTGAAGTAAAAGTCGACTTTGACGGCAATTATAAAAACGATATCCCGGCGGCGTTTGGCGGTACCGGCGGCTCAACGGTGCCCGGCTACCTGACCCTGAACCTGCCGGAAATGTGGGAAGTGTCCGGCTGGCATAAAGTTGCGCCGCAGTGGGCAGTGCACTACAGCCTTGCCTATACCAGCTGGAGCCAGTTCCAGGAGCTGAAAGCGACCGGCAGCCGCGGCCAGACGCTGTTCCAGAAAGATGAGAGCTTTAAAGATGCCTATCGCATTGCGCTGGGTACCACCTACTTCTATGACGATCGCTGGACCTTCCGTACCGGTATCGCCTTCGATGACAGCCCGGTTCCGGCCGATAAACGCTCTATCTCTATTCCGGATCAGGATCGTCTGTGGCTGAGCGCCGGTGCGTCTTACGCCTTTACGCCTGAAGCGTCAGTGGATGTCGGCGTATCTTATATGCATGGTCAGCACGTTACCGTTAATGAAGCCCCTTATACCTTCAACTCAGAAGGCAAAGCCTGGCTTTACGGCGCAAGCTTTAACTATAAGTTCTGATCGCGCCTGCCGCACAAGTAATAAGGGCAACCCGGTGGGTTGCCCTTTTTTTACGGCGCGTCGATATCCTGCAAATCGTTTTGTATCGCGCTGGCGTTTGGATTCTCTTCCGGCTTCAGCTTGCCGCCGTTAGCCAGAAAATCGTTACGCTGGAAATAGGCATTGCGGATAAAAGAGTAAGGATCCTGCTGCTGTTTCAGCAGCCCGTCAGAGTCCAGCAGCTGAGCACGCGTCTCTACTCCCTCCAGCGCCCACTTACCGATCGACATCGGCCAGGTCAGCCAGCTGAGTACCGGATAGAGCGTATCCACATAGTCACCGCCATCCTGCCGCACGGTGAAACTGCCGTAGCCGGGCAGCACCACATACGGACCGTAGCCGACACCATAACGCCCCAGCGTACTGCCAAAGCGATGCGGCACCTCGCGCGCCAGCGCCGGGTTCGCTTTGCCTGCGACGTCGATAAAGCCGCCCAGACCCAGTACGGTATTCAGGAAGAAACGCGTGAAGTGGATCCCGGCCTGACGCGGCTCGCCTACCAGAATGGAGTTAACCATGCTGGCGGGTTCATTCAGGTTGCCGAGAAAATTACTCATGCCGGTACGCGCCGGTACCGGCACATAGTCGCGCCAGGCTACCGCCACCGGGCGCACCACATAAGGATCAAGTACGTTGTAATTAAAATTGAACATCGTACGGTTAAAACCTTCCAGCGGATCGCTGCGCTGCGCCGGGGCGGCGTCATCCGCCGGTTTTGAGCTGGCGCATCCCACCAGAAGTAAACTGGCCAGTGCCAGACTGGTCAGGCGGTTATTCATGTTCTTCTCCCTGTGCGGATGATAAATGTAGCGCTTCAGGGCTGCTGCTGATTGATCTCAACAGTCAGCGGCTGGTGACCCTCCCACGAGGTAATAGCACTGAGCCCGAACCAGTCCCCGGCCTGAGGATTTGCGCTGCCGTCGCGGGCAATACGCACTCTGACCTGAACCTGATGCTGCGCCGAAAGCAGGCGATCGGGCATCATAGCGTTGCTGTCATCCAGCGTAAGCGATAGCGGAAAGTGGCTAAGCGGCAGGCGCTTAACGGCCACGGGCACCGGTGAAACACCGTCAGATACAGAAATATACAACACTCCGTCCGGCGGCAACATTTTTTCTGCCGGCGGCGACAGCTTGACCGTCAGGCTCAGCGCAACCGCCTGCTGCCCGGCAGCGGTTTTCGCCTGCTCAATGCTGCGCTGAATCAGCGTTATGCGCGGATCGCCGGCAGGCAGCAACGCCAGCATGGCGCGCCACGCGTCGAGCGCTTCAGTATAGTTCTGCTGTCCGGATGCGTTGAACGCCAGCAGGCTAAGCGTACGCAGATTCGCGCTGTCGCGCTTGAGCAGCGCATGCAGCAGCACGCTCGCCTGCCGGTTATCCTGCGGATCGCCGGAACGCGTCAGGACTTCGGCGTAATCCTGCTGCAGCTCCAGGCTGTCAGGCGCACGCTGCAGCGCGCGCTCAAACGCCTGTCCGGCAGCGGTAGCATTGTTCAGCACCATACCAAGCCGCCCCAGCATCGCCCACTCATCGGCGCTGCCGGGTGTCTGCTGCAGCGCCGTGCGCAGTCCCAGCTGCAGGCGCGCCAGCTCCTCCATCGTCAGCGGCTGCGCATCCGGATCCATTACGCGGGCGCGCAGCGCCGGATAGTCACGCTGAACGGCGAGCCAGCCCGCGAGCTGTGCGTAGCCGCCGGTTTGCAGATAGACCCCGGTTGTCACCAGCAGCAGCAGGATCACGCCCGGCAGCAGGATCCAGCGGCTGCTCTGCCGCGCCGGAAGAGTCTGCCCGTCGGGTACGTCCGTCAGCAGCATCTGCTGCAGATCGCGCTCCATCTCCGCCCGGTTGGCTACCACGCCTTCCGTTTCATCACGCTGCAGCTCGCGCAGGCGCTGCTGGTAAAAGGCGGTGTTAAGCCGGTCGCGTTCGCCAGCATGGTGTTCACGCTGACGCCATCCCGCAGCCAGAAACAGCGCTACCGCAGCCGCCAGTAAGACGATCAGAGTCATGCAAAATACAATCATTACGGCTTCCCGTTACGTTCCAGAATCGCCGCCAGGCGCTGTTGTTCATCGTCATTCAGTTCAGTCGTTTCACGCGCGCGGCGGTTACGCAGCAGGATCACCCCGCCGCCCAGCAGCACAAACAGCGCCGGACCGGCCCATAAAATCAGCGTCGCGGGCGTCAGCGGCGGATCGTAAGTGACAAAGTGACCGTAGCGCGCCACCATGTAATCCACTATCTGCTGCCGGCTCTTGCCCTGCTGCATCAGCTCATAGACTTTCAGGCGCATGTCAGCGGCAATCATGGCGTTTGAATCTGCAATGCTGTTGTTCTGGCATTTCGGGCAGCGCAGTGAGGCGGTGATCGCCCGGTACTGATCCTCCTGCTGCAGCGAGGTAAACTGCAGGCTATCTGTGGTGGTGGCCCGGACGCTGAGCGTAAGCAGCAGCGCCGTCAGCGCAATAAGCAGCCTGCTCATGCCCCCGCCTCCCGGCTATATTTTTCCCACAGCGGTTTAACTTCTTCATTCCAGACGCGCTCGTTCATATCACCGGCGTGGCGATAACGAATGATGCCGTGGCCATCAATGAGAAAGGTTTCCGGCGCACCGTAGACACCGAGGTCAAGCCCCAGCATGCCGCTGCCGTCGTAGAGGCTCAGCGCGTAAGGGTTGCCCAGCGTATTAAGCCAGTTTATCGCTTTCGTACGGTCATCTTTATAGTTGAGGCCAACCACGCGCACGCCCTGCTCCGCCAGCCGGTTCAGATAGTGATGCTCAGCGCGGCAGGTCGGACACCAGGTTGCCCAGACGTTGAGCAGCAGCGGCTGACCATCGGTAAGGATCTGCTGGCTGTAGATTTTGCCTGGCTGATCCAGCGCTTCCAGTCTGAACTGTGGCACCGGTTTGCCCGTCAGGGCTGACTCAAGCCGGGAGGGATCGTCACCCTGTGCATTACGCGACAGCTGCCACAGCAGCGCTGCCGCCAGCAGCAGAAACAGCGCCAGGGGAATAAAGAGAATTTTTTTGCTCATGCCCGCTCCTCACGCGCAACTTTTTTCCGCGCGCGATAACGCGGATCCAGCAGGCAGAGCAGGCCGCCTGCCGCCATAAACAGGCCGCCAAACCAGATCCAGCGGACAAAGGGTTTGTAGTAGAGGCGTACGGCCCAGGCGCCGTTATCCAGCTCCTCGCCGAGTGCGGCATAGAGATCGCGGGTAAATCCGCCGCTGATCGCCGCTTCGGTCATCATGGTGCGGGCAGCGGTATAAAAGCGTTTTTCCGCCCGCAGTACCGCTTCCGGTTTGCCATCGCGGGTGACATCGATGATCGCCACGCCGCCGCTGTAGTTAGGCCCCTGCAGGTTATGCACGTCGCGGAACACAAAGTGATAGCGATGAATATCGATGCTGTCGCCCGCCTTCATGCGCACATCGCGCTCAACGCTGTACTGGGTGCTGAACGCGATGCCTACTACCGTTACCGCTACGCCCAGATGCCCCAGCACCATGCCCCAGTGGCTGCGCGACAGATGCCACAGCCCTTTCAGCAGGCTATGCCGGTGAGTCGCGCGCTCATGCAGCTCCATCAGCGTCAGCAGCGTGACCCAGATCGCCATCAGCAGCCCGGTTACCGTCATCGCTTCAATGCGATCTTCCAGCAGCCACGGCAGCAGAACAGAGAGCAGCAGGGTAACCACCAGCCCGGCACTCAGCCGCTTCCACAGCTTTTGCGGCTCATCACGCCGCCAGCGCACCAGCGGACCAATACCGAGCAGCAGCGCAAACGGCGCCATCAGCCAGCTGAACAGCGTATTAAAGAAAGGTTCTCCCACTGAGATACTGCCCAGCCCCAGCTGCTTGTGCACCAGCGGCAGCAGCGTACCGAGCAGGACCACCAGCATTGCCGCAATCAGCAGCACGTTATTGCTCAGCAGAAACGATTCCCGCGACCAGATTTCACTCTGCACGCGGCTGCGTACCTGACCGCCGCGCAGCGCATAGAGCAGCAGCGAGCTGCCAATCACGATGATCAGAAAAGCGAGAATAAACATCCCGCGCGCCGGATCGGAGGCAAAGGCATGCACCGAGACCAGCACGCCGGAGCGCACCAGAAAGGTGCCGAGCAGGCTGAGCGAAAACGTCGCGATCGCCAGCAGCACGGTCCAGGCTTTGAAGCTGCCGCGCTTTTCCGTTACCGCCAGCGAGTGCATCAGCGCGGTTCCGGCCAGCCACGGCATAAACGAGGCGTTTTCCACCGGGTCCCAGAACCACCAGCCGCCCCAGCCCAGCTCATAATAGGCCCACGCCGATCCCAGCACGATACCGATGGTCAGAAACACCCATGCGGCGGTGGTCCAGGGGCGCGACCAGCGCGCCCAGGCGGTATCCAGCCGTCCGGTCATCAGCGAGGCGATGGCAAAGGCAAAGGCGACCGAAAAACCGACATAGCCCATATAGAGCAGCGGCGGATGGAAGATCAGGCCGATATCCTGCAGCATCGGGTTAAGATCGCCGCCGTCGATGGGGAAATCAGGCAGCGTGCGGGCAAACGGGTTGGAGGTCAGCAGGATAAACAGCAGAAAGCCGGCGTTGATCATCCCCATTACCGCCAGCACGCGCGCCAGCGCATCGCGCGGCATCTCGCGGCTGAAAATTGCCACCGCCAGCGACCAGCTGCTGAGCAGCAGTACCCACAGCAGCAGCGATCCTTCATGCGCACCCCAGGTCGCGGCGACGCGGTAATAGACCGGCAGCAGCGTATTTGAATTTGTCGCGACGTATGCAACGGTGAAATCGTTCACCACAAATGCGTGCACCAGCACCATAAAGGCGGCGGCAATGGCTAAAAACATGCCCCAGGTCAGCGGTCGCGCGAGCGTCATCAGCCGCGCATCCTGACGCGCGGCGCCCCACAGCGGGTAAATACTCAGCAGCAGCGCCAGGCCCAGCGCCAGACAGAGCAGAAAAGTTCCGATTTCCGGCATCATGGCTGATTACCCGCCGGCTGATAGCGCACTGCGGCGCGGGTATGATTGGTATTCATTGCGTCCTGAATTTCCGGCGGCGTATATTTTTCGTCGTGCTTGGCCAGCACTTCCCGGGCGCTGATAACATTACCCGCCTGCAGTACGCCCTGCGCCACTACCCCCTGCCCTTCGCGGAAGAGATCGGGCAGGATGCCGTTATAGCTGACGCTGACCACGCCTCTGGCGTCATACAGGCTGAAGGTTACCGCCAGCGACTGCGGATCGCGCCTCACGCTGCCTGGCATCACCATGCCGCCCACGCGCAGACGCTGCCCCGCTTCCGGCTTCAGCTGCGCGTCGCCTTTGCCGTTGATAATCTCGCCCGGCGTATAGAACAGATCGATGTTTGAGCGCAGGGCATACATCACCAGCGCGGTCGCGAGGCCAAGGCCGGTAAGAATAGCCAGCACCACCAAAAGGCGGTTGCGACGACGGAGATTCATCCTGCCTCCCCGGCAGCGCGCGCGCGCTGTTTAGTCTGTGCCGCACGCACACGCTGCTCCCGCGCCTGACGCTGACGGATCTCCGCCAGCAGACGCCGCCGCTGCAGTAGCGTATGCAGCACCAGGCCCAGTAGCGGGATCAGGGTGCAGGCAACCGACAGCCAGACAAAAAAGGCGTAGCCGCCCATAGCAAAGAATTCACTCCATGAGGTGAAGGCCGGACTCATGCTTTTGCTCCCTGCTGTGCCAGCGCGATAGCCCACGGACGATGCCGTTCGGTCAGTAAAATCAGGTTACGCAGCCGCATCAGCGTCAGCGTGATAAACAGCAGCAGATAGCCGAGAATCGACCAGCGCAGCGGCGTGCGCATAGAGGGATCGATTGCCTGCTGCAGCAGACCGGATGAGCCCTGATGCAGCGTGTTCCACCACTGCACAGAAAAATGAATAATCGGCAGGTTCACCACGCCGACGAGGATCAGGATACCGGCGGCGCGGCCCGCCGTGCGGCGATCGTCAAAGGCGAGCCAGAGCGCCATCGCGCCCATATAAAGGAACAGCAGCACCAGCTCTGAGGTGAGGCGCGCATCCCAGATCCACCAGGTTCCCCACATCGGTTTGCCCCATGCGGAGCCGGTAATCAGCGCAATAAAGGTAAAGGCGGCTCCCACCGGCGCCATCGCGGCGGCGGCCAGGTCAGCCATTTTCAGCTGCCACACCAGACCGGTAAAGGCGGCAATCGCCATGGCGGCGTAGATCCCCATTGACCACATGGCAGCGGGCACGTGCAGGTACATAATCCGGAAGCTATTGCCCTGCTGGTAATCAGCCGGGGCGAAGCCAAATCCCCATCCCCAGCCAAGCAGCAGCGCGCCGGCTGCGGCAATCGCCATGCCGGGAATAAGTCGCCCGCATAGCTGGTAAAGGCGTTCCGGCCTTGCCCACTGATGTATCCATTTCCACATTTGCATTGCTCACACTAATAATAAAGAGGGAACGGCTTCTCTGAGGAAGCGCGCTACTGCAGGCTGATCCGCAGCGCCGCAGCGGTGGCAAACGGCGACAGCGTCGCACTTACCGCCAGCATCGCGCCCAGAACCGCCAGATAGCCGCCAACTGGCAGCCCCTGCCCGGCGGCGTCGATAGCCGCACTGGCAAAAATCAGAACCGGAATGGTCAGCGGCAGCACCAGCAGGCTGAGCAGCACGCCGCCACGCCGCAATCCCGTTGTCAGGCCGGTGCCGATAGCACCAAGAAAGCTCAGCGTCGGCGTACCCAGCGTCAGCGTCAGCGCCAGCGCGCGCCAGCCTGCCATATCCAGCGACAGCAGCAGCGCCGCCAGCGGTGACAGCAGGATCAGCGGCAGGCCGGTGACCAGCCAGTGAGCGATCACTTTACCCAGCACCGTGACCGGCAGCGGTGCCGGCAACAGCAGCAGCTGCTCCAGCGATCCATCAAGGAAATCGTCGCGGAACAGGCGCTCCAGCGCCAGCAGCGAAGCCAGCAGAGCGGCGACCCAGACCACGCCGGGCGCAATGCGCGCCAGCTGCTGCGGCTCCGGACCGATGCCGAGCGGAAACAGCGTAATGACGATGAGAAAGAACCACAGCGGGTTGATCACTTCAGCCCCGCTGCGAAACGCAATTTTCAGTTCACGCCGGAGAATACGCAGCAGCATTATTGCCACTCCCCGCTCAGGCGTATTTTACGTAGCGCGGCGGCGGGCAGCTCCTGATGCGTGGTGAGGATCACCGCCCCGCCCTGGCTGGCGTGCTGGTTAAAACGCGCCATGAGTGCTTCGACACCGGCTTTATCGATGGCGGTCAGCGGTTCATCCAGGATCCACAGTCGGGCTGAGCTGAGCCAGAGGCGCGCCAGCGCGACGCGCCGCTGCTGACCCGCAGAGAGCTGCGCCACCGGCACCTCTTCATAGCCGGTCAGGCTGACCTGCTCCAGCGCCGCATACAGCGCCGTCTGGCTGCTGTCGCCGTGCCAGAAACGCAGATTTTCCAGCGGAGAGAGTACCGCTTTTACGCCAGGCTGATGGCCAAGATAGAGCAGGTTTTGTTGCCATATTTCACGCTGGCGCTGCAGCGTTTCGCCCTGCCAGCGCACTTCGCCCTCTTCTGCCCGGCTAAGCCCGGCCAGCAGACGCAGCAGTGAGGTTTTACCGGCGCCGTTCGGCCCTTCTATCTGCACGAGGTCACCCGGCCGGACATGGAAGCTCAGCCCATGGAACAGCATTCGCTCATCGCGAACGCATGAGAGATTAATGACTTCGAACATAGAGGGGCGCATCACCGCAAAAAATGAGGCGGCGATAATACCACACTGTTGCAGTGCGCCGAAGAGTGTGACCGTGCTCTCATTTCGCTGCGCACCGCTGTTTCACGCCTTCAGATCCGAAAACTGTATAAAAAAGCCGCGCGGTTAAAATTTTGTTACGCTTAAAGAAATTCTTCGTAACATTTCAGGCTTGCTAAAACCGTCTACGCTTATTACGCATTGGCACTATCACCAGGAGCAAACATGAAGCCATCGCCATCAAATGCTGAACACGACAATGACGTAGACAGCGAAGAAAAAGAGCAAGGCACTGAGATTGAAGTTGATGAAGAGGCCCTGCCCTCGCGGGCAGCGGCGATTCATGAAGAGATACGGCAGGACGGGGAGAAAGAGCTAGAGCGTGACGGCATGGCGCTGCTGTGGTCAGCCATCGCCGCAGGCCTCTCAATGGGCGCTTCGCTGATGGCGAAAGGGATTTTTCAGGTTCACCTTGAAGGGGTCCCCGGCGCCTTTCTGCTGGAGAACCTCGGCTACACCTTTGGCTTTGTGATTGTGATCCTCGCGCGGCAGCAGCTGTTTACCGAGAATACCGTGACGGCGGTCCTGCCGGTCATGCATAAGCCCACCGGCAGCAATTTTATGCTGCTGCTGCGCCTGTGGGGGCTGGTGCTGCTGGGCAATCTGATTGGTACCGGGCTGGCGGCGCTGGCCTTTAACTACATGCCCATTTTTGATGAGGCAACGCGCCAGGCGTTTACGGCCATCAGTGAAAAGGTGATGGAAAATTCGCCGGGCGAGATGTTCGCTAATGCCGTGATCTCCGGCTGGATCATCGCCACTATGGTCTGGATGATCCCGCATGCGGAGAATGCCAAACTGCTGATCATCATTATGATGACGTGGCTGGTGGCGCTGGGCGATCTGGCGCATATCGTGGTCGGCTCGGTCGAAGTACTCTATCTGGTCTTTGCGGGGACAGTCCCGTGGCAGGAGTTTTTCTGGCCGTTTGCGCTGCCCACGCTGCTCGGTAACATCACCGGCGGCACGCTGATTTTTGCCCTGATCAGCCATGCGCAGATCCGCAACGACATGAGCGAAGAGGCCAAAGCGAAGGCGCGGGCGGATCAAAAACGCCGCGAGAAAGCAGAAGCGAAGAACGCTGCCGGAGAGCAGACGGAGTAACCGCTCTTCCGGGCGCGGCGCTGCTGACAGAATGAGCAATCACGCCGCGCCCGGTTAACATCCGGGAGACATACGGGTATACTGCGTTTCCGGATGTCTCCTTAGTTAAATGGATATAACGAGCCCCTCCTAAGGGCTAGTTGCAGGTTCGATTCCTGCAGGGGACGCCACAGACATCTCTCCCTCATCCTGCAGATCCATACCGGCAAATTTCGACAGCTGCTGACTGATGCTATTTTCTTTGTAGCAGGTGACCAGTAACGCCTGGGTTGCGCGCGTAAACGCCACATACAGCGCCGGGATAGCTTCAGACTCATCTTCAGCCCCTTTATGAACAAATGATGCATTGATCACGGCAACGTAAGGGAATTCAAGCCCTTTGCTGCTCTGAAAGGTCAGCAGATGAACCACATCCTCCCGATGCGAATAGCGTTTTTTATCTTCCGTGGTGAAGCTGACGGCGGCGGGGATCGCATGCTGCTGCAGCAGGTCGATGAGTTTGTCTGCTGAAAAATGCGTAGGACAAAGCACCGCCATATCGCCCCAGCGGCCTGCCGCCGCATACTTCTCTCGCAGCCACGCCACAACGCGACGCGCTTCATCTGTTGCAGACTGACACTGTTCGATATCGGGAATGTCGCTGTTCTCTTCGCCGCAGGCTTCCGGCAGCACCAGCGGAAGCTCCTGATTATGGTGCCGGTCAAAGTAGTCGCGTGAAAAAGCGTAGGCAAAATTGAGAATGCGCCGCGGATTGCGATAATTCACCCGAAGAATAGAGGTGCGCCCCTGAGCCTGAATACCCACGCTCGCCAGCGAAAAGTTCAGTGCTTTCTCGCGCCGGTACAGAGACTGGGCGTCGTCGTACATCAGCAGCAGCGAGCGGCGGGTGTTATCAAACAGCCGGGCTATCAGTGAAAGCCAGCGCCGGTCGAAGTCATGTCCTTCATCCACCAGCACCGCATCATACCCCGCATCCCCGACAGTGCCGCTATCAACCGCATTTTCCAGCGCCGCAAAGCAGTTATCATAATAGCGCCCTTCCCCGCTCATCTTCAGCTTAAAGGTCCGGGCTGCCGTCGCGCACCAGTCATGAAAATGATAGACGTGTACTTTATGCGATAGTCCTCTGGCCGCGATGCATTCACGGATATAGTTAGCCAGAATGATATTAAAACAGAGCACCAGCACAGGGCGTGTGGTGGTCTCGGAAAGGTATAAACAGCGGTAGAGTAAAATCAGCGTTTTACCGGAACCGGCTACGCCATGAATAACACGATGCCCTTCGCCGAGATTGCGTGCCAGCACCTCCTGCTGCAGATCCATTACCCGGTAAATATTACTGCGCTTATTTTTTACCGTAATGGCGATCTCCGGAAAAAGATGCCGGCGCAGAATATCCCGCACAGCCGGCGTTATTGCAGGCCTGAAACGGGTGGTAAAGAGTCCGGAAACTTTAGCGCGAAACGCAGAAACAGAGACAGACTCGGCCATTTCATCCTGACAAATCGTCAGCGCCTGTGGAAATATAGATTCAACCACGCCATCGGCTGAGAGTGATGTCAGCTGCTGACGGGTAATATTAGTAAACACCACACCATAAGCCCAGGCGATATTCAGCTTTCCTTTATACAGGCCTGTTTTTTGCTGCAGTTTCGGATCCTGAGATAACAGGTCAACGGTCGCACAGGCATACTCCCTGACCTGCAGCAGCGGATTTTGCGCCTGCGTTTCGCCCTGAGCATGTCTCAGCGTTACCGTCTGCGGGTCCGCATGCTGAAATGTACTTAGCTTCCAGTCTTTGACCTCAAGGAAAATAAGCCCGTTGGCAGGATCGATAATAACAAAATCGGGATGCCTGTACTGGCGCCCGACCGGAATGTCATACCAGATAAGACAATCATCGCCGAGATGCGATTCAAGCCGCTGGGCGACGCGTCGTTCCCCGTGCGTCATTCGCCCTGAACAGAGCGTCAGGGAGGTCATTAATTTCGCCATAAAACAGTATCCACGTATATAAAGTACATCAGCGCAACACCACGATAACATCGCTATTAAAACTTTAGAATACGATGTTATGCCACTTAGCCCTGTGTCTGTTTATTATGTTGCCGGCATGCTGATAATACCGGCCCGGTACCAGGTTTATGATGACAATAATAGCGCGATGTCTCTGCCTTTTCCGGCAGGCGGGAAAAAGCTGGCAGGAGTGGTATGATTTACGTTAAATGATGCCGCTGGCATCTGACCCCTTCCCGTTTCCGGAGCGCACTATGAAACATGAGATTGATCTGAAGTATTACGATATCGCTGACGCCTACGCTGAAGAGTGTGAAAAACCGGTGAGCGAAGCCGAGCGCGACCCGCTGGCGCACTACTTCCAGCTGCTGATCACCCGCCTGAATAACCATCAGGAGATCAGTGAAGAAGCGCAGCATGAGATGGCGCGCGAGGCGGGAATTGCTGACGCGCGCATTGATGATGTGGCGAACTTTCTGAATGAGTGGGGCAACGAGTAAACGGCTTTGGCAGGCTGTCTGCTGGCAGACAGCCTGCCCGCCGTCGCGTTGATTACTTACGCGCGTCCAGCAGCTGCTGCGCATTATCCGCAGTAACCGTGGTCCACGGAATGTAATAGTGTTTTTTCGTGCCGCCATCCCAGGCGAGATCTTTGGCATACTGCTGCCAGATGTCAGACTGCGGCTGATAGCCTGCGCCTTTTACCGCACGCAGCGCGACATCAATAGCGCCCTGCATCTGGCCTTTCGCATCCTGCAGAATAGAGACCATTTCACCCGCCTGAACGGCATGAATCGCATCAGACACCCCATCCACACCCGCAATGGCGAAGTCGTTCACGTTCAGCCCGGCGCCCTTAATCGCTTCAATGGCTCCCAGCGCCATCTCATCGTTTTGCCCAATCACCCCGTTGATTTTGCCGCGATGCTTCTGCAGCCAGTTCTCCATCAGCGGCTGTGCTTCAGCGCGTGACCAGTTGGCCGTTTTTCTCTCCAGTACGGTAACCTGGCCCGGACCACACTCCGCTATCGCTTTATCATTGCCTTTGCCGCGCTGGATCTCACCGCTGCCGCCCTTCGGCCCTTCAATAATGACGACATTGACCTTTTTGGTTTTGCACTGCAGCTTATCCAGTACCGCTTTGGCTTCCAGATAGCCGCCCAGCTCATCATTAGAGACCACTTCGGACGTCATCTCTTCCGTATTCAGGCGGGCGTTGGTGACCACCACCGGAATTTTAGCCTCGTTAGCATTGGTCACAATATCGATGTTGGCTTCATAATCCATCGGGTTCACGATAATCGCGTCGGCACGCGTCTGGATAGCGGTCGCCGCCTGGTCATTCTGCACCGACGCGTCATAACGACCATCATAAAAGGTGAGCACGGCTTCGCCACTTTTTACTGCCGGATGCGCTTTACCGTAGCGCTCCATCAGCTGAACGAACTCCGCCTTATTGCCATACATCAGCACAGCGATTTTTACGGGGGCAGCCTGCGCTATGCTAATCGCGCCCAGCGTCAGGGCTGAGGTTAACAGAGCGATAGATCTTATTTTCATTGTTCTCTCCTGGCAGGGTTTATCTATTCAGAGGTTAATCGCGCTGTTGTTTACGCGACGGGTCGAGCAGTACAGCCACTACAATCAGAGCGCCTTTGATGATCTGCTGGTAGTAAGACTGCACCCCCAGTAAATCCAGGCCGTTATTCATTACGCCGATGATCAGCACGCCAAAAAAGGTGCCGACAAGCGTACCGACACCGCCAGCCATACTGGTGCCGCCAATCACTACCGCAGCAATCGCATCAAGTTCATAGCCTGCGCCCGCGTTGGTCTGTGCCGATCCGGTGCGTGCGGTGAGGATCAGCCCGGCGATTCCGGCCAGCGCGGCGCACAGGGTGTAGACCATGACTTTTATTCCGACGACGCTGATCCCTGACGTGCGGGCACTTTTCGGGTTGCCGCCAACGGCATAGACGTAGCGCCCGAGCAAAGTTTTATTGAGCAGCAGCCACGCGAGACCAAACAGTACGACAAAGATAATGACCGGTACGGGTATGCCGGCTATGTAGCCGTTGCCGAGCCAGCGAAAATCGCTGTTAAGCTGCGAAACCGGGTTGCCGCCGGTGGTCAGCATCGTGAGTCCGCGCGCAGCGGAGAGCATGCCCATGGTGACGATAAACGGCTGCAGCCGGTAACGCGCCAGCACGGTACCGTTGATCAGGCCGCAGACAATGCCAATTCCCAGCGCGATAATCATTGGCACCATCACCGCATGTGCCGTATCCCCAATTGCCATACCGCTGTTGTTCGTGGCGAAACGTGCAGCAACAATGCCGCTCAGCGCCAGCACCGATCCTACCGAGAGATCGACGCCGGCGGTGATGATTACAAAGGTCATCCCAATCGCTAAAATGCCGTTGATAGAGACCTGGCGCAGCACAATCAGCATATTTTCATTACTGAGAAAATAGTTACTGCTCCAGGCGCCATTAGCGACCTGCAGCTCGCCGACGGCAGCCACAATCAGGCAAAGCACAAAGAACGCGATGATGATGCCGTATTTGTGCATACGTCTTTTGTTGCGCGTAAAAAATGAGATGCCGGAAGGCATGGAATGTGTGGTGTTCATAACGTGATCTCTCTGTTAAACCGCCAGCTTCATCAGTTCACTCTGCGTTGCCTGAGCCGCACTCAGCTCTCCCGCCAGCTGTCCGTCGCGAAAAACCAGAATGCGATCGCTCATGCCGATGATCTCCGACAGCTCTGAGGAGACCATCACGATCCCCTTGTTTTTCAACGCAAACTCGGACATAAAGCGGTAAATCTCTTTTTTCGCGCCGACATCAATACCGCGGGTAGGCTCATCCAGCAGCAGTACTTCCGGGTCCAGTAACGCCCAGCGTCCCAGCACGACTTTCTGCTGATTACCGCCGCTGAGGTTGCCCACCAGCTGTTCGGCATCCGGCGTTCTGACGTTAAAGCGTTTGATCATCTCCAGGCTGCGCTGCTGCTCCTGCTTCTCACTGATAAAACCGGCGCGGGAGATAGCGCCAAATGAGGCGATGTTGATGTTTTCGCGAATCGAACGGCAGAGCACCAGCCCGGTTGCTTTGCGATCTTCTGTGACATAAGCGATGCCGTGCCGGATCGACTCTTTCGGTGAGTGGCGGCCCAGCACCACCTCGCCGAGGCGAATGGTTCCGCTGTCTGCGTGTTCAATCCCAAACAGTAAATCGAGAAACTCGCTGCGCCCGGAGCCAACCAGCCCGTAAATGCCGAGGATTTCGCCCCGCTTCAGGTGCAGGCTGATATCGTTGATTTTATTGCGCCAGCGCAGGTTTTTTACCTCCATCATCACCTCATTACCCGGCTGATTAAACTTGGCAAATTCACTCTCATATTCTCCGCCAATAATCTGCTCAATCAGCTGCTCGCGCGTGATATCGGCCAGCATGCCCTCCTGCACCCAGGCGCCATCGCGAAAGATGGTATAGCTGTCGGCAATCTGGAAAATCTCGGAGAGGCGATGGGAGACATAAATAATGCCTTTGCCCTTTTGCGCCAGCCGGGTCAGGGTCTGAAAGATTTTTTGCGCATCCTCCTCGCCAATCGCTGAGGTTGGCTCATCCATGATGATGATGTCAGCATTCGCGTGCGAGAGCGCTTTGGCGATCTCCACCAGCTGCTGCCCGGCAACGCTGAGGTTACGCATCTTTTCAGTAGCAGAGATGTCAAAATCGAGCTCTGCCAGCAGCGCGCGAGTACGCTGATTGAGCGTGGCAAAGTCAACAAAACCAAAGCGGCGCGGTTCGCGTCCCAGCCAGATATTTTCAGCCACCGTCAGGTCCGGAATTGCGCTCAGCTCCTGCTGAACAATCGCGATACCGGCGGCCAGCGCGTCCCGCGGATGGGCAAAGCTGCAGCGCCTGCCGCGAATAAATATCTCTCCGGCGTCGGGCTGGATAAACCCCATTAAGATGCTGAGAAAGGTCGACTTTCCGGCACCGTTGCCGCCGCACAGCGCGTGAATGGAGCCGGGGCGCAGCGCAAATTCGGCGTTTTTCAGCGCCACAACCGGACCAAACGCTTTGCGGATCCCCGTGACTTCCAGCAGCATCTCCTGGTTATTTCTGGTCACAATGCCACCTCCGGATAAGTCGTGCTGAGACGCTTCAGATAGCGCTGATAGTGCGTTTCATAGGTCTGATGGCGCGCGGCATCGGGCACGGCGCGGGTACTTTCATCCGGCGTGACAAAGCGCTGGCACAGCGACTGCAGTAACGCATCCGGCTGCTGTGCCGGGTTATCCAGCAGCGCGCTGGCCCACATCGCCTGAATTGCCGCACCCAGCGCGGCGGTTTCCGGAATACGCAAAGAGACCACCGGGCAGTTCATGACGTCAGCCACAATTTGTCGCCAGCCAGCGCTGCGCGCGCCGCCGCCGGTAAGGCGGATCTCCTGCGCGCTGATGCCCTGCTGCCGGAACAGATCAAGTCCGTAACGTAATCCGTATGTGGCACTCTCCACGGCGGCGCGGCAGAGGTTAGCGCGCGTAAAATTCACGGCGTTCAGGTTGTGCAGACTCGCCTGCGCGTGGGGCAGCGCCGGCGTGCGCTCGCCATTAAAAAACGGCAGCATCTCAACGCCCTCAGCCCCCGGCTCTGCCTGGTTCAGCAGCTGATTAAAGCCGGTAAGATCCTCTGCCAGCAGCGTCTGGATCAGCGTGGTCGCCGAGGTGACATTCATGGTGCAGATCAGCGGCAGCCAGCAATTAGTGCTGGAGCAGAAGCTGGCAATCAGGCCGTTTTCGTCAGTCACCGGCGTCTCGCTGCAGGCGAACAGCGTGCCGGATGTTCCCAGGCTGAGCGTCACCGTGCCAGGCGCAATATTGCCGGACCCGATGGCGGCCATCATATTATCGCCGCCGCCTGTCGCGACCCGCACCGTGCGGCGTAGTCCCAGCCGCTGCGCCGCTTCCGGCTGCAGGGTGCCGATACACTTTTGCGCGGCAGCCAGCGGCGGCAGCGCCTGCCACAGCCGGCCGTCAGGATCGATAAGCTCCACCGTATGCCGATCCCAGCTGCGGCTGCGGATATCCAGCAGTCCGGTGCCGGAGGCGTCGCCATACTCCATAACCCGTTCGCCGGTCAGCCAGAAGTTAAGATAATCGTGCGGCAACAACACGGTATGTAAACGCGCCCACAGCGCCGGATGCTGCTGCTTCAGCCAGAGAATTTTTGAGGCGGTGTAGCCGGTAGCCGGAACAATCCCGGGCTGTGCCAGCGCACCGCTAACCCCTCCCAGCTGCTGCAGCAGCCAGCTGTTCTGTGCATCGGTGGCGGTATCGCACCACAGCTTTACCGGATGCAGCACCGCTCCGGCTTCATCCAGCGCCACAAAGCCGTGCTGCTGGCCGGAGACGCTGAGCGCAGTAATCTGCTGTGTATCAATAGCGGCGTCTGAGGCTGCCTGATGGAATGCCGTGACCAGCGCGTCGATCCAGTCGCTGGCATGCTGTTCACGGGCGCCATCCGCCCCGCTCTGCAGCCGGTGCGGCGCGCTGCCTTCGCCGACGATCGTCCCCCGCTCGCTCTCCACGATAACCACGCGCGTTCCCTGCGTGCCGCAATCTATGCCTGCATAGAGCGCCATGCGTCACTCCATCTCCAGCATGATTTTGATATCCGCCGCATGGCCCGCGGCTGCGCGGTCAAACGCTTCAACGCTGTCGGCGAATTTATAGGTGTGGCTGATCAGCGGCTCTACCCGCAGCTTGCCGCTGCTTAACAGGCGCAGCGTGCGGGGATACATATTGGCGTAGCGAAAAATCGTTTTGAAGGTCAGCTCTTTGGCCTGTGCCGCAACAATATCCATTGGCGCGGCGTCCACCGGCATGCCCACCAGAATGACGGTAGCACCCGGCGCCGCGTGTTCCGCCAGCGTGGCAATAGCAGGTTTGGCTCCGCTGCACTCAAACACCACATCCGCGCCGTTACCGCTGGTCAGTTCTGAGACTTTACCGGCCAGATCGCCGGTTTTGATGTTAACGGCGTGCAGCCCTTCATACGCTGCCGCCACGGCAAGCTTTTCATCAAACATGTCGCAGATGATGACATCGGAACAGCCGCCTGCCAGCGCCGCCAGCGCCGTGACCACGCCGATCGGACCGGCCCCCAGCACCAGGCCAATATCGCCGGGTTTGATGCCGGCTTTGGTCGCGGCCTGCATCGCCACCGCCAGCGGCTCCACCATGGCCCCTTCGCGGAAGCTGACATTTTCCGGCAGCTTAAACGTGAACGCCGCAGGATGAATGACCGTTTCACGCAGGCAGCCATGTACCGGCGGCGTTGCCCAGAAGCGCACGGCGGGATCGAGATTGTAGAGACCGGCGCGCGACTGATCGGAGTGCATATCCGGGATCCCTGGCTCCATACAGACGCGATCGCCCGCCTTCAGGTGCGTCACGTTTTTACCGCTCTCCAGCACAATGCCAGCGGCTTCATGACCCAGCACCATCGGTGCCTCCACCACAAACGGACCAATCCGGCCATGTTTGTAGTAGTGAACATCGCTGCCGCAAATCCCTACCGAGTGAATTTTAATTTTGACATCGTTATCACCCAGCACTTCATCAAATTCCCGATCTTCAATCGCAATGTGGCCTGCCTGAGTCAGAACTAACGCTTTCATTTACGCCCCCGGATTCATTTTAATGGTATCGATATCATTTCAATGCGGCGATACTGACCTAAAAAAAACGTGAAAACTGTGATGCAAGCTGAATAATATCGATCTGCAGTAGCGCAATTTAGCCCTGTCGCAGCGAATTGCGGATCGGGATCACAGAAGATCACAAGCGGAACACGCTTTAATGGTATCGATATCATTACAGGAGAAACCGTATGACCGATTATCCGCAGGCGATTCAGCACACCCTGACCTTTTTAGAGCAGGCGAATATTGTTCTCACCCCTGCAGAGCAGAAGAAGATTGAGATTGCTACTTTCGGCCTGGACGATTACCCCGCCTCAGGTTTGCAGCTGTTAACCTATATCAACGAACCGCGCTATTGCGCTAAAGAACTGGTGCTGTTTCCCCGCCAGACCTGTCCTGAACATCGGCATCCGCCGTTTAACGGCACGCCAGGCAAGCAGGAAACCTTTCGCTGCCGCTGGGGCGAGGTCTATCTGTTTGTCGATGATGAACAGCTTACGCCAAACGATGCGACCGGCACTCCGCGCTGTCAGGTGCCTGCCGGCAGTGAAACCGCCTATACCTGCAGCCGCTATATCCTGCTGCGTCCGGGCGAACAGTACACCATTAAACCCGATACGCGGCACTGGTTTCAGGCGGGCGAACACGGGGCCGTTATCTCTGAATTTTCGTCAGAAAGTCGCGACGATCTGGATATTTTCACCGACCCGCGCGTCAGGCGACTCGCCTAGCGCAGCGAGATCGCTTAACGCGGTACGATCTGCCATGATTGACTCATGATACAAAATGACAGGGTTGATTAAGGAGCCAGACTTGGCAGCAGGACGGGGACGCAAGGCAACGCTGGCAAGCGTTGCTGCCCAGGCAAACGTAAGCAAAATTACCGCCTCGCGCGCTTTTTCACAGCCGGAGAAAGTGCATCCGGAGACGCTGCAGCGCATTCACGCTACCGCAGAGCAGTTGGGCTATGTGATGAATACGGCTGCGCGCAGCCTGCGGGCGAAAAGCAGTAAAACCATCGGGATCGTCAACCCCGATATGGCAAACCCCTTCTTTGGCGGCCTGACGCGTCTGATGACGCTGGAGGCGAACAAGCTGGGCTACGATACGCTGGTTTTTGACTCCTGTGAGTCGCAGGAGAATGAGAACCGTATTATCGATAAGCTGATTGGGTATAACGTTGATGCCATTATTCTGTCGGTGATCTCCAACGATCTCCACTATCACCCGGCCTATATGAGACGGCTGGAGACGCTGAATATACCGGTGGTGCTGGTCGACCGCGAGCTGCAGGTTTCCCACTGCAGCGGCGTCTATATTGATAACCTCGACTGCGGCCTGCAGACCGGTCGCTGGCTGGCGGAACAGGGGGCGCAGCGTATTGTCGTGGTCTCCGGCCCGGAAAAGTCGAACGTTGCGCGTGAGCGCGTGCTCGGCCTGCAGGCCGCGCTGCAGGGAAAAGCTGCCTCGCTTGAGGTGCTCTATGCCGACTTTTTTATGGATGCGGCCTGGCAGGAGACCCGGCGCTGGCTGAAACAGCACCCCGCCCCTGATTACTTCGTGGGGTGTAACAATCAGATCTCACTCGGCATTATCAAAGCCTGTATCGAACACAAACTCAGTCTGCAGCAGCAGGTAAAGCTGTTCAGCATTGATGAGGTCACGCAGGCGGATATTTATGGCTTTCACTTTCCCTGCATCGCGCACGATCTGCAGAGCATCGCCTGGCAGGCGCTGAATCTGGCGCTCCGGCGTATTAACGAAAGCGACAGCAAGCCGGGCAAAGTTATCGTGCGGGGTGAAGTGCTTCCCTGACGACGCGCTTTTTACCGGCTAAAGTCCTGCCGCCACGCGGAGGGCGCCACGCCGTGCAGCTGGCGGAACCGGTTACTGAAATGGCTGGCGGAGTGAAAACCGCAGCGCAGTGCAATCTCCGTTAGCGGCAGGGTGCTGTGCATCAGCAGCTCTTTCGCCACCGCCATGCGGCGCTGCATCACATATTGGTGCGGCGCGCTGCCGGTGCTGCTGCGAAACATACGCGCAAAATGATATTCGCTGAGCGCAGCTTCTGCGGCCAGCCGCGCCAGCGTCAGCGGCTGATCGAGCTGCGCATCAATCAGGGCAATGATCCGGCGCAGCACGGCGGGTGCCAGGCCGCCCCGCACGGCGGGCAGCTGCCACTGCACATCGCTGTAGCGATGCAGCAGATGCGTCAGCAGCAGCGTCGATGCGCTGCTCAGCATCAGCTGATTGGCGGGCTGCTGCCAGCTGACGCTGAGCAAAAAATGGCGATAGAGCTGCGTAATGCGATCGTCATCAGCAAAAATCTTCTCCTGCAGATTCAGACTGGCTGGCGTGCGATCCCAGATCTGTTCGCCAAGCTGGCGTAAATGGGTATCGGTGCAGTAGAGGTGCACGAATGCGAGGTCGGCCCGCAGATCCCAGGTGGACTCCATACCGGACGGCATCAGGCAGAAACGATCCGGGGCGCCACCGTTGCGCCATCCGTGCGCGGTTTTATGCCAGGTATCATACCCCTCTTCGATATAGAGGCTCAGGGTATGGTGATCGCTGTGGTTGGTTACGCGGTCGCCGCTATTAAACCAGGCTGCCAGCCGGATCCCGCCTGAAAGCGGTACGCTATCACGCAGCTGAGCCTTTCGGTTTTTTAGCATAGTAAAGGTCTGGTAATCGGACATTGCGCATATCACATCGGCAGCGGTTAACCAGCAGTTTACCCGTCCGGACGATGGAAAACAGCGCGGCAGTCGGTGTGAGAATGAAAAAAGCGCAAGTTTTTGCAAGTGCTGCGCAATCGGGTGCAAGCGCCCGCCCGCGCCTGCGCGGATACTGTCGTCCTGTCTCTGCCGGAGTATTAACGATGAATGTAGTGCTGTATCTGAGCGTGGTGCTGATCTGGGGCACCACCTGGCTGGCGATCTTTCTGCAGCAGGACGCAGCCACCACGCCGGTCTATGTGGCTGTTTTCTGGCGCTTTCTCTTCGCCTCGCTGCTGATGCTGGCGCTGCTGACGCTGTGCCGCCGTCTGCGATCGCTGGACAGGCGCGATCATCTGTTTTGTCTGCTGCAGGGAGGCTGTGTTTTTGGCTTCAACTTTGTCTGCTTTTATCATGCAGCAGCCTGGATCAGCACCGGTCTGGAGTCGGTGATTTTTTCCATGGCGGTGATCTTTAACGCGCTCAACGGCTGGCTCTTTTTTGGCCAGCGTCCGCCGCTGCGCCTGGTGCCTGCCGCGCTGCTCGGTATGGGCGGTATCGTCGCGCTCTTCTGGAGCGATATTTGCGCGGCGCACCCCTCGCCGCAGCTGTTATGGGGCGCGGGCCTGAGTGCGCTGGGCACCTTTGGCTTTTCGCTGGGTAATATGATTTCAGCCCGGCATCAGCGCCGCCAGCGCGATATTCTCACCACTAACAGTTACGCCATGCTCTACGGCGCGCTGATCATGGCGGTAATGGCATGGCTTAATGGCGATGCGCTGCAGCTGCCGCGCAATCTGCAGTGGCTGGGCGCGATGAGTTATCTGGCGCTGTTTGGTTCTGTGATTGGATTTGGCGCTTACTTCACGCTGGTGGGTCGCATCGGTGCCAGTCAGGCGGCCTACAGTACGCTACTTTTTCCGCTGGTTGCGCTGACGCTCTCGACAATTTATGAAGGCTATCAGTGGCACGCTAATGCCGTGGCGGGACTGACGCTGATTTTGCTGGGCAACCTGGTGATGTTTATGCGCTGGCCGGTGCGCCGCGCACTGCGGCTGGCCTGACAGCAGAAGCGGGCGTGCAGCCCGCTCTGCTCATCCTCTAACGCCAGCCACCTGCGCCGGACTGAAGCTGCTGCGGCTGATTAAGGGCTTTTCTGGCGATCCAGTAAAGCATTACCCGCTCATCATCCCTGTCACGATCGGCCATAGCCAGCAGCTTTAACGACAGCGTGGCTTTGTTGACAGGCTGATGTTCATCGCTCAATTCGATCACCGCCTGACCGATAAGACAGCAGACTTCATCTCCACTGGATACGGATTCATATGCTCGGTCTTTCATATTTCCTCCCGTTGGTTGAAATATAAGCCTGGCAAACATCCCGGACTCTGCAGCAAAATCGTCTCGCTTAACATACCTGGTTACATATGCTCATCGCAGGACATACCGGGACGTGAATTGTCACGCTGCTGCCATTCATACCGGAAAAACGGCATTTCATTCTGTTTCTCTGACCGCTGAAGCGGGATCCGGCCGCGGCTACGCGCGTGCGCGCTAAGCTGCCAGCAGACTCCATATTCCCGGACGGGAGAATCACCATGACCACAGCCTCAACGGCGCACTACCAGCGCACCCGCATACTGACTCTGATCGGCACTGTCATTACCCAGCTTGCGCTGGGGTCAGTGTATACCTGGAGCCTCTTTAACGGCGCGCTGGCGCATAAACTGCACGAATCAGTCAGTCAGGTTGCTTTCTCCTTTGGGTTGCTCAGCCTGGGGCTGGCTATCGCCTCCTCGCTGGCAGGCAAGCTGCAGGAGCGTTTTGGCGTGCGTAATGTGACTATCGGAGCCGGCATCCTGATGGCAGCCGGATTCTGGCTGACCGCGCAGGCTGATAACCTGATGATGCTTTATCTGAGCGCCGGTATTCTGGTGGGCCTGGCAGATGGTGCGGGCTACCTGATGACGCTATCCAACTGTGTAAAGTGGTTTCCTGAGCGCAAAGGCCTTATCTCCGCCTGTTCAATCGGCGCCTACGGTCTGGGAAGTCTCGGCTTCAAATTTATCTGCGGCACCCTGCTGGATGCTGTTGGCCTGGAGAACACCTTCATGATCTGGGGCGTGCTGGCGATGAGCATGATGTTCTGCGGCGCGCTGCTGATGCGCGATGCGCCGGTGCGCGCTGCCAGCAACAATCCGCAGCATGCCGGACGCGACTTTACGCTGGCACAGGCGGTTCGCCTGCCGCAATACTGGATGCTGGCGCTGATGTTCCTCACCGCCTGTATGAGCGGCCTGTATGTGATCGGCGTAGCGAAAGATATCGGCGAAGGAATGGTGCACCTTACGCCGCAGATAGCCGCCAGTGCCGTAACGGTTATCGCCATTGCCAACCTTAGCGGCCGGTTAACGCTGGGGGTACTGTCAGACAAAATGGCCCGTATCCGGGTGATCTCACTGGCGCAATGTATTGCGCTCGCGGGCATGAGTATTTTGCTGTTTACCCGTATGAACGAAACCACTTTTTTTGTCTCGCTGGCCTGCGTAGCCTTCAGCTTCGGTGGCACAATCACCGTTTTCCCGGCGCTGATCAGCGACTTCTTTGGCCTGAACAACCTGACAAAAAATTACGGGCTGATCTACCTCGGGTTTGGTATTGGCAGCGTGCTCGGCTCGCTGGTCGCCTCCCTGTTCGGTGGCTTTACCGTTACCTTTAGTCTGATCATGACGCTGCTGGTTATTTCGCTGCTGCTTTCACTGAGCGTTCGTCAGCCGCGCCGTCAGGCAATTAACAGGCCTGCACTGCATAATTAACTTACAGGCGAGCGCTGTTATCCTGAGCGCTCGCATTTTTATTTTTCATCCGCAGGCGCGAATTATTGTCTTTCAGAATTATCGCGCTAATATAGCCTGCTATTCAGCTTATTCTGATTCAAATAGAAAAACCCGCTTTCCCGATCTTTTATTTAGACACATCTGGCAATATTTATCTAAATAACTCTACATTTGCTGCATCTTCACTCCACTATTCCGGCGTAATCTGACCTCACTGGAAAAGAGGAGGTCTTTCCATGAAAAAGCTTATTTCGTTAACGTCGATAGCGGTTATGGTCAGTTTGCTCAGCGGATGTATTATTGAGCACGACCGTGGCCGCGGCGCTGGCTGGGGTCATGACCGCGGCTGGCATCATGGCCACCACGGGCATCGTCACGGATAATCGGGCAAAGCGCACACAGCACTAATAAAAAAATAAATAAGCAGGGCGGGAATATACCCCGCCCTTTTTTTAGCTTTTAATCGCGTAATTACACTGATACCAGGCTTTCTTTAATCCTGGCAGATGACTGTCCTGAGCAGGCAGCGAATCCACTTTATCAAAACCCCGCTCGCTGCAGTAATTTGCCAGGTCAACATTCATGGCATCCCGATTAAGGCTATGCGGGTCGTAACGATATTGAACGGTGTTGGACGTATTATCTTCATCTACACGTTCAAATCCGCCAGGCTGATTAATGCTGCAGCCCGCCAGCATAATGAGCGCTAACGCGCCGGTAACGATATTTTTCATTCAGGTGTCCTCTTCAGGCGTCGAAGTGTAAACAACGATGCCACCGCGCGCCTATAGGAAAACGCGCGAAACAGTGCTAAGACCAGTGTTTTTGCCAATTGAATCAATAAAACCAAACGGCTTTTCTTATCATATGACAACTGCGATAGTGCAGTCAGACCACACGATGTCTGCTCCACACCAGGTAATATCAATAATAAGAAGATGTAACAAAGTGACCTTTGTGCCCGCGCTTAGCGGGCTTTTTTTCACCGGTTAGCCGTTGCTGTGCACCATATTACGTAAAAGGCCGGCGGCGCGCTTAGCAGGCAATGCGAGAATGGCGCTGTAGAGATCGATAGACATAGCACACAGCGCGCTGCGATCGACGGCGGTATCAGCCGGCTGATTAAGCTGCTGAAGTTTATTGCCCCATTTCCCATAAAGCCTGTCAACTATCTCACGCAGATCGCGGCGGGCCAGCGTCTGGTCGGTCTGCTGCTCTGCCCCCTGGCTGCTCAGCAGCAGGGCTTCAAGCGCATGACCGTCGCGCTGATAGAGTGCCGGAGTGAGCACCTCCTGCAGATTGATGCCGCCGCTGACCTGCGGATAGAGGAACTGAAAACAGCGCTGCGGACTCTGCTGCTGCAGCGCCTGCATCTCTTCCACCGACACCTGAACATAGGCGATCACTGCATCATCGCTGGCGCGGGTCATACGTTTATTGACGATATCAGTCAGCCAGCCCCGCAGGTCGCCCAGCGCCTGTTCGGCGGAAACGCCCTGCTGCAGCTTATGCCGCAGTTCACGATTCAGTAATTGCCACAGCTCCGGCTCCTGAACCCTAAGCAGGCGATAGCCTGGCGCCGCGCTGAGCTGCTGCGCAACCGCCTCCACCTGTATCTTCTCTGCCTGACGCGGATGCAGCCAGCTAAACCAGATCAGATTAGCTGCCACAAGCGGCAGGATAAACAGCAGCACCCCCTGCCAGGCTCGTAGCGCCGTGGTGCGTACCAGCATCACAATCACCAGCGCCAGCAGTGCAAAAGCGGCCAGCACCGAAATAAAAAGCAGCGTCATAATACGGCGTTAATCCTTACGCACGTCCAGCAGAACCGGACAGGTCGCGCGTTCGATCACTGCCGCGCTGACCGAGCCTTTCAGCAGCCGGTTAAGCGGCGAGAGGTGCCGGCGTCCCATGATAATCATACTGGCGCGCAGTGCCGCAGCCTGCGCCACAATGGTTTCAGCGGCTTCACCCGCCAGGATGACGCCTCTGGCATTCACACCCGCCCGCAGCAGCGGAGCCAGCGCATGACGCACCACCATCTCGGCGGTGTTCTGCTCATCTTTTGCCGCGACAAAATCATCCGGATCTTCACCGGCGTCAATTTCGATAGGCTGGCTGCAGGCTGAATAGGCGGGATCGATACAGCACAGCACCGTGACCGGGGCGTTGAGCGCCAGCGCCTGTTCAAGGGTCAGTGCAATAACTTTCTCCGCGACCGGTGAGTTATCGATAGCCATTAACAACATTTTCATGAGTCGTTACCTCTTCTCCACAGCGGTTATTTTGCCAATTTCGCGCAGCAGCGCCTCTTTACAGGTGATGATCTCTTTGCGATAGCGCGCTTCATGTTGCGCAAAGCGCGCGCCGGGAACCAGCAGCGAGATAGAGAAACGTCCGAACAGTGTGTCAATGGCGACCGCCAGGGTGGTGATCCCTTCAAGCGTTTCACCGCGATCGATCGCCAGGCCACTGCTGCGTACTTCAGCAATCAGCGCCATCAGCTGCGGCAGCGTTTTTACCGTTTTATCCGTGAGTTCCTGCCAGGCATCGCCCACCAGCAGCTGTACATCTTCATCGCTCTCCAGCGCCAGCAGCGCCCGGCCGCCGGAAGTACTGTAGAGCGGCAGATTAAGCCCCATCCGCGGTACGACCCGCAGCTCGCGCGGCGCCACGACATAATGAACGATCGCCAGTTGCGTCCCGCTGGCGCGCGCCAGTGAGACGGTTTCATTAACCGTTGCTGAGAGCTGTTCCAGCAGCGGACGCGCCAGCTCCACCACATCTGTATGGACGCTGGAGATCAGTTTCAGCAGAGCTGGCCCCAGCCTGAGGCCCCCTGCCCCGCTACTGCGCACCAGCTGAGCGCTGTCGAGCGCCGCCACGATGCGCTGTACCGTGGAGCGTGGCAGGTTCACCACCTGCGCAATTTCGCCCAGACTCATGCCGCCGGGATGTTCACCCAGCGCATGTAAAATTTTTGCCGCACGCGCAATGACCTGAATGCCACCCGCTTTTTCATCCTCACGGCCTGAGGCAGATCCCACCATAATGCGTTCCTTATGAGCCTGCTTTACTGTAGCGCGAATGATCGCACTTTTGTACCTGCGTATCACATTGCAATACATCATACCGGCATGTAAGATGCGCGGCCTGTATCACATCGTAATACACTGCATCATAATTTCATGAGAGTTCTGCTATGACCGCTTCGCCCGCTGCTCCGCCAGCTCCGCACCCGTTTACATTGCGCCTGGCTCTCGGGCTGGCGGGCGTGCTGATCGCGGCGCTGACGTCAGGACTCAACGATCGGGTCACGGATATTGCGCTGGCAGATATCCGCGCCGCTATCGGTATCAGTCACGATCGCGGCAGCTGGATTGTCTCCGGCTATCAGGCGGCTGAAGTCGCCGCAATGATGATCGCGCCCTGGTTCGCCGTCACCTTTTCTCTGCGCCGCTTTGCCCTGGTGGTTTCTGCCGGCTTTATGCTGTGCGGCCTGGTGCTGCCGCTGACGCAGGATGCGACGCTGTTTATTGCGCTGCGCGTGCTGCAGGGTATCTTTGGCGGCGCGCTGCCGCCCTTGCTGATGACAGTGGCGCTGCGCTTTCTGCCGCCGCCGATCAAACTCTATGGCCTGGGCGCCTATGCGCTTACCGCCACCTTTGGCCCCAATATGGCGGCCTCGCTGGCGGCGTTCTGGACCGATGAGGTGGGCTGGGCGTTTGTGTTCTGGCAGGTAGTCCCGGCCATGCTGCTGGCAATGACGCTGATTGCCTGGGGACTGCCGCAGGATCCGCTGCGCCTGGAGCGCTTTCGGCAGATCGACCTGTTTGGCATGCTTACCGGCAGCGCCGGCATGGCGCTGCTGATTCTGGCCCTGACTCAGGGGGAACGGCTGGACTGGCTCAGCTCACCGCTGTTTACCGCCATGCTGCTGAGTGCGCTGGCGCTGCTGACGGTGTTTCTGATTAACGAGTGGTTTCATCCGCTGCCGCTGTTCAGGCTGCAGATGCTGCGCCGTTCCAACCTGGCGCACGGCCTGCTGGCGCTGATGGCGGTGCTGATTCTGGCACTCTCCGGTTCAGCGCTGCCTTCGCTCTATTTTGGTCAGGTAGAGGGATTTCGCACGCTGCAGTTTGCGCCGCTGGCGCTGACCGTGGGCCTGCCGCAGCTGCTGATTGCCCCGCTGATCGCCGCTTTGCTGAACATTCGCCGGGTCGATTGCCGCTGGGTGTTGTGCTGCGGCGTGCTGCTGCTGGTCACCGCCTGCCTGCTGGGAACGCAGATTACCACTGACTGGGCGCGGCAGAATTTCTGGCTGATGCAGATCCTGCAGGCGTTCGGACAGCCGATGGTGATCCTGCCGGTGCTGATGAGTGCCACCAGCGTTGTGGCGCCGCCGGAGGGCCCTTTTGCCTCTGCCATGTTCAACACCGTACGCGGTTTTTCCAGCATTGCGGCCAGCACGCTGGTGGAGTGGTTTATCAGCCATCGCGAACAGTTCCATTCGCATGTACTGGTAGATCAGGCGGCCAGCCGTAGCTGGCTGATGACCGCGGCCAGCAGCGCGCAGGCAGGCAGCAGCACTCCCCTGCTGCCGGACGGCAGCGCCAGTAGCGTGCAGAACCTGAGCGGATTTGCCGCCCTGCTGAAACATCAGGCGCTGATACTCAGCCTGAGCGACGCCTGGCTGATGCTGACCACCTTTGGCGCCCTGCTGCTGCTGCTGACGCTCTGTCTGGCGCACCGCGTCTGGCCGCCTCAAACATTGATTCAATCTGTTACGCCACGTCGGGAAAACTGATATGCAACTCTCTGCTGTAAAAAGAACGGCGCTGCTAAGCGCCCTGTTAGTGCTGCTGCTCGCGCTCGCCTTTCTCCTCTGGCGTGCCATGACCACCAACGATCATCGCACCGATGATGCCTGGGTTAATGCGGATTACACGCTGGTCGCCCCCAAAGTTTCAGGCTATATCGCCCGGGTCAGCGTGCAGGATAACCAGCACGTCCGGGCGGGCGATCTGCTGGCAACGCTTGACGATCGCGATTTTCGCGTGGCGCTGGAAACCGCGCGCGCTTCGCTGCAGGTCAGCGAGGCTAAGCGGCTAAGCACCCAGGCGCAGCTGGCGCAGCAGCAGGCGACGATTAATCAGGCAAAAGCGACGCTGGCGGCCAGTGAGGCAGCGGCCCGCTACGCCGGCCAGAACGCCGCACGTTATAATCAGCTTTATAAAAGTGGCACCATTGCGGCTGACGATCAGCAAAAAGCGGATACTAACCAGCGTTCCGCTTCGGCGACGGTACGACAGAGTGAGGCGGCGCTGGACGCGGCGCTTAAGCAGGTTAATGTCCTGCAGGCGGCCGTGCGTCAGGCGGAGGCGGATGTCGCAGTCGCGCAGGCGAATGTCGACCAGGCGCAGCTTAATCTCTCTTATACCCGTATTGTTGCGCCGGTAGAGGGCACGGTCGGCCAGCGTACCGTACGTCCGGGCGCCTATGTCAGTGCCGGCAGCCGCCTGCTGGCAGTGGTGCCGCTGCAGCAGCTCTACATTACGGCTAACTATCTGGAAACCCAGCTGACCGACGTGCGGCCAGGGCAAAAGGTCAGCGTTACTGTTGATGCGCTACCGGGTAAAACCTTTACCGGGCGTATCGACAGCATTGCGCCGGCAACAGGGGCAACCTTCTCGGCAATTTCACCTGATAATGCAACGGGTAACTACACTAAAGTGGTTCAGCGTCTGCCGGTAAAGATTGTGCTTGATGCGGGTCAGCCCGATCTGGCGCAGCTGCGCGTCGGCATGTCGGCGATCCCGCACATTCAGACCCAATAAATTGTGAGCAATATCTCAGAACCGGCCTATTTATTTCTGGATCGATTCCGCGTAAATTAGCGCCCGATCCTGTTCCGGTCTGGCCGGGACCACCTGAGTAGAAAGCGTGTAGCGTTAATGAACTCCACCTTTCTCTTATTCTGTTCGGGTTACGCTGGTCTGGGATCGCCATCACGGTAACCGCACAGAGGAGTTATGTTGTGAAATACGCTTTGATGGGCATCTCTTTTTTCGTGTTGCTTTGGGTCGGCACCTTTGTGCTGATGCTCTGAGTACCGGACGGGGCGACCATACCAGTCGCCCCGACGCACGCTTAACGCGTCTCTTCTGCTTCTTTTACCGCTCCCGGTAAGATACCGTCGGCGCGGAACATCGCCTTAATTCCCCGCACCGCCTGACGAATGCGATCGCTGTTTTCAATCAGCGCAAAGCGCACGTGTGTATCACCATATTCACCAAAACCGATGCCCGGCGACACGCAGACTTTGGCCTCCTGCAGCAGCAGTTTGGCAAACTCCAGCGAGCCAAGATGCGCGTAGCGTTCCGGGATTTTTGCCCAGACGTACATCGATGCCTTAGGCAGATCCACCATCCAGCCCGCTTCATGCAGCCCTTTTACCAGCACATCACGCCGGCGCTTATACTGCTCAGCGATATCGCGCACGCACTGCTGATCGCCCTCCAGCGCGGCAATGGCTGCCACCTGTAGCGGCGTGAATGTCCCGTAATCGTGATAGCTTTTGATGCGCGCCAGCGCCGCTACCAGCTCTTTGTTTCCTGTCATGAAACCGATACGCCATCCCGCCATATTGTAGCTTTTGGAGAGCGTAAAGAACTCTACCGCCACGTCGCGCGCACCCGGCACCTGCATGATTGAGGGCGCTTTCCAGCCGTCGTAGGTGATGTCAGCGTAGGCGAGATCGTGGATCACCAGCACGTTATACTGTTTTGCCAGCGCAATAACCCGTTCAAAAAAGTCGAGTTCGACGCACTGAGCGGTGGGATTAGAAGGGAAGCCGAGGATCATCATTTTCGGCTTTGGATAGCTTTCGCGAATTGCACGCTCCAGCTCAGTAAAGAAATCCACGCCCGCGACCAGCGGCACGGAGCGAACCTGCGCCCCGGCGATCACCGCGCCATAAATATGGATAGGATAGCTGGGGTTGGGCACCAGCACGGTGTCACCATGATCGAGCGTGGCGAGCATCAGGTGCGCCAGTCCCTCTTTGGAGCCGATAGTCACAATCGCTTCTGACTCCGGATCGATATCCACCTGATAGCGCTCAGCGTACCAGCGCGAAATCGCCCGGCGCAGGCGCGGAATACCTTTTGAGGTGGAGTAGCCGTGCGTATCTTCACGCTGCGCCACCTGACAGAGCTTTTCCACAATATGCGGCGGCGTAGCGCCATCCGGATTCCCCATTGAAAAGTCGATAATATCTTCGCCGCGCCGACGCGCAGCCATCTTCAGTTCAGCGGTGATGTTGAATACGTATGGGGGAAGGCGTTCTATACGCGAGAAACGACGCGGTATGCTGTTATCAGCCATGATGTCCTCAGGATTACGTGAGCGCCCGGACCGTCCGAGCGACGCGGATCACTTGCTGTGACCTCACCCCGAACATAACGCGCTGTGACCTGCGCTGTCGAGAGCAGCAGAAAATTTTTTTATTTTTCGGGATTCAGGCAGCCAAACACCCAATCGTTTACCCACTCTCCGTTTAGCAGATAATTATCCCGCAGAGTCCCCTCCAGCATAAAATTATTCTTTTCCAGAATACGTCGGGATGGCCAGTTACCCTCAATCACCAGCGCTTTCAGCTTATGAAATTCTGCGCTGAACAGAAAGTGAACCAGCGCCGCCAGCGCTTCGCTACCGTAGCCCTGCCCGATGTGGCTATGGCGCAGCATATAGCCAACTTCCGCCTGGCGATAAGGGTGCCACTCGGCGCTGCAGCCAAACAGGCCTATCGGTTCCTGATTTGTTTGCAGGCGCGCCACCAGGCACAGCATATGAAAGCTGGCGGGCTGCCACGGCGCCAGGCGTTCATTGAAACGCTGACGAATGTCGTTTTCATCGGGAATTTCGCTTACCCAGGTCATGGTGGCAGCGTCTTCATGTACCGCTTTGAAGATCTGCCAGTCCTCCGGCTGCAACCGGCTCAGGGTTAATCGCGGGGTCTGAAGTTGCATGGCGGCGCTCCGCTACGGGGAATAGTGCAACATAGCAAACTGCCGCAGCGACAGCCAGGGCGCCATTAATGGCGCCCCTGTGCGCCTCCGCACGGGCCGCATTTATGCGGCCCGTTAAACCAGGGCGCCATTAATGGCGCCCCTACACAAATCCTGTAGGGGCCGCATTTATGCGGCCCGTTAACCCAGGGCGCCATTAATGGCGCCCCTACACAAACCCTGTAGGGGCCGCATTTATGCGGCCCGTTAAACCCAGAGCGCCAGGCTGGCGCATTGCGCGCGCATTTTTTATTATGACGCCACCGATATTCTGTCCCGGAAACGCCTGTGCCCTTCCATTTTGACATGCTGCTGGCGGTGTTCGATCGTGCAGCGCTGATGCTTATCTGCCTCTTTTTTCTTACCCGCACCCGGGTGTTGCGCCAGCTGCTGCAGAAAGATGAACACACGCTGAGCGAGAAAGCGATCGTCACCCTGATTTTCTCGCTGTTTGCGCTGTTCAGCACCTGGTCCGGCGTGGCGGTGGATGGCTCGCTGCTGAATGTCCGCGTCATTGCGGTGATGGCGGGCGGCATTCTGTTTGGCCCCTGGGTGGGCGTGACGACCGGCGTCATTGCCGGGCTGCACCGCTTCCTGATCGACATAGATGGCGTCACGTCAGTACCCTGCCTGATCACCAGCATTGTGGCCGGTATCGCCTCTGGCGTAATCAATCGCCGGGTCAGCAAAGAGCAGCGCTGGGGGGCCGGCATAGTGGGCGGCATGCTGTGCGAGGCGCTGACTATGCTGCTGATCCTGTTATGGGCAAAGCCTGCAGCGCTCGGCCTGACAATTGTCTCGGAGATCGCCCTGCCGATGATTCTGGGCGCCTCCAGTATCGGATTGATTGTGCTGCTGGTGCAGAGCGTGGAGGGAGAAAAAGAGGCGATTGCCGCCCGGCAGGCCAAACTTGCGCTGGAGATAGCGAACAAAACGCTGCCGCTGTTTCGTCAGGTAAACAGCGATGCGCTGCGCGAAGTGTGCGATATTATCCGGCGCGACATCCACGCCGACGCGGTTGCCATTACCAATACGCAGCAGATTCAGGCGTATGTCGGCTATGGTGAACAGAACTACCATAATGGCGATGATGGCATCAGCCCCACCACCGCACAGGCGATTGCCAGCGGGAAGATCATCATCAAAAACAACGACGAAGCGCATCGCACGCGTGATATTCACTCGATGCTGGTGATCCCGCTCTGGGAGCAGGGTCAGGTGACCGGGACGCTGAAAATTTACTATCGCCGGGCGCACCGCATTACCGGCTCGCTGAAAGAGATGGCTATCGGGCTGTCGCAGATTATCTCGACCCAGCTGGAGGTATCGCGCGCAGAGCAGCTGCGTGAAATGGCCAATAAAGCGGAACTTCGGGCCCTGCAGAGCAAAATTAACCCCCACTTTTTGTTTAATGCCCTGAACGCTATCTCTGCCTCCATCCGGATGAACCCCGATACTGCCCGTCAGCTGGTTATCAACCTGTCGCGCTATCTGCGCTATAACCTTGAACTCAATGAGGATGAGCTGATCGATATCAAGAAAGAGCTGTGGCAGGTAAAAGATTATATTGCCATTGAGCAGGCGCGCTTCGGCGATAAGCTGTCAATGATCTACGATATCGACGACGATCTGCACTTTACTCTGCCAAGCCTGCTGATTCAGCCGCTGGTGGAAAATGCTATTGTGCACGGCATTCAGCCATGCCGGGGCAAAGGCGTAGTGACGCTCAGCGTGAAAGATCTGGGCGATCGGGTGCGTATCGCCGTACGCGACACCGGACCGGGGATCAGCGACGAGGTGATCCGTCGCGTTGCGCGCAATGAGATGCCGGGCAATAAAATTGGCCTGCTGAATGTTCACCACCGTGTCAGACTGCTGACCGGCCAGGGGCTGATTATCATGCGTCACCAGCCGGGAACGGAAATCGCCTTTAGCCTGCCGAAAAACAGCCAGACTCTCCCTGCCGCGCTCAGCGTTCAACCGGAAATAACAGTATGAAAGCCATAATAGTGGAAGATGAATTTCTGGCGCGCCAGGAGCTCAGCTGGATGATTCAGCAGCATAGTCAGATCACGGTTGAAGCAAGCTTTGATGACGGGCTGGATGTGCTGAAATATCTGCAGACGCACCGGGTCGACGTGATTTTCCTCGATATTAATATTCCGTCGCTCGATGGCATGCTGCTGGCGCAGAATATTCATCAGTTTACCCACAAGCCCCTGATTGTTTTTATCACTGCCTGGAAAGATTATGCGGTGGAGGCGTTTGAACTCGACGCGTTTGACTACATCCTCAAGCCTTATCATGAGGCGCGCATCATCACCATGCTGAATAAGCTGGAGGCCACCACGCAGCCGCCGCCGCCGCAGAACAGCCCGGCTGTTACGCCGCAGACGGTGAATCTGCAGAAAGATGAGCGCATCATCGTTACCGATATCAACGATATTTACTATGTGGAAGCTCATGAGAAGCTGACGTTTGTGTATACGCGGCGGGAAGCCTACGTGATGTCAGTGGCCATCAGTGAGTTCTGCAGCCGGCTGCCGGAGGCGCTGTTTTTTCGCTGTCATCGCTCTTACTGTGTGAACCTGAGTAAAATTCGCGAGATAGAGCCGTGGTTTAATAATACCTATCTGGTGAAGCTGCGCGATCTGGAAGCGCAGGTGCCGGTAAGCCGCAGCAAAGCCAGACCGTTCCGGCAGCTGATGCGGCTGTAAGGCGGACGACCCGCGCCGTCCGCCGCTGTGTCAGAGCACGCGGCCCAGCGCCTGACGCAGATGCGCGCCGGCACCCAGCAGGCCGGGCTGATCGTGCGTGATCATATACACCGGAATATCGACCAGATAGTCGCGGAAACGTCCCTTATCTTCAAACGCCGCGCGAAAACCGGAGGCTTTGAAAAAGTCGAGGAAGCGCGGCACGATGCCGCCCGCAATATAAACGCCACCAAAGGTGCCGAGGTTCAGCGCCAGGTTGCCGCCAAAGCGTCCCATGATCACGCAGAACAGCGTCAGCGCGCGACGGCAGTCGATACAGGTGTCCTGCAGTGCCCGCTCGGTCACATCTTTGGGCTTGAGGTTTTGCGGCTCGCGCGCGTCAGATTTCACAATCGCGCGGTAAAGGTTGACCAGTCCGGCTCCTGACAGCACGCGCTCGGCAGAAACGTGGCCCATCTCTGCACGCAGCACTTCGAGGATCTGATCTTCCTCTTCGCTGTTCGGCGCGAAATCGACGTGGCCGCCCTCACCCGGCAGACTGACCCAGCGCTGATTGACGTGTACCAGATGACTGACGCCCAGTCCGGTGCCCGCACCGTAGATAGCGATCGGCTTATCTTTAACCGGCGCTTTGCCGCCAAACTGGATCACTTCGTTTTCCGTCAGCATCGGGATCGCCATAGAGACGGCGGTGAAGTCGTTGATAATTTCCAGCGTGCTGAAGCCCAGATTCTGTTTCATCTGGCGCGTTGAGAATGCCCAGTCGTGGTTGGTCATCTCGACCCAGTCTTCGGTGATCGGACAGGCGATAGCGATACAGCCATCAGTCACTGCCTGCTGCTGTTCCGCCAGATAGAAACGGATAACGGCTTCAAGATTGTCGTAGTCTGATGTGGAGAATGTTTTGGCGTGTGAGATGGCGCCGGTCTCTACCTCACACAGCGCGAGACGAGCGTTAGTACCGCCCACATCGCCGACCAGGGCGTATTTTGTCATTCTTCTGCTGCTCCGCTTGGGTCATAAATAGTGGCAAACACTATAGAAGCCTGCCAATAAAACAACAACGCCCGCCGGTGAGGCGGACGCTGTTAATCCAGTGTGATGCACAGCCTGGCGATTGTCAGGCCATCTGTATAGAGGCAACTTTCTTAAACTGCACCACTATTACGCTGATGCAGGGCGGCGGTAACTTTGCGCAGCAGCGGCGGCAGATCCTGTTTTTCCATTACCACTTCAATCAGCGACAAACGCGCGGTTTTGCTGACCACCGCCATCGCCGCCTCCAGCTGCGCGGTTTCGCTGACCCGCCAGCTCTGCGCCGCCCCTTCCAGGCTCATCGCCTGCGGCAGTGCGGTCCAGTTCCAGCGCGCAATGTCATTATAACGCTGTTCCGGACCGTGAATGGCGCGCTCTACGGTATAGCCGTCGTTATTGAGCAGGAAAATCACCGGACGCTGGCCGTCACGCTGCATGGAGCCCAGCTCCTGAATAGTCAGCTGTGCTGAGCCATCGCCAATGATCAGGATCACCCGGCTGTCGGGCCGCGCCGTCTGCGCACCAAACGCCGCCGGCAGCGTATAGCCAATCGATCCCCACAGCGGCTGTACCAGCAGCTGCGCCCCCTCCGGCAGCTGCAGGTCCGCTGCGCCAAATGCCGCCGTACCCTGATCGGCAAGGATAATATCACCCGGCAGCAGGAAGTGCTGCATTGCCTGCCAGAATGCCTGCTGAGTGATTATCCCTGCAGCAATCTGATGATTTTCCTCGCACTGCATGCTCTCTCCGGTCGGCCAGCGCGGGCAGTGACGCTGATAAACCGGCTGCAGCGCCGCCAGCGCCGCCTTCATTGGCAGCGCAAAGCGCTCGCCCGCCACACAGCTGTGAAACGGCTGGATATCGATAACGCGTTCAGGGGAGAGCTGCTGGGTGAAGCCAGCGGTCAGCGTGTCGGTAAAGCGCACGCCTGCGCACAGCGTCACATCCGTCTCCTCAATCGCCCTGCGGATAGCCATGCTGCTGCCCGCCGCCGCGTAAGTGCCGACAAAACCAGGCTGCTGTTCATTGAGCACGCCTTTGCCCATCAGCAGCGTCGCTGACGGGATCGCGCGCAGCTCACGCAGTCCGGCCAGCTGTGCGGCAGCCCCCCAGCGTGCGGCGAGAAAATCAGCCAGCAGCGCCACGCGCTGTGCCGGTGCCAGCAGACGCTCAGCCGCCGCCGCAAAGGCTGCAGCGGCATCTGCGTTTTCGCTGTGCGGCTCAGCGCGGGCTGACGGCGGAGTTATCGCTGCCGCGGCCACATCCACCGCCAGCAGCAGGTAGCCCGGCCGATGCTCATGCAGGGCAGTGCTTACCACGCGATCGATCTCCGCCGCAGCGTTCTCTGCGGTAAGCACCGCTGTCGCGGCGTTGACCTCCTGCGCCATGCGCAGAAAATGGTGAAAATCACCGTCGCCCAGCGAATGGTGCACGCACTCCCCCTGCTGCTGCACCGTCAGCGCCGGCGCACCGACAATCTGGATCACCGGCACATACTCGGCATAGCTGCCGGCGATGCCGTTAATCGCGCTCAGCTCACCCACGCCAAAGGTGGTCAGCAGCGCTGCCGCGCCCTGACAGCGGCCATAGCCGTCAGCGGCATAGGCGGCGTTAAGCTCGTTGGCACAGCCGACCCAGGCGATCGCCGGATGCGCGATCACGCTATCGAGAAACTGCAGATTGTAGTCGCCCGGCACGCCAAACAGGTGACGGATGCCCGCCTCATCCAGCCTCTGTAACAGATAGTCGCTTACGGTGAACCTCTTCATCAGATGCTCCTTCCAGGGGGAATGTTCTGGAGTATCAGCGATGGCTTTGAAAGGAAGCGACTTTTTAACCGCGATTGCGCCGGGCTGAATGGCAAGCATTCGTTACGGCGTGATATCTCTCTGCAGAATGGGATCTTTCACGCTTTTTAGCGCAGTGTAAACGCATACACTAACTGGCCAGAATGCTCATTTCTATTGCAGGATAACTCTAAGCCATGCCTCTTTTTCCTCATCCCGATCGTTATCAGCAGATGCACTATCGCCGCAGTGGCCAGAGCGGGCTGAAACTGCCCGCTATTTCACTGGGGCTCTGGCACAACTTTGGCGACGCGACGCGCGTCGATACCAGTCGCGAACTGCTGCGCCACGCCTTTAACTGCGGCATTACTCATTTCGATCTGGCCAATAACTATGGTCCTCCGCCCGGTTCTGCAGAGAGCAACTTCGGTCGTATTTTGCGGGAAGATTTCTCCGGCCTGCGCGATGAGCTGGTGATCTCTACCAAAGCGGGATACACCATGTGGGACGGCCCTTATGGTGACTGGGGGTCGCGTAAATACCTGATCGCCAGCCTCGATCAGAGCCTGAAACGCATGGGGCTGGAGTATGTGGATATTTTTTATCACCATCGTCCCGACCCGCATACGCCGCTGGAAGAGACGATGCGCGCGCTCGATCACTGCGTCCGTCAGGGCAAAGCGCTCTATGTTGCGCTCTCTAACTATCCGGCTGAGCAGGCCGCACGCGCTATAGCGCTGCTGCGTGAGCTCGGTACGCCCTGTCTGATTCATCAGCCGCGCTATTCGCTGTTTGAACGCGGCCCGGAACAGGGCCTGCTGGATGTGCTGGGCGAACAGGGAACCGGCTGCATCGCCTTTTCACCGCTGGCGGGCGGCATACTGACCGATCGCTATTTAGCGGGCATCCCGCAGGATTCGCGTGCTGCCAGCGGCAGTAAATTCCTGAATGAGGACCAGCTTACCGCAGAGAAAATGGAAAAAGTCCGGCAGCTGCAGGCGCTGGCGCAGCAGCGCGGGCAGAAGCTGGCGCAGATGGCGCTGAGCTGGGTGTTACGCGATCCGCGCATCACTTCAGTGCTGATTGGCGCCAGCAAAATTGCGCAGATCGACTACGCAGTAGCGATGCTGAGCCAGCCGGCGCTGACTCCTGAAGAGCTGCAGGCGATCGATCGGATCCTGATGTAACCGCTCTCTTTTACGGCAGCAGGGGCGGTTAACTAACCGCATATTCTGCTGCCGTCGTACTTTTTCAGACTAACTCTCAAGGCTAAGCTGGTCCGATGTGGCACACTGGTCTGACGATAGCAGTGATAAGCTGTCGCAAGGAGATAACATGAAATCTGCACTTTTCGTTGCCGTTTTGCTGGCAACATTATCGCCGCTGGTGCCACACACAGCCCATGCTACCAGCGCTACCATCGATCTTGCCCCCGGCGTCAGTTTACAGCTGGGAGAACGTGACCGTCGCGGCTATTACTGGGATGGCGGGAACTGGCGCGAACCGCGCTGGTGGAACGACCGCTACCAGTATAATGAACATCGCTGGTGGCGCCATGAAGAGTGGAAGCGTCATAAAGCGTGGGAGCGCGACCGCGAACATGAACGACGCCGGCACGAGCGGGAGCGCTGGCGTGAACAGGATCGTCATCATGAACGGGAACGTCGCGCGCACTGGCGACACGGCGGCCCGCCGCATCCTCATGACCACCATCACTAAACCTTCTCCCGGCGCCTTCGCGCCGGTTTTTACGCTACCAGCCGAGCGCTTCTCCCACCAGTAAATAGATGTTCAGTGCCACGACCAGCATCACAATCAGGCGACCGGTGTTCTGCATCAGGCGGGAGTTGACCAGTTCATCCCCCATCAGCTCACGATTCCCGGTAAACGCCAGCAGCGGGATCAGCGCCAGCGCGATACCAAAACTCAGCAGCACCTGACTCATCACCAGAATGCGCGTCGGGTCCCAGCCAGCCCAGATAACAATAAATGAGGGCAGCATGGTAATCACCCGCCGGACCCACAGCGGAATATGAAACCGGATAAAGCCCTGCATCACCACCTGCCCTGCCAGGGTGCCGACCACCGTGGAGGAGAGTCCGGCCGCCACCAGGCTCAATCCAAATACAATCGCTGCGGCCTGCCCGAGCAGCGGCTCCAGCGTCAGATACGCCTGGTCAAGATCGACAATGGAGGTGTGTCCGCTGAAGTGAAACGCCGCCGCCGCCGTGGCCATCATTGCCAGGTTCACGAAGCCGGCAATGGTCATCGCAATCGCCACATCCAGTTTGGTGGAGGAGTAGCGTTCGGCTTTGGTGCCTTTATTACCGTGCTGGGTCAGCGCTGAATGCAGATAGATAACGTGCGGCATAATGGTGGCACCCAGTACACCGGCTGCCAGAAATACCGCGTCAGACCCCGGTAACGAAGGCAGGGCCATCCCGGTAACGAGCTGGCTGACGCTGGGCTGGGAGAAAAAGAGCTCAACGATATAGGCCGCGGCAACAAACAGCAGCAGGCCACCAATCACCCGCTCCAGCGGTTTCTGTCCGCGGCTTTGCAGCATCAGGATCAAAAAGGTCGCAATGCCGGTCAGTACGGCGCCCTGCAGCAGTGAGATGCCAAGCAGCAGCTTAAAGCCCAGCGCGGCACCGATAAACTCTGCCAGGTCGGTCGCCATCGCGATGATTTCGGCCTGCACCCAGTAAAACCAGACGGCGGGACGCGGGAAACGGTCGCGTATGTGCTCCGCCAGGTTTTTACCGGTTGCGATCCCCAGCTTGGCTGACATCAGCTGGATCAGCATCGCCATGACGTTTGCCCAGACCACCACCCACAGCAGCTTATAGCCATAGGCGGCTCCTGCCTGAATGTTGGTGGCAAAGTTACCCGGATCGATATAACCGATAGCGGCGATAAACGCAGGCCCCAGCAGGGCGAGCTTGAGTTTTCTGGCTCCGCGGGCGGCGCGCTCTGCGGTGCGGCTTTCTGACATAGTGTGATCCTGTCCTGACGCGTGTAGACCCGCTGAGTTTAAGGGGCCTTACAGGCAAGTGAAATCTGGTTATATTTATCGCAGTAATAGATAGTGCTATAAAGTATAGCCAATGCTATACATCAACGCAAAGATCGGCCTCTGACAAAGCATAGAACGGATTTACTCTACGCCCGGAACAAATTATAAACAATCTCTGTGTGGATAAATTGTGTGAGCGGTTTGTTACGGTGATGTGAGCAGGCAGAGTTATCCGCAAAAAATTGCGATACTGAATACTTATAATGCGGGTTTGATCTCGTTTTTAAGTAACGTGTTACATAGAATACGCAGCAAAATACAACCCTCCTCAAATTTGGAGCCGATATGTCCCATATTTTGCATTTCCTTTTAGCACTGGTGGTCGTCGGCGTGCTGGCCCTGCTGGTCAGTCACGACCGTAAAAGTATTCGCTTTCGCTATATCGCACAGCTTTTAGTGATTGAACTCCTGCTGGCGTGGTTTTTCCTGACCTCTGAGGCGGGACTGGGCTTTGTTAAGGGCTTTGCCAGCATGTTTGATTACCTGCTGAAATATGCAGGTGAAGGCACCAATTTTGTGTTTGGCGGCATGAACGAAAAGGGACTCGCCTTCTTCTTCCTTAATGTTTTATGCCCTATCGTCTTTATTTCTGCGCTGATCGGTATTTTGCAGCATTTCCGCATTCTGCCGTGGATCATCCGCGGTATCGGAACCGTGCTGTCAAAAGTGAACGGCATGGGCAAGCTGGAGTCTTTTAACGCCGTCAGTTCTCTGATTCTGGGACAGTCAGAAAACTTCATCGCGTATAAAGATATTCTCGGCAAAATGTCGCAGCGTCGTATGTACACCATGGCGGCCACCGCTATGTCGACCGTATCGATGTCCATTGTTGGCGCCTACATGACCATGCTGCAGCCAAAGTATGTGGTTGCCGCACTGGTGCTGAATATGTTCAGTACCTTTATCGTTCTGTCGCTGATCAACCCTTACCGCGTAGAGAATGAAGAAGATCTGCAGCTGCAGGATCTGCATAAAGGTCAGAGCTTCTTTGAGATGCTGGGTGAATATATTCTTGCCGGATTTAAAGTGGCGATTATCGTTGCGGCTATGCTGATTGGCTTTATTGCCCTGATCTCCGGTCTGAATGCGCTGTTTGACCTGATTTTTGGTATCAGCTTCCAGGGCGTGCTGGGCTATGTATTCTATCCGTTTGCCTGGGTGATGGGTGTTCCGGCTCATGAAGCGCTGCAGGTAGGCAGTATCATGGCCACCAAACTGGTCTCTAACGAATTTGTGGCGATGATGGATCTGCAGAAAGTTGCAGGCCAGCTGTCACCTAACGCAGAGGGCATTCTTTCGGTGTTCCTGGTATCGTTCGCTAACTTTTCATCCATCGGGATTGTGGCTGGCGCGATTAAAGGACTGCATGAAGAACAGGGCAACGTGGTATCACGCTTTGGCCTGAAACTGCTCTACGGTTCAACGCTGGTCAGCGTGCTCTCAGCTGCCATTGCCGGTCTGGTACTCGCTTTCTGATTATCAGGGCGGGCTTCGGCTCGCCCTGCTCTCCTGCTCAGCCGTTACGCCTTCAGCACCACGCTTCCCGCTTTTCTCTGCGCTTTCTGCACATCACTGATTTTCATCAACGGAATAGCTGCCGCTATAAAGCGTGCGTTGCAGGGAGCAGAACTGACAGAAAAGGTCATTCAGGAAGAGATTTATCGCAGTAACGGGAAGATATTCAGAGCAACAACGAAGATTTGGTGGAGATAAGCGGGATCGAACCGCTGACCTCTTGCATGCCATGCAAGCGCTCTCCCAGCTGAGCTATACCCCCACATCTGGAATCATTCTTTCGGTTCAAACCGTTGGGAGCGGTTTGGTGGAGCTAAGCGGGATCGAACCGCTGACCTCTTGCATGCCATGCAAGCGCTCTCCCAGCTGAGCTATAGCCCCGTACCGAAAAAACTGCCGGGCAGACCCGACGGACGGCATAATATGAAACCGCTCTGAGTGTGTCAACGGCAAATTCTCGTTCTGTGTGCAATCGCTGAAAAAGACGGCAAACCCGTATTGTAGTGACCTTTTTTTCGCCACTTATGCTCCTCCTGCTGCTGATGGTGGCCAAAAAGCAGCGCGCTGGCGGGTTAAATTCAGGTTAAAGATGTTAGCGCCAGGCTTGTTTTCGTTAATGGTCCGTGTAAAACTTCGCACGCTAATTAACCGGTTGACCTGCCAGGGTTAGCTCCTTAATAACCGGTAAAATCATCCCTTTGTTTAATAAAAGAAAAAGAGAATTATGTCACTACATACTCCTAAAGAGATCGCCCAGCTGGCGATTCAGGCTGGCGTGGCTAAAAGCCGCCTGCCCGTTTCAACCTTATTAATCCTTGGCTTTATGGCCGGTGCCTTTATCGCTACCGGCTTCCTGCTTGATCTGCACGTCATTAACCAGCTGCCTGCTGAATGGGGCTCATTCTCCAGCTTCCTGGGCGCTGCCGTATTCCCGGTCGGTCTGATTCTGACCGTGCTGGCTGGCGGTGAGCTGCTGACGGGCAATATGATGACGCTGCCGGTGGCGTGGTTTGCCCGCCGTATCAGCGCTTTGAGCGTCCTGCGTAACTGGTTCTGGGTTACGGTTGCGAACTTTATTGGTAGCGTCGCCGTCGCCTGGTTCTTTGGGCATATGCTGGGCATGACGGAAGGTGACTACCTGAAAAAAACCGTTGCGATTGCGCACGCTAAAGTCAGCGCCGATTTCCTGCATGCCTTTATCTCTGGCGTGGGCTGTAACTGGCTGGTCTGCCTGGCGGTATGGCTGGCGTTTGCCAGTAAAGATATGGTGGGCAAAATCATGGGGATGTGGTTCCCGGTGATGGCGTTCGTGGCCATTGGTTTCCAGCACGTCGTGGCGAACATGTTTATTGTGCCGGCGGCTATCTTTGCGGGTCAGATGAGCTGGGCCGAGTTTGCGCCTAACGTAATTGCCGTGTTCCTTGGCAACGCCGTAGGGGGAGCTATCTTCGTCGGTCTGACCTATTTCCTGGCGTTCCGCCCTGAACAGGCAGTTGCTCGCGAAGCCTCGTAACCTATTAATGTCTTTTATTGGTCGTAAAAAGCATTTTCTGTCCGGATTACTTTTCCCAGTAACGTTTTGTTGTAATATGTAGAGCTAATGTATTCAACAGGGACAGCATCGTGAAAAAGGAATGGCTAACCCCCGAAGAGCTCGCGCTTGAAACGGGCTACAGTCGGCAGACGGTGAACAAATGGATCAAACGCGAAAACTGGACCACCACGCCTAAGCCCGGCGTACAGGGCGGCAAAGCGCGTTTGATCCATATCGATGAGCGGGTGAAAAGCTTTATTCAGTCCACCCGCCACGCGAGTGAACCGGCAGCGAATTACGCCGCTCAGCAGAATACGTTACCTGCGTTATTAATAAATTCTGTCCAGCAAATGACGCAGACAGAACAGGACCAGCTCGCCGCCCTGTTACTGCGTGAAGGGATCCGCGGTGTTCTGGAAAGGCTGGGTATTCAGGATGCATAAAAAAGCCGGAGGCAATTGCTTCCGGCTTTTTTGTTGTACCTGATTGATAACTCTCCCGCGGCGTGCGAGAGCGATAAGCTATCAGGCGTTAGCTTCGCGCTCAGCAATAAATGCCAGCGCTTTATCAATCCGCGCAACGCTGCGGCTGCGGCCAATCGCTTCCACGGTCACATCCAGCGCCGGCGACTGCCCTGCTCCGGTAACGGCAACACGCAGCGGCATGCCCACTTTCCCCATACCCAGCTCAAGTTCATCCGCCGCGCTCTGAATCGCATGGTGAATCTGCTCTGCATTCCAGTCGCTGTCGCTCAGTGCAGCCAGCTTGTCACGCACCCGCTCCAGCGGCTGACGCGCAACCGGACGCAGATGCTTCTTCGCGGCATCCGCATCAAAGGCGTCAAACTCTTCATAGAAGTAGCGGCAGGAAGCGGCAATCTCCACCAGCGTTTTGCAGCGGTCGCCCAGCAGCGTCACCAGTTTTGCCAGTTCAGGCCCGGTGCGGGTATCGATCTGCTGCTGTTCAATGTGCCACTGCAGATGCGTCGCCACATACTCTGGCGGCAGCGTAGTAATATAGTGGTGATTCAGCCACTGCAGTTTTTCAGTGTTGAAAGCGCTGGCTGATTTACTGACCGCATCCAGCGTAAACAGCGATTTCATCTCAGGAATGCTGAAGATCTCCTGATCGCCATGAGACCAGCCCAGACGAACCAGATAATTAAGCAGCGCCTCCGGCAGATAGCCATCGTCGCGATACTGCATCACGCCTACCGCGCCGTGACGCTTGGATAGTTTTTTACCATCATCACCGAGGATCATGGAGACGTGCGCATAGACAGGAACCTGCGCGCCAATCGCTTTCAGGATGTTGATCTGACGCGGTGTGTTATTGATGTGATCTTCACCACGGATAACGTGCGTGATCCCCATGTCCCAGTCATCCACCACTACGCAGAAGTTGTAGGTCGGTGAACCATCGGTACGACGAATGATCAGGTCGTCCAGCTCCTGATTGCTGAATTCAATCGGGCCGCGGATCTGATCGTCAAAGATGACAGAGCCATCCTGCGGATTACGGAAACGGACCACGCACGGCTCATCAGCAGCGTGATGTTCATGGCTGTCGCGGCAGCGACCGTCATAGCGTGGCTTTTCACCGTTAGCCATCTGCTCTTCACGCAGTGCATCAAGACGCTCGCGGGAGCAGTAGCACCTGTAGGCGGTGCCCGCTTCCAGCATCTCATCAATGACGTCGTTATAGCGGTCAAAACGTTTGGTCTGATAGTAAGGACCTTCATCCCAGTCAAGGCTCAGCCAGTTCATGCCATCCATAATGGCTTCGATCGCTTCCGGCGTGGAGCGCTCCAGGTCAGTGTCCTCAATACGCAGGACAAACTCGCCTTCGTAATGACGTGCAAAAAGCCAGGAGTAAAGCGCGGTGCGGGCGCCTCCAACGTGCAGATAGCCGGTCGGGCTGGGGGCGAAGCGGGTTTTAATTTTCATTCAGCATTGCCTTAGATGCGCAGGTTTTCTTATCTGGATGACAAAAAAACGGGTTAACGCGAAAAAACAGTGCGCACATTCTAGCAGGTGGAGATGATTCCTCAATCACTCTCACCGCCGCTGCCGCAGCGCAAACGGCTTTTTCTGCTAATAAAACCAGCACATTGGCTAAAACCCCTTCAGGGTGACTATTTTTAAAGCGAACAAACATTTTAATTTTAAAAAGCGTTGACTCACTTCGAAGGATCCCTATAATGCGACTCCACACAGCGGGGGTGATTAGCTCAGTTGGTAGAGCATCTCCCTTACAAGGAGGGGGTCGGCGGTTCGAACCCGTCATCACCCACCACTCTTAAGGTGGCCCGCAGTGAACAGGTAGTAAGAGATAAGATATGGGTGATTAGCTCAGTTGGTAGAGCATCTCCCTTACAAGGAGGGGGTCGGCGGTTCGAACCCGTCATCACCCACCATATCTTAGCCAGACAGCCTGTTAAAGAAGTACCGAAGTGGGTGATTAGCTCAGTTGGTAGAGCATCTCCCTTACAAGGAGGGGGTCGGCGGTTCGAACCCGTCATCACCCACCACTTCGGGTCGTTAGCTCAGTTGGTAGAGCAGTTGACTTTTAATCAATTGGTCGCAGGTTCGAATCCTGCACGACCCACCAAATTCAGAAAAAAGCGCCCTATGGGCGCTTTTTTTGTTTCTTTTGGGCGGCATTAATGCCGCCCCTACAAATAAGCCGCTCTGCTCGCACCTGTAGGGGTCGCATTTATGCGGCCCTGAAATCAGCGCGGCCCTCAACATTCCAGGTTGCACGCCTGAAGCCTTTACTTCTGCTGCCGATAACCTTCAGAGTTTATGGCAAGGAGAAAATGATGACGACAATATCAGGTATCAGCACTATCGGGGCCGGGGGCAGCAGCGGAGGCGGGGCAGCCTCTGAGATTGCCGCTATTAATAAACAGATCGCCGCTATTACCAGCCAGCTCAAATCTCTGGCGGACAATCATACGCTGACGCAGGAGCAAAAATCAGAACAGCAGCAGATGCTGGAGAGCCAGATCCAGATGCTCTATGCACAGATTGCTCAGATTCAGCAGCGCGAAGCGGAAAAGGCAGAACAGCAGCAGCAGACTGAACAGCCGGTGAGCGCCCGGGCGGATGGCATTAACCGGCCAACGCCAGACAACCAGCTCGACGTCTATATCTAAAACGCCGGATAGAGTGAGCGAGTCTGCGTCAGCAGCTCAGCCTGCTGACGCACTTCCTGCCAGACCGCCTCCGCAGCGGGCGTAAGCGAACGGTTTTTACGTTTGATCAGCATCAGACTGCGGTTCATCTCCGGATAAAGCCGGCGTACCACCAGCTTACGTCCCGAAGGCAGCGGCAGCGCCAGCGCCGGTAAAATGCTGATGCCGATGCCCGCTTCCACCATCGGATAGAGGGTGGCCGGATGACCAATCTCCTGTACCACATTCACCCTGACAGCGAGCTGCTGCAGTATTGCGTCCACCAGCATCCGGCTGCCTGAGGCGTAGTCCTGCAGTACCATATTGCGATCTGTCAGCATCGCCCAGGTAACGCTCTCGGTTTGCGCCAGCGTATCATTCTGGTGACAGAGCAGCAGGAAAGGCTCCTGCAGGATCTCTTCGGCGTCAAACTCTGCGTCACCCAGCGGGCCAATCACAATCCCGAAATCAACCTCCGCATTACGCACGCTGTGCAACACGGCCTGCTGCACCCTGTCGTGCAGGATCACGCGGATATCGGGATAGTGCTGCTGCGTGCTGGCCAGACATTGCGGCATCAGATGCGCAGAGGGCGTCTGACTGGCCGCAACCCGCACCGTGCCGCTGCGCTGCTCGCCGTAACTGCGCACGTCCAGCAGCGTGGTATTCAGCTCTTCCAGCAGGCGCGTCAGCCGGGTTGCCAGCTGCTGCCCTGCCCCGGTCAGCAATACTTCACGCGTCGTGCGGTCCAGCAGGCGCACGCCTATTTCCGCCTCCAGCTCTTTCACGCTATGGCTTACCGCCGACTGGCTTAACCCTATCAGCTGCCCCGCCTGGCTAAAGCTTCCCTGTCGGGCAACAGCAACAAAAGTACGCAGCTGGCGTAACGTATAATTCATCGATTCTGCTCATAGATTAATGCAATAAATCAATTTTATTTCTAAACGCGCTTAGCGCACAATCTCTGCCAGACTTTTTCTTTTAACCGGACGTTAACAATGGGCTTTTTACGACTCGATCCAATGATGATCAAACTCATCATTACCGTACTGCTGGCCAGCTTTCTGCCGGCACGCGGCGGTTTTGTCGACTTTTTTGAATACCTCACCACTGCCGCTATCGCCCTGCTCTTCTTTATGCACGGTGCCAAACTGTCGCGCGAGAAGATTATTGCCGGCAGCAGCCACTGGCGTCTGCATCTGTGGATTATGTGCAGCACGTTTGTGATTTTTCCGGCGCTCGGGCTGCTGCTGGTCTGGTGGCACCCGGTTAACGTCGGGCCTGAAATCTATACCGGCTTCCTCTACCTCTGCATTCTGCCTGCCACCGTACAATCCTCTATCGCCTTTACCTCTATGGCAGGCGGGAATGTTGCGGCGGCGGTCTGCGCTGCGTCCGCCTCCAGCCTGCTGGGCGTGTTTATTTCCCCTCTGCTGGTCAATCTGGTAATGAACGTACACAGTGCGGCGCCGGGTAACGGCCTGGAGCAGATTGGTAAGATTGTGATGCAGCTGCTGGTGCCGTTTGTTGTCGGTCATCTCTCCCGCCGCTGGATCGGCGGCTGGGTGGAAAAGCATCGCAGCCTGATTGGCAAAACCGATCAAACCTCGATTCTGCTGGTTGTCTATTCAGCCTTTAGTGAAGCGGTGGTAAATGGCATCTGGCATCGCGTTGGCGTCGATACCCTGCTGTGGATTCTGGCAGGCAGCCTGCTGCTGCTGCTGATTGCGCTGGCAATCAATATTGGTGCCTCACGGCTGTTTGGTTTCAGCCGGGCTGATGAGATTGTGGTGCTGTTCTGCGGTTCGAAAAAGAGCCTGGCGAACGGCGTGCCGATGGCTAATATTCTTTTCCCGGCCAGTGCGGTAGGCATTATTGTGCTGCCGCTGATGATCTTTCATCAGGTACAGCTGATGATCTGCTCGTTCATTGCTCAGCGCTATAAAGCAGGTAATGAAAAGCGGCTGGCGCAGCAGCCAGAGGTGCAGAAGTCATAAAAAACGGCCCGCGCAAGCGGGCTTTTTTATTGCGGGGGGCGCCTGAGCGGTGCGATCAGCCCCTGCAGCCCCTCAATTTTAATCGCCAGCGTCAGCTGCATCAGCTCACCCAGCGTACCCGTCGGAAACGCATTTTTGCGCGCAAACCAGAGCAGGTACTCTTCCGGCAGATCGATCAGCAGCCGGCCCTGATATTTACCAAACGGCATCACCGTGCTGGCGATAGCCAGCAGCTGCTGTTTCTCCATATTATGCGTCCAGCAGGCGGATCATCTCCGCTTCGTCAATAACCGGAATACCCAGCTCCTGGGCCTTCGCCAGCTTGGAGCCCGCCGCTTCGCCGGCGATCAGCAGATCGGTTTTCTTTGATACGCTGCCGCTGACTTTGGCGCCCAGCGCGGCAAGACGCGCTTTCGCATCATCGCGATTCATCTGCGACAGAGAGCCGGTAAGCACCACCGTTTTACCGGCAAAGGGACTGTCGATCTCTTCTGCTTTGATCACCGCGACGGCAGGCCAGTGAATGCCGATCTCTTCTGTCAGCTCGCGGATCACCTCACGGTTGCTCTCTTCTTCCATAAAATTGCGGACGTGAGCGGCAACAACCTTACCCACATCCGGCACGGCAATCAGCGCATCGAGATCGGCATTAATCACCCGCTCCAGCTCGCCAAAGTGACGGGCGAGGTTAGCTGCCGTGGCTTCACCCACCTCGCGGATCCCCAGCGCATACAGGAACCGCGGCAGCGTCGTCAGTTTAGCTTTTTCGAGTGCGGCCACCACGTTTTGTGCCGATTTCGGCCCCATGCGATCCAGTCCGGTCAGTTTACCGGCCGTCAGGCGAAACAGATCGGCTGGCGTTTTCACATACTCTTTCTCAACCAGCTGATCGATGATTTTATCTCCCATGCCATCCACATCCATGGCGCGACGCGAGACAAAATGCTTAAGCGCCTCTTTACGCTGGGCACCGCAGATCAGCCCTCCGGTACAGCGCGTTACCGCTTCACCCTCTACCCGCTCCACGTCAGAGCCACACACCGGGCAGTGCTGCGGAAACACAATTTCACGCGCGTCAGCCGGCCGGTCAGACTCTACCACGCTGACCACCTGCGGGATCACGTCGCCAGCGCGGCGAATCGCTACCCGGTCGCCGATGCGCAGGCCGAGACGGGCGATCTCATCGGCGTTATGCAGAGTGGCATTACTTACCATGACGCCTGCGACCTGCACGGGTTCGAGACGCGCTACTGGCGTAATGGCTCCGGTGCGTCCGACCTGAAACTCAACGTCGCGCACCATGGTCAGCTGCTCCTGTGCCGGGAATTTGAAGGCGATCGCCCAGCGCGGCGCGCGCGCCACAAAACCGAGCCGCTCCTGCAGCGCCTGTGAATCGACTTTGATTACCACGCCGTCGATATCAAACCCGAGTTCAGGCCGCTCCTGCTCAATATGATGATAAAACGCCAGCGCTTCATCAGCGGTATGAACCCGTTTTATCCGCTCACTGACCGGTAAACCCCAGGCTTTAAACTGCTGCAGGCGTTCCCAGTGGCTGGCCGGGATCTCGCCGCCCTCCAGCAGGCCAAAACCGTAGCAGAAGAAGGTTAGCGGGCGTCTGGCGGTGATGCGGGGATCGAGCTGACGCAGTGAGCCGGCTGCCGCATTGCGCGGATTCGCAAAGACTTTGCCACCGGTACGCCGCGCTTCCTCATTGAGCTTTTCAAACCCGCTTTCAGTCATAAACACTTCACCGCGCACTTCCAGCCGCGCCGGGATATTATCGCCCCGCAGCCGCAGCGGGATCGCCCGGACGGTGCGCACGTTAGCGGTGATATTTTCGCCGGTTGTGCCGTCGCCGCGGGTAGCGGCCCGCACCAGTAAGCCGTTTTCATACAGCAGGCTGACCGCCAGACCATCAAGTTTGAGTTCACAGCAGTAGGTCAGCTCATCGCTGCTCTTAAGCCGATCCTGTACGCGTTTGTTAAAGGCGCGGAACCCTGCCTCATCAAAGGTGTTATCCAGCGACAGCATCGGCACTTCATGCCGCACCTGCTCAAAAGCGGTCAGCGGCGCCGCGCCGACCCGCTGCGTAGGTGAGTCGGGGGTAATCAGATCGGGATGCGCACGCTCCAGCTCGCGCAGCTGATTCATCAGCCGGTCATATTCAGCATCCGGGACTTCCGGCGCATCCATCACGTGGTAGAGATACTCATGATGACGCAGCGTGGTACTGAGCGCTGCGATCTGCTCCTGAACTGATTTCATAGTGTTTATCCGATAAAAAACCCCCGGCTGGCGGGGGTTGAGAGTGACTCTGTTTCACGCTGCAAATGGCGGGCGTAAACATGTAATACTGCCGTAGCGGTTAGCCGCCAACCACCTCGCGAATGCGGGCTTTGTAAGTCTCAAGCTTCTGCGGCGTCATCATGCGACGCTCGTCATCCAGCACCACGCCGCCGACGTCATCGGCAATACGCTGGGCTGACTGCAGCATCAGCTTAAAGTTCTGATGCGCGTCGCCGTAGGATGGCACCATCATAAACATTGAGACGCCAGGTGTCGTGAAGTCGCCCATGGTGTCAGGGTTGAAGGAACCCGGCTTCACCATGTTAGCAAGACTGAACAGAACAGGGCCGCTGCCGGCCGGACTCAGATGGCGGTGAAAAATGTTCATCTCGCCAAACTGGAAGCCCGCCTGTAACACGCCCTGCAGCAGCGCTTCACCGTTGAGCGCACCGCCTGCATGAGCGGCAACGTGCAGAACCAGTACCGTCTCTTTTTTACTGCCAGGCGCTGCAGGCTGCGGTTCCTGCGGGGCTGGCGTCGCTTCACGCTCAGGTACGGCTTCAGGCTCAGGTGCAGCGCTGAATTCCGGAGCGGGCTGTACCGCTGGAAGAGGTTCGTTATCCAGCAGCGGATCGGCCTGTACCGGCGCAGGCTGCGGTTTCGCAACCGGCTGCGGCGCAGCAGGCTGCTGCACAGGCGGCGGAGAAACAGGCTGCTGCGGCGCGGAGTGCGCAGGCGCAGGCTTGCTGTCCAGCAGCGGATCGCCCGTCAGCGGGGTTTCATGCTGTGTGAAAGGCTGGCGTGCCGGCTCCGGCGCTCGCGGCGCGGCCGGTTTGGCTGGCGGCGCGGTGAACACAGGTTCATCACTGTCGTCATGCTGACGATGGACGCGCACTTCACCGACGCCATCCTCTTCATCACTCAGCAGATCGTCATCCGCATCATCGCGCTGTTTGAGACGTTTGTGCGGGCGATCGCGAAATACGGACGAACGCTCTTTACGACTGGTCCACAGTCCGTGAAGAAGCAGCGCTATTATGGCGATCGCGCCAACAACGATTAATATCAGACGCAAATCCTGCATCATTGTATTCTCTGTTGTTCCAATACCTTGCCACCACGGCAAACTTTATCCTCTAACTGTATTTGCCCTGCTACACAAGTGCAAGTCTGCGCACTATTTTCTGACAAATAAGATAGCCAGCCGACGCTTTTTCGCTGTTTTTTCGCACAAAGCAGGCCAGCTCACCGGGAAAAGCCAGGGTATGATGTTGATGCCGCTACTTACAGGAGAAAGGCTTGTTATGCCCGCAGAGAATTCAGTCTCATCATTTAATGGTCTTCACTACTTTGCCCGCGGCTGGAACCTGGTGCATATGCGGGGGATCCGCCGCTATGTCATTGTGCCGCTGCTGGTGAATGTGCTGCTGCTCGGCGGCGCGTTTTACTGGCTGTTCCGGCGGCTGGGAGAGTGGATCCCTCAGCTGCTTTCACACGTGCCCGACTGGCTGCAGTGGCTGAGCTATCTCATCTGGCCGCTCTCAGTGATTTCAATCGTGCTGGTGTTTGGCTATTTTTTTTCCACGCTCGCCAACCTGATTGCCGCTCCCTTTTGCGGCCTGCTGGCTGAACAGCTGGAGGGACAACTCACCGGCAGGCCGCTGCCTGACAGTGGCTGGATGGGCCTGCTTAAAGATCTGCCGCGCATTATGAAACGTGAACTGCAGAAGCTGGGTTACTACCTGCCGCGTGCGCTGGGCCTGCTGCTGCTCTATTTTATCCCTGGCTTTGGTCAGATAGTGGCGCCGGTATTGTGGTTTCTGTTCAGCGCATGGATGCTTTCTGTCCAGTACTGCGACTATCCGTTTGACAACCATAAGGTCAGCTTTCCGCATATGCGCACTGCCCTGCGGCGGCATAAAGTCGCCAATATGCAGTTTGGCGCGATGGTCAGCCTGTTTACCATGATACCTATTCTGAATCTGGTGATTATGCCGGTGGCCGTATGCGGGGCGACCGCGATGTGGGTCGATCGCTATCGTGCTGATTTAGCTCGTCATTAACCGCAGCGATCCAGGCTTATGCATTTTTCCGCACGGCTTATGGTCACGGGCTATATAGATATACTATTTCTTTCCTTCCGCGCAGAGACAGAACAGGTATCCTCAAAGGGTTCCCAATATTTCATACAGTTAAGGACGGGCAATGAGTAAGATCTACGAAGACAACTCGCTGACAATTGGTCATACGCCGCTGGTTCGACTGAACCGCATCGGTAACGGACGTATTCTGGCGAAGGTCGAGTCGCGTAACCCGAGCTTCAGCATCAAGTGCCGTATCGGTGCCAATATGATTTGGGATGCAGAAAAACGCGGAATTCTGAAGCCTGGCGTAGAACTGGTTGAGCCGACCAGCGGTAACACGGGTATCGCCCTGGCATACGTCGCCGCTGCACGCGGCTACAAGCTAACGCTGACCATGCCAGAGACGATGTCAATTGAGCGTCGTAAGCTGCTGAAAGCGCTGGGTGCCAATCTGGTGCTGACCGAAGGGCCAAAAGGCATGAAAGGCGCCATCGCCAAAGCGGAAGAGATTGTTGCCAGCGATCCGGATAAGTATGTTCTGCTGCAGCAGTTCAGCAACCCGGCTAACCCGGAGATTCATGAAAAAACCACCGGGCCGGAAATCTGGGAAGACACCGATGGCGAAGTTGATGTCTTTATTGCCGGTGTAGGAACCGGCGGCACCCTGACCGGCGTAAGTCGCTATATCAAGAATACCAAAGGCAAAAAAGAGCTAATTACCGTGGCGGTAGAACCTACCGACTCGCCGGTTATCGCACAGGCGATGGCGGGTGAAGAGATCAAACCGGGTCCGCATAAAATTCAGGGCATCGGCGCAGGCTTCATTCCCGGTAACCTTGATCTGCAGCTGGTCGATCGGGTTATTGCCATCACCAACGATGAAGCGATCAGCACGGCGCGTCAGCTGATGGAAGAAGAAGGTATTCTTGCCGGCATCTCATCGGGTGCGGCGGTGGCTGCTGCGCTGAAGCTGCAGGAAGATGAAGCCTTCGCAAACAAGAATATTGTGGTGATCCTGCCCTCTTCCGGCGAACGCTATCTCAGCACCGCACTCTTTGCCGATCTGTTCACGGAAAAAGAGCTGCAGCAGTAATCGTCAAAGTCTTAAAGTGTCGAAAAAAGCACCCCTCCGGGTGCTTTTTTGTGGCGCAGATCTCACTTTCATCACCGGGCAGATTGATTTCAGTGATGCCGCTCTGGTATTTAAGCTGCCAATTATTTCGGTGCCTGAAATTAATCTGCCCTTGAAGTGGATCAAGCTGAATCGATTTACTGATTTGGCGAAATGGCGAATCACGGCATAATTAACCCGGTGACGAACAAACGCAGTTGTTGATCCGTCATTGCAAAAATGGCTTATTCATCAGAGCGTCCTTTTCTGGTCAGCATGATGCCATACCAGCGTACCTACACAGGCTAAAGTTACGGCTCCAGGCTAGACTTTAGATCCATAACACCAAACCTGAAAAAGTTGGGGAAATAGCATGTTCCAGCAAGAAGTTACCATTACCGCACCAAACGGTCTGCACACGCGTCCTGCTGCACAGTTCGTCAAAGAAGCTAAGGCGTTCCAGTCAGAAATCACTGTGACTTCCAACGGCAAATCTGCCAGCGCAAAAAGCCTGTTTAAGCTGCAGACGCTGGGTCTGACCCAGGGAACCGTAGTCACGCTCTCTGCTGAAGGTGAAGATGAGCAGCAGGCAGTTGAACATCTGGTTAAGCTGATGGCCGAGCTCGAGTAACTTCGCGCGGTCACCACCAAATCGACTCCTTTGCCCCATTGAGTGCAACTATCTTGATCGCGGACAACCTGTCCGCGATATCGCTTCACTAGAGTACTGCTCCACGACAATGGCAATGCATCGGGTCAACGAGCCATCGTGATAAAAAGGTAGGGTTATGATTTCAGGCATTTTAGCATCACCGGGTATCGCTTTCGGCAAAGCACTGCTGCTGAAAGAAGATGAGATCGTCATCAACCGTAAAAAGATTACAGACGACCAGGTTGATCAGGAAGTTCAGCGCTTCCTTGATGGACGTAGCAAAGCAGCAGAACAGCTTCAGGCGATCTGCGTCAAAGCCGGTGAAACCTTCGGTGAAGAGAAAGCGGCGATCTTTGAAGGTCACATCATGCTGCTGGAAGACGAAGAGCTTGAGCAGGAAATCATTGACCTGATTAAAAAAGATCATGTCACCGCTGACGCTGCGGCTCACTCTGTGGTTGAAGGCCAGGCTAAAGCGCTGGAAGAGCTCGATGATGAGTATCTGAAAGAGCGCGCAGCTGACGTACGTGATATCGGTAAGCGCCTGCTGCAGAACATTCTTGGCCTGCATATGGTCGATCTCGGCTCTATTGCTGAAGAAGCGATTCTGGTCGCAAAAGATCTGACTCCATCAGAGACTGCGCAGCTTAACCTGAAAAAGGTGCTGGGCTTTATCACCGATCTGGGTGGACGCACCTCGCACACCTCAATCATGGCGCGCTCGCTGGAACTGCCTGCGATTGTCGGCACCGGTAGCGTGACTACCACCGTTAAAAACGGTGATTTTCTGATTCTGGATGGCGTAAACAATAAAATTTATGTCAATCCAACTGAAGCGGAACAGGAAGAGCTGAAAGCGATTCAGACTCAGTACCTTTCTGAGAAACATGAGCTGGCCAAGCTGAAAGATCTGCCTGCCATTACGCTGGATGGTCATCAGGTTGAAGTCTGCGCCAACATCGGTACCGTTCGCGACGTGGCGGGTGCAGAGCGTAATGGTGCAGAAGGCGTGGGCCTCTATCGTACCGAATTCCTGTTTATGGACCGTGATTCGCTGCCTTCAGAAGAGGAGCAGTTCCAGGCCTATAAAGCCGTCGCAGAGGCCGTAGGTTCTCAGGCGGTTATCGTGCGCACGATGGATATCGGCGGCGATAAAGATCTGCCTTACATGAACCTCCCGAAAGAAGAGAACCCGTTCCTCGGCTGGCGTGCAATTCGTATCGCAATGGATCGTAAAGAGATCCTGCATGCCCAGCTGCGCGCCATTCTGCGCGCCTCCTCTTTTGGCAAGCTGCGTATCATGTTCCCGATGATTATCTCGGTGGAAGAAGTACGCTTCCTGAAAGCGGAGCTGGAGACCCTGAAAGCGCAGCTGCGTGAAGAGGGCAAAGCCTTTGATGAGTCCATTGAAGTGGGCATCATGGTGGAAACCCCGGCTTCAGCCGTTATCGCCCGTCATCTGGCGAAAGAAGTCGACTTCTTTAGTATTGGGACAAATGACCTTACGCAGTATACTCTGGCGGTCGATCGTGGTAATGATTTGATTTCACACCTCTATAACCCAATGACGCCATCTGTACTTGGCCTCATTAAGCAAGTGATCGACGCATCACATGCCGAAGGGAAATGGACCGGCATGTGTGGTGAGCTGGCGGGTGATGAACGTGCTACACTACTGTTACTGGGAATGGGGCTGGACGAATTCAGCATGAGTGCCATTTCGATCCCGAGCATCAAGAAAATCATTCGTAATACCAATTACGAAGATGCTAAGGCTCTGGCAGAGCAGGCTCTGGCTCAACCCACAGCGGAAGATTTGATGAATCTGGTCAACAAGTTCATTAAAGAAAAAACGCTCTGCTGATCCACGTGATGCTGGCCCCAAAATACTGCTTAGGAGAAGATCATGGGTTTGTTTTCTAAACTTTTTGGCGAAAAATCAGAGAGCGCGTCAGGGACTATCGATATCGTTGCGCCTCTGTCAGGCGAAATTGTCAATATTGAAGACGTACCTGATGTCGTGTTTGCTGAGAAAATCGTGGGCGATGGTATCGCAATCAAACCGACTGGCAACAAAATGGTTGCACCGGTTGATGGTACTATCGGCAAGATTTTCGAAACTAACCACGCGTTTTCCATTGAATCAGACAACGGCATTGAGCTGTTTGTCCACTTCGGTATCGATACGGTAGAGCTGAAAGGTGAAGGCTTCAAACGTATCGCCGAAGAAGGTCAGAAAGTGAAAAAAGGCGACGTTGTGATCGAGTTCGATCTGCCGCTGCTGGAAGAGAAAGCGAAATCCACGCTGACACCGGTTGTGATCTCGAATATGGATGAGATCAAAGATCTGACCAAGCTTTCCGGTCAGGTAACTGTTGGCGAAACGCCGGTTATTCGTATCAAAAAATAACGGACGTTAGCACTCTCTGAAAACGGCACCCGATGGGTGCCGTTTTTGTTTTCGCTACGCTTTGCGCCAGTGCGGGAGCCTGAGAATCACCTCAAGACCACCTTCCAGCATATTCTGCGCCTGAACTTCGCCATGATGAGCCAGCATCACCTTACGGACGATAGATAGCCCGAGGCCGTAACCTTTTCCGGCCAGCGGCGTGTTTACCCGCACAAAGGGATCGAAGATACTGGAGAGTTTGCTGTGATCGACGCCGGGTCCGCTATCGCGAATGCAGATCGTCAGCCAGGCGGCTTCCGCATGCAGATCTACCCGGATCACCTGCCCCTGCTGCGAAAAACGCAGCGAATTTCGCAATACATTCTCCGCGCCGCGCCGGATCAGCTCGGCGTTACCGCGCACCGTATAGTCAGCCGTCTCATCGGCGGTAAACTCCACCAGCACGCCAGTCAGCTGCGCTTCATAGCGCAGATCGGTTATAACCACCTCCAGCAGCCCGAGAAGATCAAAGTAATCTTCTCCCGGCAGGCTTTCGTGACTGACGCGTGACAGCGTCAGCAGCTCGCCAATCATCTTGTCGAGGCGACGCGCTTCCTCATCAATGCGGTTAAGCGATACCGCGACCGTTGCCGGCGTCTGACGCGCCAGCCCGGTTGCCAGCTGCAGGCGCGCCAGCGGTGAACGCAGCTCGTGAGAGATATCGTGCAGCAGCGCCTCGCGGGCGTTAATCAGCGTATCGAGCCGCTCTACCATGGCATCAAAATCGTGCGCCACGCTGGAGAGTTCATCGTGACGACGGCGCATCAGCGGCCAGAGCCGCACCGAGAGATCGCCACTGGCTACGCGGGCGAATCCTTCGCGCAGCTGGCGCATCGGGCGCGTAAGATTCCAGGCGAGCAGCAGGCTGAAGAGCAGCCCCAGCGCACCGGCGAAGATAAACATCGGTTGCGGAATATTCAGAATGCGGCGCGGGCGCTCGCCTAAGGTGCTGTCGCGCCGCAACGCCCTGACGTCATAACGCAGCTCCCAGCCGTTGCCGTCTGCGTCTGTTACCTGGCGCACTATCACGTCAGGAATGGGGCCGTGAAACGGCGCGCCAAACGCTGGCTGCGTCCTGCCGGCGGCGCGCGGCGCCGTCGCACGCTGGGGCAGCACCGAGAAAAACTGACGATCTTCCGCAGACCAGTCAGCCATCATGTCGTCAAGCGCAGCCGGACCGCCGCGCTCAAGAACGGAGACAGCGGAGGCCATCTGCAGATTCACAATGCGCCGTACAGCGGCAATGTCGGGCGGCTCATGCCGGCTGCCCGACAGCGCAAAGCCGAGCCAGAGCAGCTGGCTGATAATCAGAAATACCAGCCAGAAACCCAGCAGGATTTTCCAGAACATGCGCCCGCGATAGCTGCGCTTCATCGGACGCGATAGCCAATACTGCGCACGGTTTCAATCGTCACGCTCTCAGCTGTCAGCGCCGCCAGTTTCTGCCGGATATTGCTGATATGGACATCAACGCTGCGATCGTAAGCTTCCCGCGACCGTCCCAGCCCCTGCTCAGAGAGTTCATCTTTGGTTACCACCCGCTCAGGCGCCCGCAGCAGCAGCTGCAGCAGGTTAAATTCTGACGCGGTCAGCTCCAGCGCCCTGCCCTGCCATGCGGTAACGCGGGTCGCCGGGTTGAGCGTCAGGTCACCCAGGCAGAGCGGCTCCTTTTTATCCGCCACCGCCGGCAACTCCTCCACGCGGCGCAAAACCGCACGCAGGCGCGCCACCAGCTCGCGCGGATAGCAGGGTTTCGGGACATAATCATCCGCGCCCATCTCCAGCCCGATCACGCGATCAATATTGTCGCCTTTTGCCGTCAGCATGATCACCGGCAGGCGGCTGTTCTGGCGCACCTGACGCAGCACGTCGGTGCCGCTCATGTCAGGCAGCATGATATCCAGGATCATGGCGCTGTAGCTGCCTGACAGTGCCCCCTCAATCCCGGCGCTGCCGGTCAGGGCAAGCTGCGTTTCAAAGCCTTCAGCAAGCAGGTACTGGCTGAGCATGGTGCCCAGCTCAGCGTCATCATCAACAAGCAGGATTTTCATCGGTTTCTCTCAGCTAAAGTGGTGCTATTTTGTGCCGATTGCGGGAGAAACGCAGCAGGATTTACGCGATCCTTACAGTCAGATGCGCGGATACAGAAGCGGCAAGCCGGTCAGCGCAGCAGGCTGACCGGGCAGATGCTGTCAGTGAAAAACACCGGTGGAGAGATAACGATCGCCGCGATCGCAGACGATCGCCACTATCACGCTGCCGGGCTGCGCCCGGGCGATGCGCAGCGCCCCCGCCACGGCGCCGCCGGAGCTCACGCCGCAGAACAGCCCTTCACGCTGCGCCAGCGCACGCATCGTCTCTTCCGCTTCCTGCTGCCCCATATCCATGATCTCGTCTACCACCTCAGGGCGCCAGATGCCAGGCAGATAGGCTTCAGGCCAGCGACGAATACCGGGTATGGCGCTGCCTTCCTGCGGCTGCAGGCCAATCACTTTGACCGCCGGCGCGTGCTCTTTCAGGAAACGGCCCACGCCGCTGATGGTGCCGGTCGTGCCCATACTGGAGACAAAGTGCGTCAGACGCCCGCCGGTCTGCTGCCAGATTTCCGGAGCAGTGGTGAGATAGTGGCCCAGCGGATTATCGGGATTGTTAAACTGATCGAGCACCCGGCCTTCGCCGCGATCGGCCATCGCCTGCGCCAGATCGCGTGCGCCTTCCATGCCCTGCTCACGCGTAACCAGCACCAGCTCGGCCCCGTAAGCGCGCATCGCATCCTGTCGCTCCTGACTCATGTTCTCCGGCATCAGCAGCCGCAGCCTGTACCCTTTGAGCGCGGCGATCATCGCCAGCGCAATACCGGTGTTGCCGCTGGTGGCTTCAATCAGCCTGTCGCCGGGCCTGATTTCACCGCGCAGCTCAGCCTGATGAATCATCGACCAGGCTGCGCGATCTTTCACTGAGCCGGCCGGGTTATTCCCCTCCAGCTTCAGCCAGACTTCGCTGCCATTATCGGGCGACAGGCGTTGCAGCCTGATCAGCGGCGTATTGCCGATGGTATTTTCCAGAGTGGTCACGATCGTTTTCCAGGCGCAAGAGAGGCAATAAAAACGGGCGGGAAAGTCCCGCCCGAAAGAGATGTCAAAATATCAGGCGCTCTCGGCAAAGGCAACCGGGCGCAGCGGGGTATTCCCCTGATAGAGGCGGGCCTGCTGCAGCCCCACAAACAGACGCTCACCGCGTACCGGGGCCGCCTGCTCACCTTCGAAGACCAGGGTAAACGGCTCAGCGTGCCAGCCAGCGGCCTCGACAACCAGCTGCCAGAAGTGTCCGCGCGGGCTCACTTCCAGCACCTGCACCGGCAGCGGCGTCTCCAGGCTGCTCTGCCGCGACACGTCCACTTCCCACGGGCGCAGGAAGAGTTCAACGCGACCCTGATGCGCTGGCGTATAGCCCAGCGGCCAGTGATGGGCGGCAACGTGGAACTGTGAGCCGTGTACTTCGCCCTCAAAGCGATTGACCTCGCCCAGGAACTCCAGCACAAAGCGGGTAGCGGGTTCGCGCCATACTTCATCCGGGGAACCTGTCTGTTCAATGTTCCCCTGGCTCATTACGACCACGCTGTCCGCGACTTCCATCGCCTCTTCCTGGTCGTGCGTAACAAACACGCTGGTAAATTTCAGCTCTTCATGCAGCTGACGCAGCCAGCGGCGCAGCTCTTTACGCACCTGCGCATCGAGTGCGCCGAACGGCTCATCCAGCAGCAGGATCTGTGGCTCTACCGCCAGCGCACGCGCCAGCGCCACGCGCTGCTTCTGTCCGCCAGAGAGCTGGGCCGGAAAGCGGTTTGCCAGGTGCGCCAGCTGTACCATCTCCAGCAGGCGCGTGACGCGCTGTTTGATCTCAGCGGCTGAAGGGCGCTCGCGGCGCGGCAGCACCGTCAGGCCAAAGGCGATATTGTCAAACACCGTCATATGGCGGAACAACGCATAGTGCTGGAAAACAAATCCCACCTGGCGATCGCGGGCGTGAATGCGGCTGACATCTTTGCCATGAAAGTAGATCTGTCCGCTGTTCTGATGCTCCAGCCCGGCGATAATACGCAGCAGCGTGGTTTTGCCCGAGCCGGAAGGGCCCAGCAGCGCCACCATTTCGCCGGAAGGAATATCCAGAGAGATATCATTCAGCACCGGGGTGCGGCCAAAGGCTTTATTAATTTGTTTGATCTCAATGCTCATGATTTTCCTCCTGTTGGCGCTTCTGCTGATGCTCTAATCGCCACTGCACCACGCTTTTCAGAAACAGCGTTACAATTGCCATCAGGGTCAGCAGCGCGGCGGCAGTGAATGCGCCCACGGTGTTGTAATCCTGATGCAGTAATTCAACCTGAAGCGGTAACGTATAGGTCTCACCGCGAATCGATCCTGACACCACCGATACCGCACCAAACTCACCGATGGCGCGCGCGTTGGTCAATACCACGCCGTAGAGCAGCGCCCAGCGAATGTTGGGCAGCGTTACGCGGCGAAACATCTGCCAGCCCGATGCGCCAAGCAGCACCGCAGCTTCATCTTCGTTACTCCCCTGACTCAGCATTACCGGTACCAGCTCACGCACCACAAACGGACAGGTGACAAATACGGTCGCCAGCACCATGCCGGGCCAGGCAAACATAATCTGAATATTGTGGGCATCGAGCCAGCCGCCCGCCGGGCCGTTAACGCCCCAGAACAGCAGATACATCAGGCCCGCCACCACCGGTGATACCGCAAACGGAATATCAAACAGCGTCAGCAGCAGCTGCCGTCCCGGAAAGGTAAAGCGGGTGACCAGCCACGCCAGCAGCGTGCCAAACACCAGGTTTACCGGAACGGTAATGAGCGCAACCAGCACCGTCAGCCAGATCGCGTGCAGCATGTCGCCATCCTGCAGGTTGCTGAACGCCTGGCCTGCGCCCTGCGCCAGCGCCTCCCAGAAGATAGAGATCATCGGCACTACCAGCAGCAGTATCGATATCAGTGCGCCGGTGCCAATCAGCAGCCATTTGCCCCAGTTAAAAGGCTCACGCTCAGCGCGATTGAGGTGTGAAATCTCCGCCATTAGTGACCTCCCAGGCGACGGCCAAAGCGGCTCTGCAGCGTATTAATGGCAAACAGCAGCAGCAGCGAGGCGGCAAGGATCACCGAGGCGATAGCGCTGGCGGCCGGATAATCAAACTCCTGCAGACGAACAAAAATCATCAGTGACGTCACTTCCGTTTTCCAGGCGATGTTGCCGGCGATAAAGATCACCGCACCAAACTCCCCGAGGCTGCGGGTAAACGAGAGCGCCGTTCCGGCCAGCAGCGCCGGAGCCACCTCAGGCAGCACCACGCGCCGGAAGCTTTGCCACGGCGTGGCACCCAGCGTTTCCGCCGCTTCCTCATATTCCGGGCCCAGCTCTTCCAGTACCGGCTGAACGGTACGCACCACAAACGGAATGCTGGTAAAGGCCATCGCTACTGCGATACCAATCCAGGTATAAGAGACTTTGATATCAAAATGCGCCAGCCACTGACCATACCAGCCGTTAACGGAAAAGAGTCCGGCCAGCGTCAGCCCCGCTACCGCTGTGGGCAGGGCAAACGGCAGATCCATCAGGCCATCCAGCAGCGTACGCCCCGGAAAACGATAACGGGTCAGGATCCACGCCATCAGCATGCCAAACACCGCGTTGAACAGCGACGCGACGCCGGCTGACAGCAGCGTTACTTTATAAGCCGCTACCAGCTGCGGACTGGAGATCACCGCCCAGTACTGCGCCAGCGTCATCTGCGACAGCTGCATCAGCAGCGCGCTGATAGGCAGCAGCAGAATCAGGCAGGTAAACAGCAGGCTGGTGCCGAGGCTCAGGCCGAAACCTGGCAGGACGCGTTTTTGTGCTGTAGCAAACATCAGCCGCGCCCCGCTGCCAGTAATTTATCCAGTTCACCGCCGCTGACGAAATGCGTTTTCATTACCTGCTCCCAGCCGCCAAACGCCTCATGGACGTTAAACAGTGTGGTCTGCGGGAAGCGATCCTTCTGCTCTGCCATCAGCTGTGGATTGTTCACGCGGTAGTAGTAACGGGTGATAATCGCCTGAGCCGCTGGGGTGTAGAGATAGTTCAGATACGCTTTAGCTGCGTCAGCGGTGTTGTTATGCGCCACATTCTTATCTACCCAGGCAACCGGGAACTCCGCCAGGATGTTGTTGCGCGGCACAATCACTTCGTAATCATCTTTGCCATACTGATTGCGGATATTGTTTACTTCTGACTCAAAGCTAATCAGGACGTCACCCAGACCGCGTTCAGCAAACGTGGTGGTCGCGCCGCGCCCGCCGGTATCAAACACCTCAACGTTCTTCAAAAACTTCTGCATATAGGCTTCAGTTTTTGCGCGATCCTGACCGTCAGCTTTTTCCGCTGCGCCCCAGGCGGCAAGATAGGTATAGCGGCCGTTGCCGGAGGTTTTCGGATTCGGGAAAATCAGCTTTACGTTGTCGCGCGCCAGATCGGCCCAGTCATGGATCTGCTTTGGATTACCTTTGCGCACCAGAAACGCCATGGTGGAGTAGAACGGCGAGCTGTTATTTGGCAGACGACTTTGCCAGTCAGCGGCAATCAGGTTGCCTTTATCATGCAGCACCTGCACATCAGTGACCTGGTTGTAGGTAACGACATCTGCCCGCAGCCCCTGCAGGATAGCCAGCGCCTGTTTGGACGAGCCGGCGTGAGACTGCTTAATCGTGAGTTTATCGCCAGGGTGTGCCGCATCCCACTGCTGTTCAAAGGGTGCGTTGAGTGCCACAAAAAGTTCGCGTGACACATCATACGAGCTGTTCAGCAGCTCCGTTGCCTGCGCCGCCGCTGCCAGCGACAGTGACAGCGCCACGCCGCTGAGCCATGTTTTCAAAACCGGAAGTGTCATGCAGCACCCTGATAAATAGAAATCCAGCCTGGGCCAGTAGATGCTGTCAGTGTATTTATAACTTCCCGGAAAGCAGTAACGGTTTTATATATCTTTTGGGGATTTAAAAGTCGAAAAAGGCATAAGCGATCGGCAGAGAAAAGCAGGTTTTCAGAAATATACGCAGGCGGGTGTGGGCCGCCTGAAAGCGGCCCCCGGCAGGGTTAGCGCTGCCAGACAATTTTACTGATCGTCCAGCTTTTCAGCGTGTCATCTGAAGGCATCAGACCCGCCGGGCCGTGCCATTTGCCGCTGTAGACATAGAAGATATGCTGACTGCCCGGCGCCTGGCACTCAACGTCGTGCGCATCGAGGCCTGCGACCATTTTGCAGTTGTTGAAGGCTTTAGTGAACGTATCGCTGAAGCGGTCACCGATTTTACTGCCGCTGCTGCTCTCCGCTGCCGCATCCAGCACCTCGATCCGTTCAACGGTGGGTTTACCGCTGATGATCAGCTTCACCTTGCCATCCTGCAGCGCCTGCCAGAACTCAGCCACCTCGCCCTGTTCGCTGCGCATACCCTGCCGCAGCTGGTAATCATTATTCAGCGCCTGCGAAATAGACGATTCACTCATCAGGGTGCTGCCATTGAGACCCGCCACACCCTGCTCAGTTACCTGCAGAGAACCGCCAAACCAGCTTAGCGGGTTGAGCGCGGCCCAGTGGTAAGTCAGTGGATTATACCAGTGGCTCTCATGCTCTGCCGGTGCCTGGCCAGTAGTGGCGCAGCCTGACACGGCCAGCGCCGCCGCCAGCGCCGCAAAACGTACAGCTTTCATGCTAACTCCATGGTTTCAACTTTATTGCGTGCCTCTTGGAGTCACGCGATGGCAAAAAGTTTAGCCGGCCGGATCAATCAATATTCGCGATCTTCAATCAGCCGCTTGCCCAGCAGCAGCGCCTCCACGGGTTCATAGTCGAGCTTTTCATAAAATGCCACGACCTGATCGTTCTCTTCCCGCACCATGAGATGAATTTTCGGGCAGCCGCGGGCAATCAGCTTTTTCTCCAGCCGGTTCATCAGCGCATTGGCAAAGCCGCGCCCCTGATAGTCCGGATGCACAGCCAGATAGTAGGCTGAGCCGCGATGACCGTCGTAGCCGCCCATCAGCGTGCCGACCACTTCGCCGCCCACTTCAGCGACCAGAAACAGTTCCGGGTCATGATTCATTTTGCGTTCGATATCCAGCTCCGGGTCGTTCCACGGGCGTAACAGATCGCAACGCTCCCAGAGCGTGATTACTTCATCAAAATCTTCCTGGCGGAAAGAGCGAATTTCCATCGACGTATCCTGCTGATCGGCATAATTCGCTGATTATCACGCATTCTTTGCGTGGCGCAACCCTCCTGCTCCGCAATGGCAGAAAAAAGCGGCTAAATCCCGGTTAGCACCGTGCAATACAAAGTAATACGCTGAAATGGTTGCGGGGTCGCCGTGCTGCGGCGGTTACGTTATAACACTGTGCTTATTTCTCCGCCAGGGACCTGTAAATGAAAAAGATTTCACTGCTTTCACGCCTGACTAACCGCCGCCAGCTGATCCTTTCGGGACTGGCGCTGGCAGTGCTTTCGCCGCGCGCAATTCAGGCGAAGGAGACGCGGGCAGAGATCACAGCGGCGCCGCGTCATGCCGCACCGAAACCTGCTGCCAGCGGTAAGCGAATTGTGATGATCGATCCCGGTCATGGCGGTATCGACTCCGGCGCGGTGGGACAGGAAGGCGCGGAGGAGAAGCATATTGTTCTGGAGATTGCCAATACCGTGCGCACGCTGCTGGAGTCACATCCGCATATTGAGGTGCGACTGACGCGCGACAGTGACCACTTTATCCCTCTCTATCAGCGGGTGGAGATTGCACATCAGCACGGCGCGAGCCTGTTTATGTCGGTTCACGCTGACGGCTTTACCAGCCCGGATGCCAACGGCGCCTCGGTATTTGCCCTCTCCAATCGCGGCGCCAGCAGCGCAATGGCACGCTATCTGTCGCAGCGTGAAAACGATGCAGATAAAGCAGGCGGCGCCGCCGTACAGCAGAAAGATCACTATCTGAATGAGATTCTGTTTGATCTGGTGCAGACCGATACGATTCGCAACAGCCTGACGCTGGGCAAGCACGTCCTGGATCAGATCCGCCCGGTGCATCATCTGCACAGTCAGCATACCGAGCAGGCCGCCTTTGCCGTGCTGAAGTCGCCCTCTATTCCCTCCGTGCTGGTTGAAACCTCGTTTATTACCAATCCGCATGAAGAGCAGCTGCTGGGCACTCCCGCCTTTCGCCATAAGATCGCCACCGCCATTGCCAGCGGAATTGTTAACTATTTTGCCGCATACGATCGTCGCCAGGCGTGATCCCGGGCTGTGGTAAGCTTACGGCACATTTACAGAGAGAGTGACGCATGAGCAATCCCGATATTTCACGCGTTAAGGCGTTTTTGCTGACGCTGCAGGATGAGATCTGCAATCAACTGGCCGCAGCGGATGGCGGCGCAACGTTTACCGAAGATAGCTGGCAGCGTCCCGGTGGCGGTGGCGGACGCAGCCGGGTTCTGCGTAACGGCACGGTATTTGAGCAGGCCGGGGTCAACTTTTCCCATGTGCATGGCGACCAGATGCCCGCTTCAGCCACCGCGCATCGTCCGGAGCTTGCCGGACGCAGTTTTGAGGCGATGGGCGTTTCACTGGTAGTCCATCCGGAAAACCCCTATGTGCCGACCAGCCACGCTAACGTGCGCTTTTTCATCGCTGAAAAACCCGGTGCCGATCCGGTCTGGTGGTTCGGCGGCGGGTTTGATCTGACGCCCTACTACGGTTTTACCGAGGATGCCATGCACTGGCATCAGACCGCAGCCAATCTTTGCGAGCCGTTTGGCGAGGATGTCTATCCGCGCTATAAAAAATGGTGTGATGACTATTTCCACCTGAAGCATCGCAATGAGCAGCGCGGTATCGGCGGTCTGTTTTATGACGATCTGAACACGCCAGACTTTGACCGCTGCTTTGACTTTATGCAGGCGGTCGGCCGCGGCTATCTGCAGGCCTATCTGCCGATTGTTGCACGCCGTAAAGCACTGCCGTGGGGCGATCGCGAGCGCCAGTTCCAGCTCTACCGCCGCGGGCGTTACGTTGAGTTTAATCTGGTGTGGGACCGCGGCACGCTGTTTGGTCTGCAGACTGGCGGCAGAACCGAGTCAATTCTGATGTCGATGCCGCCGCTGGTGCGCTGGGAATATGACTATCAGCCCGAGCCCGGCTCACCGGAAGCGCAGCTTTATACGGATTTTCTCCCCGTGCGGGAGTGGCTTAGCGGGAGTAGCGCTTAGCAGCGCGGGAGTTGTGCGCTGGGCAGCGCGGGAGTTGTGCGCTGAGCAGCGCGGGAGTTGTGCGCTGAGCAGCGCGGGGGCTGGGCGCTGAGCAGCGCGGGGCTGGGCGCTAAGCAGCGCGCGGCACCGGAGGGGTTCCGCCCGCCAGGCTTCTGGCAGTTTCAGCGGCATTTCCGCACGCGGACGGGCTAAGGGCCGGGTGGGCGCGCCCCTTAGCAATCCGCGCCCCGCGCCGTCCTCG